>NZ_JAPEPX010000001.1:2385000-2685000 GCF_026339935.1 Streptomyces sp. NBC_01551
GATCTGGTGACGGGGGACGCGGTCGTCCTGGGGTTGCGGCCGGCGAGGCTGCCGAGCCGCGCGTTGGCGTTCGCGCTGGACCTGCTCGTGTACTTCACCGGCTATCTGATCGCCTCGCTCGGGCTGCTCTTCGCGACGGCCTCGCTCGACGACGCCGCGGCCGCCGCGGTGACGATCGCGAGCTTCCTGCTGGTGCTGGTCGGGGTGCCGATCGCGGTGGAGACGCTGAGTCACGGGAAGTCCCTGGGCAAGCTGGCGTGCGGGCTGCGGGTGGTACGGGAGGACGGCGGGCCGATCCGGTTCCGGCACGCGCTGGTGCGCGGGGCGATGGGGGTCGTGGAGCTGCTGGCGACCTTCGGGTCGGTGGCGTGCATCGCCTCGCTGGCGTCGGAGCGGGGGCGGCGGCTCGGGGACGTGTTCGCGGGGACGCTGGTGATCCGGGAGCGGGTGCCGGGGGCGCGGGTGATGCCGGTGCCCGCGCCGCCGCCGTGGTTGGCCGGGCGGTTCGCGGGGCTGGATCTGTCGGCCGTCCCCGACGGGCTGTGGCTGGCGATACGCCAGTACCTGACGCGGATGAGCCAACTGGACCCGGCGGTGGGCGCCGCGATGGCGGCGAAGCTGGCGGACGAGCTGGTGTCCCGTACGGGCGCGCCGCCGCCGGCGGGGGTGCCGGCTGCCGCGTACCTGATGGCGGTGGTGCACGAGCGGCAGTCGCGGGACGCCGCGCGGGCCTTCGGCCAGCAGCAGCAACAGGCCGTTCCCGCCGTTGCCCCGCCGTACGCGGCTCCGCAGGCCGGTCCTGCTCCGGCTCCTGCGCCGGAGCTGCACGTCGCGCCACCGCAGGTGGTGGCGCCCGTACAGCCGCCGGGTGGGACCGGGTTCGCGCCGCCCGCCTGAGCCGGCCGTCTGCTCGGCTACTCGTCCTCGAACGTGGAGGGCGGCGTCTCCAGGTGTTCCAGTTCGATGCCGGGGGCGGAGAGCACCACGTCCCCGGCGATGTGGACGGTGTGGACCTCGCCGGTGTCCAGGGCGCTGACCTGGTACTCGTCCACCAGGAGCGGGCCGCTGTCCGTGGGGTGCTCCTCGCGCCCGAGCAGGGCCCAGGCCTGGTCGACCGTACGGGGTGCGAGGACCGGGTCGGTGAGGGCGACGAGCCGGACGCGGGTGGCGGGCGCGCCGGGGGTCAGCCGCAGCAGGCGGGCGGTGGCGACGAGGAAGGCCGGGGAAGTGCCGGTGAAGCCGGGGGCCTGGACGTTGCCTTCGGTGGCCTCGGCGCCGGCCGGGTCGGTGCGGACCCAGGTGACGCCGTCGATGGCGGCGCCGCGGACCTGCCAGCTCGCGGCGTTGGCCTCCAGGCGGATGGGGCGGCCGAGCGAGTCGATGGCCAGGTCGAGCGAGCCGCGGTGGTCGCCGTCGGGGCCGGTGAGCTGGGCGACGTACCGCCAGCCGGAGGGGCCGGGGGCGCAGTGGAAGTGCTCCTCGCCGAGCGGGGTGTGGTCGTGCGGGTCGTGGAGCGAGTACCGGCCGCGGGGCATCGTGTGGGTCCTTGCCTGGATACGGGGCAGGCCCCCGGCATCTCCGCCGGGGGCCTGCGTGACGTGCTGCCGTTACTGCCGCGTGGGGATCAGTAGCGGTAGTGGTCCGGCTTGTACGGGCCCTCGACCTTGACGCCGATGTAGTCGGCCTGCTCCGGGCGGAGGGTGGTGAGCTTGACGCCGAGGGCGTCGAGGTGGAGGCGGGCCACCTTCTCGTCGAGGTGCTTGGGGAGCACGTAGACGTCGGTGGGGTACTCGGCCGGCTTGGTGAAGAGCTCGATCTGGGCCAGCGTCTGGTCCGCGAAGGAGTTCGACATCACGAACGACGGGTGGCCGGTGGCGTTGCCCAGGTTCAGCAGGCGGCCCTCGGACAGGACGATGAGGACCTTGCCGTCGGGGAACTTCCAGGTGTGGACCTGGGGCTTGACCTCGTCCTTGACGATGCCCTCGATCTTGGCGAGGCCCGCCATGTCGATCTCGTTGTCGAAGTGGCCGATGTTGCCCACGATCGCCTGGTGCTTCATCTTGGCCATGTCCGAGGCCATGATGATGTCCTTGTTGCCGGTCGTGGTGATGAAGATGTCGGCGATCTCGACGACGTCGTCCAGCGTGGCGACCTGGTACCCGTCCATCGCGGCCTGAAGGGCGCAGATCGGGTCGATCTCGGTGACGATGACACGCGCGCCCTGGCCCCGGAGGGACTCGGCGCAGCCCTTGCCGACGTCGCCGTATCCGCAGACGACCGCGACCTTGCCGCCGATGAGGACGTCGGTGGCGCGGTTGATGCCGTCGATCAGGGAGTGGCGGCAGCCGTACTTGTTGTCGAACTTCGACTTCGTCACGGCGTCGTTCACGTTGATCGCCGGGAAGAGCAGGGTGCCCTCGGCCATCATCTCGTAGAGACGGTGCACACCGGTGGTGGTCTCCTCGGTCACGCCGCGGATCTCGGACGCGAGCTGCGTCCACTTCTGCGGGGCCTCACCCAGGGTGCGGTTGAGCAGCGTGAGGATGTGCGCGTACTCCTCGGAGTCCGCCGTCGACGGGTCCGGGGCCGCGCCGGCCTTCTCGAACTCGACGCCCTTGTGGACGAGGAGGGTGGCGTCGCCACCGTCGTCGAGGATCATGTTCGGGCCGCCGGTGGGGGTGTTCGGCCAGGTCAGCGCCTGCTCCGTGCACCACCAGTACTCCTCCAGCGTCTCGCCCTTCCAGGCGAAGACGGGGACGCCCTGCGGGTTCTCCGGGGTGCCGTTCGGGCCGACGGCGATGGCGGCGGCCGCGTGGTCCTGGGTGGAGAAGATGTTGCAGGAGGCCCAGCGGACGTCGGCGCCGAGGGCGACGAGCGTCTCGATCAGGACGGCGGTCTGCACGGTCATGTGCAGGGAGCCGGTGACGCGGGCGCCGGCCAGCGGCTGGGTCGCCGCGTACTCCCGGCGGATCGACATCAGACCCGGCATCTCGTGCTCGGCCAGGGTGATCTCCTTGCGGCCGAAAGCGGCAAGGGAAAGGTCTGCGACCTTGAAGTCCATGGGTGCTGCTCCTCATGGTTCGAGAGGGTGGGTACGGCTGGGCCGCGCACCGGCCGTGCCTGGGCATGGCGGCGCACCGAGCACAGTCCGTCGGGGGCCCTCTCTCCCCTCGGCCGGTCACGAGGGACCGCCCGACCGCCATCAGCAGCGACGCCTGACACTGGCTACGAATCTACACCGATCGGCCCTGCCCGCCCCAGTGGGTCGGGGGACGAACCGCCTCTGGGACGGGCGTACGGCGGCGGCCGGGGTCAGGCCTTGGCGGAGGTGTCCGACTCCGCGTGGTAGATGTCCGGCTCCAGGTAGATCACCCGGGCGATCGGGACCGCCTCGCGGATGCGGGCCTCGGCGGCGTTGATGGCGTCCGCCACCTGCGTCGCGGTGTCGTTGCCCTCGACCGCGATCTTGGCGGCGACCAGGAGCTCCTCCGGGCCGAGGTGGAGGGTGCGCATGTGGATCACGCGGGTGACGACGTCGCCGTCGACGAGCGCGGTCTTGATCTTCTCGACGTCCTCCGTGCCCGCGGCCTCGCCGAGCAGCAGCGACTTGGTCTCGGCGGCCAGCACGACCGCGATGACGAGCAGCAGGGTGCCGATGCAGAGGGTGCCGATGCCGTCCCAGACGCCGTTGCCGGTCGCGAGCGCGAGGCCGACGCCGCCGAGGGCGAGGACCAGGCCGACGAGGGCGCCGAAGTCCTCCAGGAGGACCACCGGCAGCTCGGGGGCCTTGGCGCGCTTGATGAACTGGCTCCACGACAGGGAGCCGCGGATCTCGTTCGACTCCTTGATCGCCGTACGGAAGGAGAAGCTCTCGGCGATGATGGCGAAGACGAGCACGCCGATCGGCCAGTACCAGGCCTCGATGGGGTGCGGGTGCTGGACCTTCTCGACGCCCTCGTAGATGGCGAACATGCCGCCGACGGTGAAGAGCACGATGGAGACGAGGAAGGCGTAGATGTAGCGTTCGCGCCCGTACCCGAAGGGGTGTTCCGGTGTCGCCTCGCGCTGGGCCTTCTTTCCGCCGAGGAGCAGCAGCCCCTGGTTTCCGGAGTCCGCCAGCGAGTGGACGCTTTCCGCGAGCATCGACGACGATCCGCTGAAGACGAATGCCACGAACTTGGCTACAGCGATGGCGAGATTGGCGGCGAGTGCCGCCACGATCGCCTTGGTACCGCCCGACGCGCTCATGGGTCTGGATGTCCCTTCCTCGTTACGGCGGCCCAGGCCGGAGCGCCGCGCTACGGGCGGACATTGTTGCAGCCGCCGCTACGGACGGTACGTCAGACCACCACCGTGGCACGGAATACCGTACCCGTTCCGGACAGTTCGGACTTTTCGCTTGCCGGGATGAAGACCGCCTCGCCGGGGGCCAGGGTCATGTCGCCGGCCTTCGGGCGGCCCGCCGTGCAGAGCAGGATCTGCGGGGCGCCGGACGGCAGGACGCGGGGCTCGCCACCGGGCGCGAGGACGAACCGGGAGAGCCGGAACTCGTCGATGGGGGACTCGTAGACCTCCTCGACGTCGCCCTCGGGGCGCAGCAGGGCCGGGTCGCCCGACTCGAACCTGACGATCCGCAGCAGCTCGGGCACGTCCACGTGCTTGGGGGTGAGCCCGGCGCGCAGCACGTTGTCGGAGTTGGCGAGGAGTTCGACGCCGAGGCCGTCGAGGTAGGCGTGCGGGACGCCCGCGCCGAGGAACATGCCTTCGCCGGGCTGGAGTTCGACGTGGTTGAGCAGCATGGCGGCGATCACGCCCGGGTCGCCGGGGTACTCGTGGACGAGCGAGGCGTACGGCTCGTACGGGCCGCCGAGGCGGTCCGCGGCGGCCGCGGCCTCGTGGACCGTACGGGCCGTCTCCGCGCGCTCGGCGCCCAGTACGGCGGTGAGCACCTCCCGCAGCGCCGCCTCCTCGGGGTGGGCGCGCAGCAGGTCGACGTACGGCTTGAGGGAGTCGACGCCGAGGCCGGCCAGGAGGTCGGCGGCCTCCTGCGGCGGCCGGAATCCGCAGAGCCCGCTGAAGGGGGTGAGCGCGCAGATCAGCTCGGGCTTGTGGTTGGGGTCCTTGTAGTTGCGGTGGCCGGCGTCGATCGGGACGCCGCGCTCCTCCTCGTCGGCGAAGCCGGCGCGCGCCTGGGCCAGGTCGGGGTGGACCTGGAGGGAGAGCGGGGAGCCGGCAGCGAGGATCTTGAGGAGGAACGGCAGCCGGGGGCCGAACTTGGCGACGGCCGCCGCGCCGAGCTCGCGCTCCGGGTCGGCGGCGATGACCTCGCCGAGGGTGGTTTCGCCGCTGCCCCGGTCGAGGCGGGAGGGGGCTCCGGGATGGGCGCCCATCCACATCTCGGCCTGGGGCTCGCCGCTGGGCTCGACCCCGAGGAGGGCCGGGATGGCGGTGGTGGAACCCCAGGCGTAGGGGCGGATCGTGTTCGTCAGGCGGTCCATCGTCATCTTCCTGGAAGAAGGGCCGGGCGCAGGGGCCTGGCCCCTGGCCTTGTCCCTTAACCGTGTCCCCTGGAGGCCAACGCCAGGTAAGCGGTGGCGAAATCCGTGACGGCGAGGAGTTCCGCGAGCTGCTCCAGCTCGGCCCCCTCCTCCGGTTCGAGCTCGCTGAGCGCCGTGTCGTGGCTGAGCGCGAGCTCGCGCGCCGCCGGGGCGGCGGTGAGGCCGCCGGTCGGCCGGTCGCGCAGCAGGACGACGCGTGCGCGGAGGGCCTGGGGCTCCTCCACCCGGTCACGGAAGAAGTCGTCGGGGTCGCCGCCCGCGGCGAAGGCGCCGGCGAGCAGGACCCCGTGGGCGGGGAGCGCCTCGGGGAGTTCGGCGGCCAGCGCGGGGCGGCCGGCGAGCTCGGCGAGGGTGGCGGCGAACCGGCGCCCGGCCGGGCCCGCCCCGGCGCCCTCGCTCCAGATGAGCGGGAGGGAGTCGGCGAGCTCGGCGGCGAGGGTCTTGGCCGGGTTGGAGTACGTGGCGATGGCGGGCCCGCAGCGCTCGGCGGTGCGGTCGAGCCGGTCGGCGACGCGCTGGAGGGTGTCGGGGGCCGCGCTGATCAGGCCGACCTTGTCGAGCAGTACCAGCAGCGGCGTCAGCAGGGCCCACAGGGCGCCGGGACCGGCCGCGGCGGACTCGTCGTACTCCTGGTACGGGGCCTTGGCCATGGGTACGAGGACCCCGTGCGCGCCGTCCACCGACTCGCTCAGCGGCGAGCGCTCGGGCGCGACGGCGACGACGGCGCAGCCGCGCCGGTAGGCCTGCTCGGCGAGGACGCCGAGGCCGGGCTCGGTGCCGTCGGTGGTGGCGATGAGCAGCAGGTCCACGGGGCCGGCCCAGCCGGGCAGCGTCCAGCGCAGCGCCCCGGGGGCGTGGGCCACGCCGGTGGGGTGCAGCCGGGTCACCGGGGCGGAGGCCCCGGCGAGGGCGCCGAGCAGGTCGGCGACGCCGGTCGCGGCCGTCCCGGGCCCGGCGATGAGCACGGCGCGGGGCCGGCCGTCGGGGCGCAGGTCGGCGAGTCCGGCCTCGGTCGCGTGCCGTGCGGCGGTGCGGACTCTGGCCCCGGCCTCGGCGGCGCCGCGGAGCAGGCCGCGGCGGTCGGCGCGGGCGAGATCCTCCGGTGCGTCGAGGAGCGACTCGTCGAGCATGGCGGCCTCCGGCAGTGGTGGTGACGGACCCAGGGGGACGGACTCGGCTTCCGGCGCGCCTTACGCGGGGCGGCGGGCCTCGTCGACGAGGAGCACCGGGATGCCGTCGCGGACGGGGTAGGCGAGGCCGCAGTCCTGGCCGGTGCAGATCAGCTCGGGGGCCGTCTCGTCGGCCGACTTGTCCTCAAGGGGCGAGTGGCAGGCGGGGCAGGCGAGGATCTCCAGAAGACCGGCTTCGAGCGGCATGGCGCTTCCCTTCAGACATGCGGATTGGGCGAGGTCAGCGTACCGCCGGGCCGCGCGGCGTGCGGCCCGGTGGCGGCGGCGTCAGTGCGGTTGGCGCTGTCAGGCGCGGACGAGCGCGAGGACCTCGTCCTTGACCTTGGCCAGGGTGGCCTCGTCGCGGGCCTCGACGTTCAGGCGGAGCAGCGGCTCCGTGTTGGAGGGCCGCAGGTTGAACCACCAGTCGGAGGCGGTCACGGTCAGGCCGTCCAGCTCGTCGAGGGTGATGCCCTCCTGGCCTTCGTACGCGGTCTTGACGGCGGCGAGGCGGCCGGCCTGGTCGGCGACGGTCGAGTTGATCTCGCCGGAGCCGGCGTAGCGGTCGTAGGAGGAGACCAGCTCGGAGAGCGGTCCCTGCTGGCCGCCGAGGGCCGCGAGGACGTGGAGCGCGGCGAGCATGCCGGTGTCCGCGTTCCAGAAGTCCTTGAAGTAGTAGTGCGCGGAGTGCTCGCCGCCGAAGATGGCGCCGGACTTGGCCATCTCCTCCTTGATGAAGGAGTGGCCGACGCGGGTGCGGACGGGGGTGCCGCCGTTCTCGCGGACGACCTCCGGGACGGACCAGGACGTGATCAGGTTGTGGATCACGGTGCCCTTGCCGCCGTTGCGGGCGAGCTCGCGGGCCGCGACCAGGGCGGTGATCGCGGACGGGGAGACGCCCTGGCCGCGCTCGTCGACGACGAAGCAGCGGTCGGCGTCGCCGTCGAAGGCGAGGCCGAGGTCGGCGCCCTCGGCCAGCACGCGGGCCTGGAGGTCGACGATGTTCTTCGCGTCGAGCGGGTTGGCCTCGTGGTTCGGGAAGGTGCCGTCGAGCTCGAAGTACATGGGGACGAGGTCGAGGGGCAGGCCCGCGAAGACGGTGGGGACGGTGTGCCCGCCCATGCCGTTGCCGGCGTCGACGACGACCTTGAGCGGGCGGATGCCGGTGAGGTCGACCAGGCCCTTGAGGTGCTCGGCGTAGCCGGGGAGGCTGTCCCGCTCGGTGATGGTGCCGGGGACGGTGCCCGCGGGGGCGGCCGGGGCGCCCTCGTCGGACCACTTCTCGGCGAGCTCGCGGATGGCGGAGAGGCCCGTGTCCTGGCCGACGGGGGCGGCGCCGGCGCGGCACATCTTGATGCCGTTGTACTGGGCCGGGTTGTGGGAGGCCGTGAACATCGCGCCGGGCAGGTTCATCGAACCCGAGGCGTAGTACAGCTGGTCCGTGGAACACAGCCCGATGAGGGTGACGTCCACGCCGAGGGCGGCGGCGCCGCGCGCGAAGGCGCCGGACAGGCCGGGCGAGGAGGGGCGCATGTCGTGACCGACGACGATCGCCGTGGCTCCGGTGACCTCGACGAACGCGGCCCCGAACAGCTCCGCGAGGGACTCGTCCCACTCATCCGGTACGACGCCGCGTACGTCGTATGCCTTGACGATGTTCGAAAGATCTGCGGCCACTGCCTGCCCTCCTGAGGTCCTGTGCGCTGGAGCAAACCTACCGTGCAGGGGGCGGCGTTGTTCGGATGAACGGGTGTCAGGAATCCGGCGAACGAAGAACGCGCAGGTGCCCGCGGCGGGCCTGGCCGGTGGCGGGGCCGTTGCCGGTGGGGCCGTTCGGGCCACCGCCCGGGCCGCTTCCGCCGGCCTCGGCGGCGCGGCGGTCGTGCGGACGGGCCGCCTCGCGGACGGCGTTGGCCAGGGCTTCGAGGTCGTCGCCGCTGGGGCGCGACGGCGCGGAACCGTCGGACAGGCGTACGACTTCCCAGCCGCGCGGGGCGGTCAGGCGCTCGGAGTGCTCGGCGCACAGGTCGTAGCAGTGGGGTTCGGCGTAGGTGGCGAGCGGGCCGAGAACTGCGGTCGAATCGGCGTAGACGTACGTCAGTGTTGCGACGGCAGGGCGGCCGCACGCGGTGCGCGAACAGCGACGTACAGGGCTCACGACGTTGGACGGTACCGCACTCTTGACCGGGCCGCGACGACTCGCCCCCCGCTCACTCCCCCGTGTCGCCCCCGGGGCAGGGTGCCAACTCGGCCAAGGGGGCCGGAAAGAGGGGTTCCTTGGCCGGAATGTCCTGGGTGGGAGGGCTACCCTGCGGGGGTGACGGACAGCCCTCTGCCTTCTGGCCCCGCCGGTTCTTCCGGACCTGATGGATCTGTGCCCGGTGCGGTGCCTGGGCCGGTACCGGATGCGGCGCCCGGGGCGGTGCCTGGGCCGGTGCCGGGACCGGTGCCCGGGGCGGTGTCCGCCGAGGCGAGGCCGCGGCGGCGGGACCGGCACGGGCGGGGGATGCGGGGGCCGGTGGCGCCGCCTCAGGTCCCGTTGTCGGCGAGCCGGGCGGAGCTGTTCGGGGACCTCGTACGGGATTCCGTGGAGCGGCTGGAGCGGCGGTGGCCGCAGCTCGCGGAGGTCGAGTTCGTCGTCGCGGACGTGCCGGGGCCGCCGGGCGGGCCGGAGGGCGGCTGGAACGACGAGGCCGTGCCGTTGGGCGGGCTGGTGGAGGCGGCCGGGGGGCGGCCGGCGCGGATCGTGGTGTTCCGGCGGCCGGTGGACATCCGGACGAAGACCCGGGACGAGAAGGCGTTGCTCGTGCACGAGGTGGTGGTGGAGCAGGTGGCGGAGCTGTTGGGGCTGTCGCCGGAGACCGTGGACCCCCGGTACGGGCAGGACTGAGCCGTCCGGCGCCGGTGCGTCCGGCAGGGCGGGGTGGGGGCCGCTGCGCGGGCCTGCTCCCCGCCCCGCCCTTTCGCCGTTTCCCGGGGCTCCGCCCCGCACCCCGGTCCTCGAACGCGGACGGGCTGGACGATCCCTAGCGCGTGGGGACCGAGAGGTCCTGGGTGGCCTTCGGGACCAGGACCGTGGAGCGGTCGTCCGTGAAGGGCTGGACGGTGAACATCGTGATGCCCTCGTGCGGGAGCGTCAGGGTGCGGGAGGCGTGAACCGGGCCGCCCGAGAGGGTTTCCAGGGTGAGGGCGTAGGAGCCCTTGCCGCCCGCGGGCGCCGGGGGCGGGGTCACCGCGAGGGTGGTGCCCGCCTTGACCTCGATCTCCTTGGACTCCGGTTCACCGCCCTCGGTGCCCGGCGAGGCCGTCACCCGGACCTTCGCGGCGGCCTTGCCCGGCGCCGTCACGTACAGCACCGTCGCGTTGTCGCCGATCCGGTTGTCGGCGACGGTGGCCCGCGCCCCGACCGGGCCGCTCGCCGGGATGAAGCCCAGCTCCTGCTTGGCGCCGCTGCCGCGGACCACCCGCAGCGCTGCGACGACCGGGACGGCCTTCTTCGCGTCCGCCGGGGTGAGGACGAGGGAGCCCGCTTCGCCCCGGGTGACGTCCTTGAGGTCCAGGCTTCCCGTCATGCCCGCCTTGAGGTGCAGCGCGTCGTTGCCCGCCGGGCTGATCGTGCCGGACGGTCCGGCCAGGCGGACCGAGACGTCGGCGTCGTCCTCGCCCGGCGCGAACGCGACCAGCCGCACGGAGGTGGCGTCCGCCGGGATGCCGGGGAGCACCAGCGAGCCCGCCGGGTCGGTGGAGGCGGGCAGCCAGTCGGTGCCGACGCCGTCCTCGGCGACCTGTACCGAGGCGCCGACCCGGCCCGAACGGGTCGTCACGTGCGCGGTGACGTCCGCCAGCTGGGTCTCCGGCGCGAGCGTGGACAGCAGCAGCTTCTGGCTGGACTTCGGGGCGATGGTGACCCGGTCCCGGCCGGGCTCGGACTTGACCGCGCCCTCGGGGCCGAAGAGCTTCACGTCGACCTCGGCCGGGGTGTCGTCCGGGTTGGTGAGGTGGACGTAGTCCTCGCGGCCCTTGGAGGTGCCGACCGCGGGGAACCAGAAGTCGGTGCCGGGCATGGCGCAGGCGACGCCGAGGACGCCGCGCGCCCGGCCGACCGCGACCTTGGTGGTCTGCTGGACCGTCCAGCCGGGGGCGAGGGTTCCCTCGGCGATGCCCGTGAGCGCGGGTGCCTCGGAGCCGGAGGAGGTGGCTCCGACGGGCTTGCCGGGCTCCTTGGGCTCCAGTACCGCCTTGGCGTCCTTGGTCGCGCCGAGCAGCCGGGCCGTGCCCTGGGCGGCGCCCTTGGCGCCCGCGGCCGCGCCCGGGGTGTACGAGGTGTACGTGGTCTCGGCGATGTCGGAGGAACTGGGCGCCGGGCAGACCAGCCCGGTGCGCTCCACCGGCATCCGGGCCGCCGCCGTCTTCTTGCCGTCGGCCGCCGGCGCGGCGGGCGCGGTGAGGGAGGCGACGGCGGTGACGGCGGCGAGCGCCGCGGTCACGGCCGCCAGCGTGAGGGGTGCGCGCTGCTTCACTGCTGGGGGCTCCCGTCCGGACGCTGCTGTTCGTGCTGTCCCTGCCCGCCGTACGTGTCGTACTGCTCGTACGGGTAGGAGGGGTACTGCTGCTGTTGCTGCGGGTACGGGTACGGGGCGTAGCCCTCCTGGGCGCCGTACTCGTACTGCTGGGGCATCTGGGGCACCTCGGGCTGCTGGGGCTCGACGGGCTGTTCGTAGCCGTAGCCCTGGTACGCGTACGCGTCCTCCCCGTACGCCGGCTGCGCCGGGATCTGCGCGTACGGATCGGCGGCGGCCGCCGCCTCCACGGGCGTGGGCGCCGCGGCGGACTCGGCCTCGGCGCGCAGCCGGCGGGCGCGGCGGCCCTCGCCGGCCTCGGCCGGGCCGGGCTGGGCCGGGACGGCCCTCTCCTCGTCGGGCAGGTCGTCGTCGAGCCGGGCCCGGCGGCCGGGCAGGGCCATCACCAGCAGCACCAGCGCGAGGACGCCCTGCGCCCAGTGCCAGGCGGTCCGGGTGAGGGAGTCCTCGTGGACGAGGTCGAGGCGGCCGCCGCCGGCGGGCAGCTCGAAGCCCTGCGCCCAGCCGTCCACCGTCTTGGCCTTGAGCGGCTTGCCGTCGAGGGTGGCCCGCCAGCCGGCGTCGGCGCGGTCCGCGATGCGCAGCATCCGGCCCGCTTCGCCGGCCTCGATCTTGGTGTGGGCCTCGACGGGGCCGGAGGCGACCGGGATCGGGGCCTGGCCGTCCTTGCCGGAGAGGATCACGGCGCGGGGCAGGGGCGGGTCGACGGCCCACAGGGCGGTGCCGTCGGGCTGGTGGCGGCGGGTCAGGCCCGGGGTGGCGTCGAGGGTGCGGCGCACCTGTTCCTGGGCGCCGGCGCGGATCATGACGTAGCGGATGGCGAAGCCGCCGAGCTGGTCGGACTGGTCGGCTCCGGAGCCGGAGACCAGGCCGGAGACGGCCTTGTCGAGGCGGGCCTCGCTGCCCGCCTCGGCGGCGAGTTCGGCGTCGCCGAGGCGGACACCGGAGCCGCGGACCAGGGTGTAGGAGACGGTGGCGGGCGAGTCGCCGCCGAGGATCAGCGTGCGGTTCTGGTTGCGGTCGCCGCTCTCGTCGGCGACGAACGCCGGGACCTGGACGGGGTCGCGCCGCTCCAGCGGTCCGGCGGCGCCGCTGAGCACCCAGCCGGCGGCGCCGAGGACCGGTCCGACGGCGGCGGCGAGCGCGATGAGCGCGGCCAGCGGCTGGCGCCAGCCGAAGCTGCTCGCGGCGACCCGGTCCTTGGCGCCGTCCGCGCCGAGGACGGCGGCGGCGAGCAGGGCGAGTCCGTAGACGAGGGTGGCTGGGCCGGCCCAGCCGGTGCGGTTGACGAGGACGGCGAGCAGCAGCGCGGCCAGGGCGGTGGCCCAGGCGGTGCGGATGGCGAACTGCCGGTCGGCGCGCAGCAGGGCGGCCAGGGCGGCGAGCACGATGCCGATCAGCAGCAGGCCGCCGGCGGTGCGGGGTCCGCCGGGGCTGATGCCGAGCAGGTCCAGGGCGCCGGCGGAGCCGGCTCCGTAGGGCAGGCCGGCCTCGCGCAGGAAGCGGCCGGGGTGCGTGAGCAGGCCGAGCGACCAGGGGGCGAGGACGAGGAGCGGTACGGCGAGGGTGGCCAGGAGCCGGGGGGCGTACGTCTTCCAGCCGGCCCGGCGCAGTGCGACGGCGGCGACGGCGAGGGCGGCGGCGAGCGGCCACACGACCGGGGTGAAGGCGGTGGCCAGGGTCAGCAGCAGGGTGTAGGTCCACACCGCGCGCCAGCTGCCCCTGTCCCCGTCGGCCCCGCCGAGGCCGAACGCGGCGACGGCCGAGCGGGCGATGAGCGGGAGCAGGATCGCGAGGACGGCGGTGCCGAGGCGGCCCCCGGCGAGGGCGCCGGTGACGGCGGGGAGGAAGGCGTAGGCGATCGCGGCCCAGGCGCGCAGCAGCCGGGACTCGACGAGCGGCCGGGAGGCGAAGTAGGCGGTGAGTCCGGACAGCGGCACCGAGCAGACGAGCAGCAGGGTCAGCGCGTACTGGGTGGAGCCGAACAGCAGGACGGAGAAGGCGCCGAGGACGGCGAGGTACGGGGGCGCCCCGGCGGTGGAGCCGGTGGCGACGGTCTGCCAGTCGCCGGTGTAGCCGCGCCAGAGGTCGAGGCCGCTGCCGGGGGCGGGCAGCAGGGCGCCGCCCATGAGGGTGCCGCCGAAGAGCAGGCCTCGGCAGGCGGCGAGGGAGACGAGGAGGAGGACGGCGAACAGGACGGGCGCGGGGTTGCGGGCGATCCGCTTGAGGCGCGCGAACTGCTCGATCTCCAGGTAGTCGGCGTCGTCGCCGCCGGGCCCGGACTCGACGGCTCCGCCGTGTCGGCCGGCGGCGCCGCCGTCGGTGTCGCGGTCGCCGCCGAAGTACCCGGCGAGCTGTTCCGCGTTGGCGCGCAGGGTGGCGCCGGGCGGCGGGAAGAGCGGGCGCAGTTCCTTGGCAGGGACGGCGGCGCGGCCGCGGGCCCGGCGGGCGCCGAGGATCCGGCCGGGGCGCAACAGGGTGGCGAGGAGGCCGGTGAACTCGTCGACCGCCTGGCCGGGGGCCTTGCCGACGAGGTAGGCGAGGGTGCGCAGCACGGTGCCGACGAGGAGGCGCAGCAGGACGTACGGGAGGGCGGGGCCGGAGCTGTTGGCGAGGATCGTGTAGACGGCGCCGGCCTTGTCGACGCGGTGCGGGCTGGCGGCGCCGCGGCCGGCGCAGTCGACGGTGCGGCGTTCGCGGGCGGCTGCCTCGGCGTGCCGCAGGACGGCGTCGGGGGCGACGAGGACGGTGTGGCCGGCGCTCTGGGCGCGCCAGCACAGGTCGACGTCGTCGCGCATGAGGGGCAGGCGGCGGTCGAAGCCGCCGAGGGCCTCGTAGACGTCGCGGCGCACCAGCATGCCGGCGGTGGAGACGGAGAGGACGGGGCGGACCTGGTCGTGCTGGCCCTGGTCCTGTTCGCGGCGGTCGAGGCCGGTCCAGCGGCGACCGCTGCGGGCGATGGTGACGCCCGCTTCGAGCAGCTGCTTCTTGTCGTACCAGCCGCGCAGCTTGGGGCCGATGACGGCGGCGTCGGGGTTCTCGTCGGCGACGCGCAGGAGTTCGGTGAGGGCGTCGGCCTCGGGGGCGCTGTCGTCGTGGAGCAGCCAGAGCCACTGGACGGGTTCGCCGTACGGGAGTTCGGGGAGGTCGTACGCGTCGTCGCGCCAGGTGCGGCTGACGGGGTCCCAGCCGCTGGGGCGCTTGAGGTACGGGAGGTCCTCGGGGGTGGGGGTGCCGGCGCCGCGGACGGCTTCGTCGACGGCGGCGCCGAAGCCGGTGCGGCGGGCGAGGTGCAGGACGCGGTCGCCGCCGAGGGCCTCGCCGAGCAGCCGCGCGGAGTCGTCGGCGCTGCCGGTGTCGGCGGCGATGAGGTTCTGCGCGGGGCGCTCCTGGCCGAGCAGGCCGGCGAGGGTCCGGGGGAGCCAGCGGGCGCCGTCGTGGGCGACGAGGACCGCGGTGACGACGTGCCGGGGGAACTCGGGTGTGGCGGCAGCCTGGTGGGAGGCCGCCGACTGGCTGTGCAGGGACATCGCTCTACTGGCCCTCCGGCCTGGGGGTCCCCCCGGACGAGGTCGGGGGGAGGGTCCGGGGGTGGTGTGCCCTCGGAGGCTGCTGGACAGCGCCCCACACTAACGGCTGGGAACACAGCGGTCCGCCTCCTGCGGGGAAGGTGCGGGAGGCGGACCGTTTGCTCTGCTCGATATGTCGTTGTGTGGATCCCCGTGGATCCCGCGGGTGTGGCGGGCCGTGCCGTCCGCGCCGGTCGGGGGGCGCTGGAGGCGTGTCAGACCGCGGCCTTTTTCAGGCGCCGGCGCTCGCGCTCGGACAGACCGCCCCAGATGCCGAATCGCTCGTCGTTGGCGAGGGCGTACTCAAGGCATTCGGAGCGGACTTCGCAGGCGAGGCAGACCTTCTTGGCCTCGCGGGTGGAGCCGCCCTTCTCGGGAAAGAAGGACTCGGGGTCGGTCTGGGCGCAGAGGGCGCGCTCCTGCCATCCGAGCTCCTCGTCCGCTTCCTCGACCAGCAGTTCCTGAAACAGCTCGGTCATGTGCGCCCCTCGCTCTGTCTGTGCGTCCCCGTGGTGTTGCCGTTACCGATCGATATGTAACGACACGAGTGAAATTACAAGTGGGGGGCTCCAGCGCAGTCAAGCCGAGATCTGCTATTGGGCCCCTTATTCACTCTGCGGAACCAAGCGTATGCAGAAAGTGTTCATATCGCCAAAAATCGTGACACAAGGCATGGCCTCCGCGCCGCCCGCCCACGTCCGTAGTCGACGCGCCCCTTCGCGACGGGGGTTGCGATCCGGCCAGACATGCGGCGCAGATCACATTCTGGTCACGAGGTGACATCGACAGGTTTGGACGCTGGACGGGTGGGCCGTGAAGCCCGACTTGGAGCGCCACATCCCCGGGCAGGCACTGCACAAACCTTTCTCCCGGCACAGTAACCGGATGAGGTGAAACTTTTACCCCAAACCGGACATTGGGTTGACAGTCCGACCCTCCTCCCGTTCTCCTTGTCTGCATGTCAGCGCCCGCAGCCGCCACCCGGACCCCCATTCGTGGGTTCCTGTGCGCTGCCCAGGTTCGCTGTTGCTGTTGCAGCTGTTGATGCCTCCGGAGCTTCGGCTCCGTTGAGCTCCGGCCACTCCCCGCAGCAACCGCCAGCACGACTGACATCCGTCGAGGACTCCCCCACGATGAACAGCACCCCGGTCAACGCCACCGCCGCCGTCGCCCCGGTCGCCGCCGAGAGCGACCTGCAGGTCGCCGGCGACATCCTCGCCGTCCAGCACCTCCTCCAGCCCGCCCGCGAGCACCCGGCCACCGTCGCCGAGTTCGCCGGCCTGGCCCGCTCCATCGCCGCGGACCGCGCGAGCTGGCAGCACCTGGTCGAGTACGACGCCACCACCCGCTGGTACCACCGGCTGCGCACCGGACCCGGCTACGAGGTCTGGCTGCTCAGCTGGGTCCCCGGCCAGGGCAGCGGCCTGCACGACCACGGCGCCTCCTCCGGCGTCATGACCGTCCTGGAAGGCGAGCTCACCGAGCACGGCACCCGCGGCGCCCGCACCCTCGGCGCCGGCACGCAGCGCGTCTTCGCCCCCGGCTACGCCCACGAGGTCGTCAACGACAGCCTCGACGGGGCCGTCAGCCTGCACGTCTACTTCCCCGGCCTCACCGAGATGCCGATGCACCACTGCTCCCCGGCGCGCCCCGAGGCGCTCTCCGTCTGACCGGGCGCGCCCGCCCCGCGGGCGCCTGACAGACTGCCGCTCATGCGCATTGTTGTTCTGGCAGGCGGCATCGGCGGCGCCCGTTTCCTCCGCGGCCTCAAGGCCGCCGTCCCCGACGCGGACATCACGGTCATCGGCAACACCGGTGACGACATTCACCTGTTCGGGCTGAAGGTGTGCCCCGATCTGGACACGGTGATGTACACCCTCGGCGGTGGCATCAACGAGGACCAGGGCTGGGGCCGCACCGACGAGTCCTTCACCGTCAAGGAGGAACTCGCGGCGTACGGGGTCGGACCCACCTGGTTCGGCCTCGGCGACCGCGACTTCGCCACCCACATCGTCCGTACGCAGATGCTCGGCGCCGGCTACCCGCTCAGCGCCGTCACCGAGGCGCTCTGCGACCGCTGGCAGCCCGGGGTCCGGCTGCTGCCCATGTCCGACGACCGGGTCGAGACGCACGTCGCGATCACCGACGCCGCCTCCGGCGAGCGCCGGGTCATCCACTTCCAGGAGTACTGGGTGCGGCTGCGCGCCTCGGTGGACGCGGAGGCGATCGTCCCCGTCGGCGCCGAGCAGGCCAAGCCCGCACCCGGCGTGCTTGAGGCCATCGCGGCCGCCGACGTCATCCTCTTCCCGCCGTCCAACCCGGTGGTCTCCATCGGGACGATCCTGTCCGTCCCCGGCATCCGGGAGGCCGTGGCCTCCGCCGGGGCTCCCGTGATCGGCCTGTCCCCCATCGTCGGGGGCGCGCCGGTGCGCGGGATGGCCGACAAGGTGCTCGCCGCGGTCGGCGTGGAGAGCACCGCGGCGGCCGTCGCCCTGCACTACGGGACCGGGCTGCTGGACGGCTGGCTGGTGGACGGCGCCGACGCGGACGCGGTCGCGGAGGTCGAGGCCGCCGGGATCACCTGCCGGGCGGTGCCGCTGATGATGACCGACGTCGCGGCCACGGCCGAGATGGCCCGGGCCGCGCTGGAGCTGGCGGAGGCCTCGCGGTGACCCGCGCCGGGCACGTTCCCTCGTACGAGGTGCGCGCCGTCCCCGGGATGCCGCAGGTGCGGCCGGGGGACGACCTCGCGACGCTGATCGCGGCGGCCGCGCCCGATCTGCGCGACGGGGACGTCCTGCTCGTCACCTCGAAGGTCGTCTCGAAGGCGGAGGGCCGGATCGTCCACGCGGACTCGCGCGAGGACGCCATAGACGCCGAGACGGTACGGGTGGTCGCGCGCCGGGGTGCGCTGCGGATCGTCGAGAACCGGCAGGGGCTGGTGATGGCGGCGGCCGGAGTGGACGCCTCCAACACGGAGCCGGGCACGGTGCTGCTGCTGCCCGTGGACCCCGACGCCTCGGCGGCCGCGATCCGCGCGGGGCTGCGGGAGGCGCTCTCGGTCGACGTCGGCGTGGTGGTGACGGACACCTTCGGGCGGCCGTGGCGCACCGGTCTGACGGACGTGGCGATCGGCGCGGCGGGCGTGCGGGTGCTGGACGACCTGCGCGGCGCCACCGACGCGCACGGCAATCCGCTGAGCGCGACGGTGGTGGCGACCGCCGACGAGCTGGCGGCGGCCGGGGACCTGGTCAAGGGCAAGGCGGCGGGGCTGCCGGTGGCGGTCGTGCGCGGGCTGGCCCACGTACTGGGCGAGGGCGCGACGGCGGCGGAGCTGGTGCGCGCGCCGGCCGAGGACATGTTCCGGCTGGGCACCTCGGAGGCGGTACGGGAAGCCGTGACGCAGCGCCGTACGGTACGGGCCTTCACGGCCGACCCGGTGGACCCGGGCGCGGTCCGGCGCGCGGTGGCGGCGGCGGTGACGGCCCCGGCGCCGCACCACACGACGCCGTGGCGGTTCGTGCTGCTGGAGTCGGCGTCGGCGCGGCTGGAGCTGCTGGACGCGATGCGGGACGCGTGGGTCGAGGACCTGCGGCGGGACGGGAAGTCGCCGGAGTCGATCGCGAAGCGGGTGAAGCGGGGGGACTTCCTGCGCCAGGCCCCGTACCTGGTCGTGCCGTGCATGGTGACGGACGGCGCGCACGACTACGGGCACGCGCGGCGGGACGCGGCCGAGCGGGAGATGTTCGTCGTCGCGATGGGCGCGGGCGTGCAGAACTTCCTGGTCGCGCTGGCCGGGGAGCGGCTGGGGTCGGCGTGGGTGTCCTCGACGATGTTCTGCCGGGACGTCGTACGCAAGGTGCTGGACCTTCCTGAGGGCTGGGACCCGATGGGCGCGGTGGCCGTGGGGCATGCGGCCGAGGCCCCCCGGGAGCGCCCGGCGCGCTCGGCGGAGGCGTTCATCGAGGTCCGGTGACGCCCGGCACCCTCTAGATCTTGCCGATGTCGCCCCGGTACATGCGGGGTGCGCGGCGGGGCGGGGCGTGGCCGGCGAGGAGGATGAGGCGCGCGGCGCGGTGGCGCTGGCCGGCGTACGGGGCGAGGAGCTCCAGCATGGCCGCGTCGTCGGCGTCGCGGTCGCCGGCGAGGGCGTAGCCGATGATGCCGGGGAGGTGCAGGTCGCCGGTGGTGACGGCGTCGGCGGCGCCGTTGCTGCGCTGGAGCGTCTCGGCGGAGGTCCAGGGACCGATGCCGGGTACCGCCTCCAGGCGTCGCGCCGCCGCCGGGAGGTCCATGACGGCGGCCTCTTCGAGCCTGCTCGCGACGCGGGCGGCGCGGACGATGGTCGCGGAGCGTTTGGCGTCGACGCCGGCCTTGTGCCAGTCCCAGGACGGGATCAGGGCCCAGGTGCGGGCGGGGGGCATGACGTAGAGGCCCTCGGGGGCCTCGTCGCCGGGGGCGGGCTCGCCGTACTGCCGTACGAGGCGGCGCCAGGCGCGGTACGCCTCGTCGGAGGTGACCTTCTGCTCCAGGACGGTCGGGATCAGGGACTCCAGGACCAGTCCCGTGCGGGTGAGGCGCAGGCCGGGGCGGCGGCGGTGGCTGGCGTGCACGAGGCGGTGGCGGGGGACGAAGGCGGCGGGGTCGTCGCCGGCGCCGAGGAGTGCGGGCAGGGTGTCGAGCGCCCGCTCGGCGCCGGGACCCCAGGCGTCGGCGTGCACGGCGTCGACGCCGCTGGTGATGCGCAGGGTGACGGGGCCGTCGCCGGTCTGGGCGGTCTTCCACACGGCGCCGTCGGGGGTGACCCGGAAGGTCGGATCGTGCGGCCCCCGCCGCAGCGGGCCGAGGGTGAGCCCGAGGTCCACGACCCCGTCGGGAACCCACACCCGCCGCTTCGCCGCCGCGCCGGGCGCGTGCCGTCCCGCCGGCACGTCGACGCGGCCGCCGCGGGCGGCGGTGCGGGTGAGGGGGTCGAAACGGCCGGCCATGCCTTCGAGCGTAGCCGCGCACCGCACCGCTGAACCCCCGGGCTCCGCCCCGGACCCCGCGGGGCGGTGTTTCGGCTGCCTGCCCGCCGGTCACAGCACTAGGGGCGGCCCTGGAGTTTGGCCGACGTCGTGCGGGTCGGGGGGAGCTGGCCGTAGAGCTTCTTGCCCGGGCATTCCGTCGCGAAGCCGTCCCGGTGGCCCGAGATGACGTTCATCGAGACGACGGTGCCCTTCGGGAACCGGTTGCCGCCGCCCGACTTGAGGCTGGTCTTCGCGCGCGGGTCCCGGCCGAAGAGGCCGAGCTTCCACGCCGTGAGCTGCGCGACCGCCTTCACGGCCGCCGCCGGCGGAGCGCTCGTGGTGAAGGTGCCGAGCACCGCGACGCCCATGCTGTCCGTGTTGAACCCCATGGTGTGCGCGCCGAGCACCGCCTTGGTGACTCCGCCCGCGCGGCCCTCGTAGATCGTGCCGCACTTGTCGACGGCGAAGTTGTACCCGAAGTCCCGCCAGCCGCTGCTGAGCACGTGGTACCGGTACAGGCTGCGGATCACCGCCGGGGCGTCCTTGCAGGCGTAGTTGTTGCCGGAGACCGTGTGGTGGACGAACGCCGCCTTGACCGTGTTCGTGTAGACGAACCCCTTCTCCCGCAGGCCCTCGTCCGCTCCCCACCCCTTCCTCGTCACGATCCGCGGCCGCGGCCCGATGTACGGGGCGGCCGCCGCCGCGAGGGTGCCCTCGCCGGCGAACACCGCGTCGGCCGTCGAGTCGGCCTTGTCGAGCTCCGGGATCTCGTCCGCGCCGAGCGGCGCGTGCGGGAGGTTGGCGGAGGAGGCCTCGGCCATCTCCATCGTCATGCCCGGGGCGGCGGCCCCCGCCTCGCCCTTGCCGTCGCCCGCCGGGTCGTCGTCCGCGCCGCTGTTCTTGCCGTCCGCCGCCCCGGACGCGCTCTCCCCGGGGTCGACGAGCTCGATCCGCATGCCCTGCGGGAGTCGGCCCGCCGCCCGCCCGGCCACCCGGGTGGCGCCCGGTTCCGCCTGGACGCGGACCTCCACGCCGTCGGACTCGCCGACCCACAGCGGGGCGGTGCTGCCGCGGACCTTGCCGGTGCCGCGTTCCGCCGAGTCGAGGTCGGCGGCGTGCTCGCTGTTGTGGGTCTCGACGTCCTGCCAGTCGGACCACACGGCCGTCCGCTTGGCGCGGGTGCGGACCTGGACGCGGCCGAACAGCTCAGCGCTCGCGTCGTCCCAGACGACGCCGACGAGCGAGAACGTCTTGACCTCGCGCGCGCTCAGCCCGCGCGTCTCGGGCAGCCGGGGCGCGGCGCTCATGCCGGGGACGCCGGGGCTCCGGTCCGCCGAGGGCCCCAGCGGGACCAGCGGCAGCGACTGGGTGGACCCGGCGGGGGCCACGGCGGCGACCGCGCTCATGGACGGGATCGCCAGGGCCGGAGTAGAGAGCGCGAGCGGCAGGGCCAGTGCGGCAGCCGTCGCGACGCCGATCGAGGAAGCAAGGAATCCACGCATGAAAAGGATGCTGAACACACGGGCGGCGGCGCGCCATCCGAAACCTGACGCCCCGTCCGCTTTCCGGCCCGATACCCCTCCCCCGTACGGAGGACCGCGTGCCCGCCGGACGGAGGAGGGGCCCGCGTAACCTGGGCCGGGTGAACGCCACTGACCGCACCCCTGCCGACCTGCTGCGATCCGCGCTCGCCGCCGATCCGGGCCGCCCCCTCGTCACCTTCTACGACGACGCCACGGGCGAGCGCGTCGAATTGTCCGTCGCCACCTTCGCCAATTGGGTGGCCAAGACCGCCAATCTGCTCCAGGGCGACCTGGGCGCCGGGCCCGGCGACCGGCTCGCGCTGCTGCTGCCCGCGCACTGGCAGAGCGCCGTGTGGCTGCTCGCCTGCGCCTCGGTCGGGGTCGTCGCCGAGGTGGGCGGGGACCCGGCCGACGCCGATCTCGTCGTCAGCGGGCCCGACACCCTGGAGGAGGCCGCGGCCTGCTCCGGGGAGCGGGTCGCGCTCGCGCTGCGCCCGCTGGGCGGGCGGTTCCCCCAGCCGCCCGCCGGGTTCGCGGACTACGCGGTGGAGGTGCCGGGCCAGGGCGACCGGTTCGCCCCCTTCGTCCCGGTCGACGCGGACGGCCCGGGGCTGGTGGTCGGCGGCGAGGAGCTCTCGTACGCGCGGATCGTCGAGCGGGCGCGCGAGGACGCCGCCGAGCGGGGCCTGGGCGAGGGCTCGCGGGTGCTGTCCGCGCTGGGCTACGACGACTGGGACGGCCTCTCGGCCGGGCTGTTCGCCGCGCTGGCGACCGGCGGTTCCGTGGTGCTGGTCCGGGGCGCGGAGCGGCTGTCGGCGGACGGACTGGCGCAGCGGATCGAGAGCGAGCGCGTCACCCACACCGCGTAGCCGGGGCGCCGGGCCGCCGTCACCCGGACCGCTCAACAGCGCAAACCCGCGATTTGTCACCCACACGGCCCTATCGGGGGGCCCGCCCCCGGGCCTCTCCGGCTTCCCGGGGGCACGATCGGCGAGAGGCCCGTACCCACCCGTACGGCCGACAGTCGCGGTGAGGGGACGGAACGCGAGTGACGGACAGCGCAGGCATACCGGGCGGCGCGGACGCGGCCGGAGGCACCTCGAAGCCTCCCCGCGACCGCGGCCGCCGGCTGCTGCGCCGGCTCGCCCTCGCGATGGTGCTGCTGGTCCTGGTGGGGGCGGGCGGCGCCTGGTGGGTCTACCACAAGCTCGACGGGAACATCACCGAGGACACCTCGGCGGCGGCCGAGCTGCGGCGCTTCGAGCGGGAGCGCCCCACGCCCGCCGTCGGCGGCGCCCAGAACATCCTGCTGATCGGCTCGGACTCGCGCTCCGGCGCGGAGAACCGCCGGTACGGGCAGGACGGCGGCAGTGAGCGCTCGGACACCACGATCCTGCTGCACCTGCCGGCGGACCGGAAGAGCGCGACGGCGGTGTCGATACCCCGGGACCTGATGGCGGACATCCCGAGCTGCCTGCAGCCGGACGGGAGCCGCACGGCCGCCCGGTTCGCCCAGTTCAACTGGGCGTTCCAGTGGGGCGGGGCCGCCTGCACGATCCGTACCGTCGAGAAGCTCTCCGGGATCCGGATCGACCACCACATGGTGGTGGACTTCGGCGGCTTCAAGAAGATGGTCGACGCCATCGGCGGGGTGGAGATCTGCCTCAAGCAGCCGGTGGACGACGCGGAGGCCAAGCTGAGGCTGCCCGCGGGCCGGCAGACCCTCCAGGGCGAGCAGGCGCTGGGGTTCGTCCGCGCCCGCTACAGCCTGGGCGACGGCAGCGACACCGAACGGATGGAGCGGCAGCAGCAGTTCCTCGGCTCGCTGGTCAAGAAGGTGCAGAGCAACGGGGTCTTGCTGAACCCGGGCCGGCTCTACCCGCTGCTGGACGCGGCGACCTCCTCGGTGACCACGGACCCGGAGCTGGCCTCGCTGCGCGGCCTGTACGAACTCGTGCGGGAGGCCCGGGACATACCGACGGCCCAGGTGAAGTTCCTGACCGTGCCGCGGCGGCCCTACACGGCCAACCCCAACCGGGACGAGCTGCTGGAGCCGGACGCGGCCCTGCTGTTCCGGCAGCTGCGGATGGACATGCCGCTGACGGTTACCCCGCCGAAGCCGTCGCCGGAGCCGTCAGCCCCCTCGATCTCCTCGTCGCCCCCGGCCCCCTCGTCGAAGGGCGACCTCACCGGCCCCCGCGAGACGGCCGAGGAGGCCTCCGACGGAACCACCGCCACCCCCAAACCCGTCCCCACCTTCACGGGAACCACGGCGGGCACCGCCGATTGCCGGTAAAGCAATCCCAAAAGGCGGAGACCGAACCGACCTGCTTGCGCGGTTTGGCCCGTTATAAGGGGAGTGGAATTTGTCACCAGCATGGTTTGCAGCTGACCAGGGCGGATAGGGTGAGCGATCCGGTGCACTGGCCAGCGAAGAGGTCGTGCACCAGCAGCCGGATCGTTGACCGAGCGCCTGGGGGGAGGCGCTTCGCGAGGCACCGACGGAGGATTCGAGCAACCGTGGATGCACAAAGCCGTGGGCGGGCGGACGAGATCGACCCCGCAGACCAGTGGGTCCTCAATCCCCGCACCGGCAACTACGAACTGCGACTGGACGACCCCGCTGCGCAGCAACAGCAGCAACGTCCGTCCGTAGGAGCCCCCCGCAGAAGCCGCAAGGCACCCGCCCCCGAGGCTCCGTCGCCGGTGGTGCCGGGGCCGCGGCGCGGCGACGGCCCGCCCGGCGGGCGCCGTGGTGGCCGCTCGCGCAGGATCGGCGGCGGCGGCCGCAAGAAGGCGCTGATGATCACCGGTGGGACGCTGGCGTTCCTGCTGGTCGGCGGCTCGGTCGCGGCGTACCTGTACTACGACCACCTCAACGGCAATCTCAATGTCACCGACATCGGGACCGCGGGCAGCGGTGGTTTCAAGAAGGACCAGCCGATCAACATCCTGGTCATCGGCACCGACAAGCGCAGCGGCGCCGGCAACGAGGGCTACGGGGACAAGGACAGCGTCGGCCACGCCGACACCACGATCCTGTTCCACGTCTCGAAGGACCGCAGCAACGCGACCGCGCTGTCGATCCCGCGCGACCTGATCACGACCATCCCGGACTGCCCGACGAAGCAGCCCGACGGGTCGACGAAGGACATCCCCGGCGAGAAGGGGACGCGCTTCAACACCAGCCTGGGACAGGCCGGGCGCGACCCGGGCTGCACCATGCGCACGGTCAAGGAGATCACCGGGATCCAGGTCGACCACTTCATGATGGTCGACTTCAACGCGGTGAAGAACCTGAGCACGGCCGTCGGCGGCGTTCCCGTCTGCCTGGAGAAGGACGTCAACGACAAGGACTCCAAGCTCAAGCTGACGGCCGGTGAGCACCGGCTGGCGGGCGAGGACGCGCTGGCCTTCGTACGGACCCGGCACGCCTTCGGCAACCAGAGCGACCTCGACCGCATCAAGACCCAGCAGCAGTTCCTGGGCTCGATGATGCGCGAGATGAAGTCCAAGGAGACGCTGACCAGTCCGAAGAAGTTCCTCTCCCTCGCGGAGGTGGCGACCAAGTCGCTGACCGTGGACTCGGGCATAGGGAGCATCGACAAACTCACCGATCTCGCGGGCGAGTTGAAAGACATAAACCTCAAGAACATCTCCTTCACCACCCTTCCGGTGATCGACAACCCGGCCGAGCGGGTGAAGGCGACCGTGGTCGTGGACCAGGCCCAGGCGACTCCGCTGCTGCAGATGATCCGGGGGGACGTCTCGCTCACGGACGTCGAGAAGAAGGAGAAGGCCGCCAAGCAGTCGGCGGCCGCGGAGGACAAGGCCAAGCAGGAGGCGCTGCTCCAGGGCGAGAAGGCCCCGGCCGGCGACGTCCGGGTGGACATCCTCAACGGCGGCGGCCCCTCCGGTTCCGCCTCGACCACGCTGAACTGGCTGCAGAACAGCAAGGGCGTCAACAGGGCGAGCAACCTCGGCAACGCGCCCGCCAAGATCGAGAACACCCAGCTGGAGTTCGCCCCGAACCAGGCCGCCCAGGCCCGGACGCTGGCGGAGATGATGGGTCTTCCGGCTTCGGCGCTGAAGGCGGGGACGGCGGACGCGGGGGCGAAGACCCCGATGAAGCTGACGCTCGGCTCGGATTTCAAGGGGGCGGGGATCGCCCTGACCGCACCGCAGGAGGCCCCGAAGGACATCCAGCGGGTCGAGGCGGACAAGGCGATCTGCGCAAAGTGACCGTCGTCGGCTGACGACGGACCGCGGCCGGCGGGACCGGCACATCAGTCGAGTCATCAGGATGTTGAGGGGGGACACGTGAGGCACAGCAGCGTGCGCGGGGAGGGGGCGCCCGACGACGCCGCCGACATATCCGGCGGCGGCGGTCCGGGCGCGACCGGCGCGGTGCCTTCG
This sequence comes from Streptomyces sp. NBC_01551, assembly GCF_026339935.1. Classification (NCBI taxonomy): domain Bacteria; kingdom Bacillati; phylum Actinomycetota; class Actinomycetes; order Kitasatosporales; family Streptomycetaceae; genus Streptomyces; species Streptomyces sp. NBC_01551. The sequence continues at coordinate 2,410,825 of NZ_JAPEPX010000001.1, forward strand.
CGGCGCAAGGGCGGGGCGGCCACGGGCTCCCGCCGCCGCAAGGGCAAGCGGCGCGTCCTGCTCTGGACGGCCTCGACCATGGCGTTCCTGATACTCGGGACGGCCGGCGCCGGATACCTGTACTACCGCCACCTGAACGGCAGCATCCAGACGGACGCGCTGAACCTCGGCGACAACAAGCTGAGCGGGCCCAAGCCGAACGCGTTCGGGCAGACCCCGCTGAACATCCTCCTCATCGGCTCCGACGCGCGCAACGACAAGGAGAACCAGGACCTGGGCGGGGGCCGGGACACCTTCGACGGACCGCCGCTCGCCGACGTGCAGATGCTGCTGCACCTGTCCGCGGACCGCAGCAACATGTCGGTCGTCTCCATGCCGCGCGACACGCTGGTCAAGATGCCCAAGTGCACCGAGCCCGGACCGAACGGCAAGGTACACCCCGCCAGCAAGGGCCTCGTCCAGACCAACGAGTCCCTCAGCCGCGGCGGCCCCGGCTGCACGGTCGCCGCCTGGCAGGAGCTGACGGGCATACCGATCAGCCACTTCATGATGATCGACTTCAAGGGCGTGGTGTCGATGGCGGACGCCATCGGCGGCGTCCCGGTCTGCGTCCAGGAGAACGTCCACTCGCGCAACCGGGCCGGCAAGGGCTCCGGCCTCAAGCTCCCCAAGGGCGAGAGCGTCATCCAGGGCGAGCAGGCCCTCCAGTGGCTGCGCACCCGCTACGGGTTCGAGGACGGCACCGACCTCGGCCGTACGCACGCCCAGCACATGTACATGAACTCCATGGCCCGCGAGTTCCGCAAGAACGCCAAGCTCACCAACCCGGTGAAGCTCAACAGCCTGGCGAAGGCGGCGATCGACGCGATGGTGGTGGACCCCGGCCTGAACAAGATCGACCGGCTGTACGACCTGAGCATGGAGCTCAAGAAGGTCCCCCCGGGCCGGATCACCATGACCACCATGCCGTGGATCCAGAGCCCGTACGACAGGGACCGGGTCGAGCCCAAGCCGGGTGAGGCCGAGGGCCTGTTCCGGATGGTCCGCGAGGACATCGCGCTCGACGGCCAGGACGCCGCCAAGCAGCCCGCCGCGGCCCCCTCGGCGCCGGCCGCCTCAGGCTCCCCGTCGACCGCGGCCACCGCCGCGGCGCCCGCGGCGATCCCGGTGACGGTCCGCAACGCCACCAGCGGCAAGGACGGCTCCGAGGGCACGGCGAAGGGCCGGGCCTCCGACGTCGTGGCGCTGCTCGTAGGCAAGGGCTTCACGAAGGCCAGGGCCGACAACCTGACGGCCGGCGAGGACGCCACCGTCATCCGCTACGCCAAGCCGGGGCAGGCCGCCGACGCGGCCGCCGTGGCCACCGCCCTCGGTCTCCCGTCGGGCTCCGTCCAGCAGTCGGCCGAGGTCCCCGGGATCACCCTGTTCGTCGGCAAGGACTGGCGGACGGGCAACGCGCCGGCCGCCGCGGCGCCCGCGCCGACCAAGGCCCCGGACTCGGCGCGCCCGCTCAACGGCGACGACGACAAGGCCTGCATGAAGATCCAGGAAGGCTTCACCTGGTAGCGGCTCCCACGCGAAGGGGCCCGGCGGACGCACTGTCCGCCGGGCCCCTTCGTCGTACGTACCGCCTGCGCGGCCCCGCCTAGCGGCCCTGGCCCGCCGGGGCGGAGTCCGCCCGGACCGACGGGCGGCGGCTGGCGATGACCTTGTTCGCGAGCGAGCGCGGGCTGGTCAGGAAGCCGAAGCCCCAGCACATGTGCATGGTGGCGAGAGCCACCGGGATCTGCGCCCGGGCCTTGAGCGACAGCCCCTTGCCGGCCGGGACGGACCCGGCGGTGATCGCCGCGAGGTAGCCCGCCGGGATCAGGAACGCCCACGGGGTGAGCACGGCGCCGGCCACCAGACCGGCCGCGATCGCGCAGACGGCGGTCGGCGGGGCCAGGTAGCGCAGGTTGATGGAACCGGAGTGGTAGCGGGCCACCACGTGCCGCCAGCGCCCGTAGTCCTTGTACTGCTTGGCGAGCGCCCGCACGGAGGGCCGCGGGCGGTACTGGACCTTCAGCTCGGGCGAGAACCAGATGAGCCCGCCCGCCTCGCGGATGCGGAAGTTCAGCTCCCAGTCCTGGGCGCGGATGAACTCCACGTTGTAGCCGTCCTGCTGCTCCAGCGCCTCGCGGCGGAAGACGCCGAGGTACACGGTCTCGGCGGGGCCGGCCTGGCCGCCGGTGTGGAAGGCCGCGTTGCCGACGCCGATCTTCGAGGTCATCGCGGCGGCGACGGCGTCTTCCCAGGCGTTCTCGCCCTCGGCGTGCATGATGCCGCCGACGTTCTGCGCGCCGGTCTCCTCCAGGAGGCGCACGGCGGTGGCGATGTAGTTCGGCGAGAGCATGCCGTGGCCGTCGACGCGCACCACGATGGGGTGGCGCGAGGCCTTGATGGCCGCGTTGAGCGCGGCGGGGGTGCGTCCGGTGGGGTTCGGCACGGTGTGGACCCGAGGGTCCTCGCGTACGAGCTCGGCGGCGATCTCGTCGGTGCGGTCCGTGGACGGCCCGAGCGCGATCACCACCTCCATCTCGCCTGCGTACTCCTGTCCGAGGATGTGCCGGACGGAGTCACGCAGGTGGCGCTCCTCATTGAGCACCGGCATGATCACCGAGACTGCGGGCTGCTGGGCGGGCATGTCGTCCTTCAAGGTCGGGTATCGGTGTCACGTTACCGCGTACGGGGGAAACGGGTGCGCGCCGGACGAGCGGTACGGACAGACGCTGATCGTATGGGCCTACTGTTCGGAAAAATCCCGTCCGGAGAGCCTGACCCACTGCCCCTGCTGCCCCCGCGGAGGTGTCCGCCGTGCCCCAGCCGCACCGTCCCACCCGTCCCGCCAGGCCACCTCAGCCGCAGCGTGCGCGGCGGAGCGGCGGCCGGGCCCGGCGCCGGGGTGACAAGCCCCGGTGGGGCGTGCGGATCGCGGCCGGGCTGTCGGTGGTGGTGCTGGGCTCCGGGGCCGTCGGGCACGCCGTGATGACCGGGCTGGACACCGGGATCGAGCGGGTGGACCCCTTCAAGGACATGAAGAACCGCCCGCAGGCCGGGCACGGGGTGAACTTCCTGCTCGTCGGCACCGACGGGCGCGAGAAGATCACCCCGGAGGAGAAGCGCGAGTACCGCCTCGGCGGGGCGCCGTGCCACTGCACCGACACGATCATGCTGGTGCACCTCTCGGCCGACAAGGAACGGGCCAGCGTGGTCAGCCTGCCCCGGGACAGCTACGCGGAGGTGCCCGCGCACCAGGACCTGGTGACCGGCAAGGCCCACAAGGCGCACCCGGTCAAGCTCAACGCGGCGTACGCGGAGGGCGGGCCCGGGCTGACCGTGCGCACGGTCGAGAACATGACCCGGGTGAAGATCGACCACTACCTGGAGGTCGATTTCACCAGCTTCATGAAGACGGTGGACGCCATGGGCGGCGTCGACATCTGCACCGCCAAGACGATGCGCGACCCCAACACCGGCCTGGACCTGCTGCCCGGCACCCACCGGCTGAGCGGCGGACAGGCCCTGCAATACGTGCGCTCGCGCCATGTGGACGGGGCCTCGGACCTCGGCCGGATGCAGCGTCAGCAGCGTTTCCTCGCCGCCCTGATCAAGGAGGCGACGGGCGGCGGGATGCTGCTGAACCCGGTGAAGTTCAAGCAGGTCAGCTCCACGCTGCTGGGCTCGGTGCGGGCCGACCGGGACTTCGGCTCGGAGCAGATGCTGGCGCTGGGGCAGGCGATGCGGGACTTCACGCCCTCCTCCTCCGAGTTCGCCTCGGTGCCGGTCGGCGACCCCTCGTACAAGGTCAAGGGCATCGGCTCGACGGTGAAGTGGGACGAGCCGAAGGCCGCGAAGCTCTTCGAGGCGCTGCGGTCCGACCGGCCGCTCGCCCCGGCCCGGCCCGGCGGGAGCGGCGCCGCCCGGCCCCCGGCGGTGCCGGTGGACGTGGCGCCGCAGCAGATCCGGGTGCAGGTGGAGAACGGGACCCGGATCGACGGGCTCGGCGGCCGGGTGGACGAGGCCCTGCGCGCGACCGGCTTCGACACCACCCGGGCCCCCGGCAACGGGGCGAGCCGGGACGTCAAGCGCACGGTGATCTCGTACGACCCTCGCTGGGACCGCTCGGCCCGTACGGTGTCCACCGCGCTGCCCGGCAGCGAGCTGCGCGCGGTGACGGGGCAGGGGCGGACGGTGCTGGTGATCGCGGGCGCGGACTACCGCAAGGTGGTCCCCGTCCGGGCGGAGGACCCGTACCAGGGCACGGTCGGCGTGGTCACGGGCGACCAGGTGGTGTGCGGGGACTGACGCCGCAGGGGGCCGGACGCCGGGCGGCCGGGATCAGTCGTCGAGGCCCTCGGCCACCCGGCGCTCGCGCAGCTCCTTGATCGCCTGGCGGCGGGCGAGCCGGTGCGTGCGGCGGATCTGGGCCTCCTGGTAGCGGCGCTTGTCCTGCTCCGTCTCGGGCAGCACCGGCGGGACGGTGCGGGGCTTGCCCTCGGCGTCGACCGCGGTGAACACCAGGTAGGCGCTGCCGACCTGGGTGGGCGGGGTGGACTCGTTCCAGCGCTCCGCGAGGACGCGTACGCCGATCTCCATCGAGGAGCGGCCGGTCCAGTTGCACTGCGCGCGGACGTGCACCAGGTCCCCGACGCGGACCGGGGCGAGGAAGGCCATCTCGTCCATGGACGCGGTGACGGCGGGACCACCCGAGTGACGGCCGGCCACGGCGCCCGCCGCGTCGTCCACCAGTTTCATGATCACGCCGCCGTGTACGGTGCCGAGGAGGTTGGTGTCGTTGGCGGTCATGATGTGGCTGAGGGTGGTCCGGGCAGCCGAGGTCGGCTTGCCGGGGAGTTCGCCCGGTATTTCTGTCATGGAGCCACCTTAGAGCTGTCCGGCGTGCATCAGCTCTGCAACAGCACCGGTACGAACCTCCCCCCGGGCTGTCGGGCATCGGTCCTGGCCAGGCATCCTTGGCGCATGAATGAGTGGCCAGAAGGGTGGGCCGGCGACCGCGACGACCGCGGCCGCCGCGATGACGGGTACGGACGCGGCAGCGCCCAGGCGGAGCCTGAAGGTCCGCAGCGGATGCGGCACGTCCAGCGCGGGCAGCAGCCGCAGGCGCGGGCCCCGCGCCTGCCCGCGCAGCCGCCGGCCGCGCCGCCGGCCCGGCACCCCGGCGTACCGCCGCAGCAGACGCAGAGCCCTGATCCGTACGGCGGCCAGGGCGGCGGCTACGACAGCGGCTACAACACCGGCCAGGTCTACGGGAGCCCCGCGGGCGCCCGGGCCGTCCGCCGGGCGGCCCCGGCGGCCCCGGCGGGCCCACCGGGCCGCAGCAGCCCGGCCGGCGTCCCGGCGCGGCCCCGAACTGGGGCCGGCGGATCAAGATCGGCTCCATCGTGCTGGTCTCCGCGCTGCTGGTCACCACCATCGGCACCTACTTCTGGGCCGACTCCAAGGTGCGCCGCGAGGTCGACCTCTCCAAGGTCATCGAGCGCCCGAAGGAGGGCGACTGCACCACGTACCTGATCGTGGGCTCCGACAGCCGCGAGGGCCTGACCGCCGAGGACAAGAAGAAGCTCCACACCGGCTCGGCCGAGGGCAAGCGCACCGACTCGATGATGATCCTGGCGGCCTGCTCCAGCGGGAACACCATGGTCTCGCTGCCGCGCGACTCGGACGTGGAGATCCCCTCCTTCGTCGGCTCCGAGTCCGGGAAGAAGTTCCCGGGCAAGGGCAAGCACACCAAGCTGAACGCGGCGTACGCGGACGACGGCCCCGAGCTGCTGGTGCGGACGGTGGAGTTCAACACCGGCCTGCGCATCGACCACTACGCGGAGATCGGCTTCGCCGGCTTCGCGAACATCGTCGACGCGCTCGGCGGGGTGGAGCTGAACATCGAGAAGGGCTTCAAGGACGAGAAGTCGGGCGCCGACTTCAAGACCGGCAAGCAGACCCTGAACGGCGAGCAGTCCCTGGCCTACGTACGCACCCGGTACGCCTTCGCGGAGTCGGACCTCCAGCGGACGAAGAACCAGCAGAAGTTCCTGTCGGCCCTCGCCAGCCAGGCGGCCACGCCGGGCACGATCGTCAACCCGTTCAAGCTCTACCCGACGCTGGGCGCGGGCCTGGACACGCTGATCGTGGACAAGGACATGTCCCTGTTCGACCTGGGCGAGATGTTCTTCGCGATGAAGGGCATCAGCGGAGGCGACGGCGTCTCGATGAACATCCCGATCAACGGCGAGCGCGGCGGCAACCTGCTGTGGGACAAGCCGAAGGTCCAGGAGCTGGTGAAGCAGATCCAGAACGACGAGAAGGTCACCGTCAAGTCCAGCCGCTGACGACGGCCGGGGCCGGCTTCCCCGCGGGGGGAGCCGGCCCCGCCGTACGCGGTGGGCGGGTCAGCGGTCGGAGGAGAAGCGGACCGCGCCGGCCGGGAGCTCGGTCTCGCACCAGACGCGGACGCCCGCGCGCAGTTCGTTGTCGGAGCCGACCACCGCGCCGTCGCCGATGACCGCGCCGTGCAGCACCGTGCGGGAGCCGACGCGGGCGCCGGCGCCGATCAGACTGGCCGTCACCCGGGTGTCCGCGCCGACGGTCGCGCCGTCCAGCACGATCGACCCCTCGACCACCGCGCCCACCTCGACCCGGGCCCCGGCGCCGACCACGGTGCCGCCCGAGAGCAGCGCCCCCTCCGCCACCTCGGCGCCCGGGAGCACCAGGGCCTCGCCGCGCGGGCCGGGGACCGCCGGGGAGGACACGACGCCGCGCACCAGGTCGGCGGAGGCCTGCACGAAGGACTCGGGCTTGCCGAGGTCCAGCCAGTACGTGTCCTCGGTGACGCCGTGCAGCCTGGCGCCGGAGGCGAGCAGGCCGGGGAAGGTCTCGCGCTCGACGGAGACGGGTCGCCCGGCCGGGATCGAGTCGATGACGCTGCGCCGGAAGACGTAGCAGCCGGCGTTGATCTGGTCGGTGATGATCTCCTCGGGCGTCTGCGGCTTCTCGGTGAAGGCCAGCACCCGCCCCTCGGAGTCCGTGGGGACCAGGCCGAAGGCGCGCGGGTCCTCGACCCGTACCAGGTGCAGCGAGACGTCCGCGTCGGCGGCGCGGTGGGCGTCGACGAGGCCGGCGATGTCCAGGCCGGTGAGGATGTCCCCGTTGAAGACGAGGACGGGCTCGTCCGGGCCGCCGGTCAGGCGCCGCGCCGCGTTGCGGATGGCGCCGCCGGTGCCCAGCGGCTCGTCCTCGACGACGTACTCGAGGGTGAGACCGAAGGCCGAGCCGTCACCGAAGTAGGGCTCGAAGACCTCGGCGAGGTAGCAGGTGGCCATCACGATGTGCGTGACACCGGCGGCAGCGGCCCTGGCTATCTGGTGGGCGAGGAACGGGACACCCGCCGCCGGAACCATCGGCTTGGGGGTGTTCACCGTGACGGGGCGCAGGCGCGTCCCCTGTCCGCCGACCAGCAGGATCGCTTCCGTCATAGGTATCCCCCCAAGCGGATCGGTCGTAAGGAGCCCCAAACTTAGCCCATCCGGAGGACGGCGCGAGGCCGGAGGCGGCTCGTGGAGCCGACTCCGGCCTCGGACGGGGCACAGCAGGTCAGGGCAGGTTGCGGGCCATGACGATCCGCTGGACCTGGTTCGTGCCTTCGTAGATCTGCGTGATCTTCGCGTCGCGCATCATGCGCTCCACCGGGTAGTCACGGGTGTAGCCGTAGCCGCCGAGGAGCTGGACGGCGTCGGTGGTGACCTCCATGGCGACGTCGGAGGCGAAGCACTTGGCCGCGGCGCCGAAGAAGGTCAGGTCCTCCTTGTCACCTCCGGCGGAAACGCGCTCCGACTTGGCGGCGGCCGAGTAGGTCAGCTGGCGGGCGGCCTCGATCTTCATGGCCATGTCCGCGAGCATGAACTGGACGCCCTGGAAGTCGCCGATCGGCTTGCCGAACTGCTTGCGCTCCTGGACGTAGCCCTTGGCGTAGTCCAGGGCGCCCTGGGCGATGCCGAGCGCCTGGGCCGCGATGGTGATGCGGGTGTGGTCCAGGGTCTTCATGGCGGTGGCGAAGCCGGTGCCCTCGGCGCCGATCATGCGGTCGGCGGGGATGCGGACGTTGTCGAGGTAGACCTCGCACGTCGGGGAGCCCTTGATGCCGAGCTTCTTCTCCGGGGCGCCGAAGGAGACGCCCTCGTCGCTCTTCTCGACGACGAAGGCGCTGATGCCCTTGGAGCGCTTCTCCGGGTCGGTGACGGCCATGACCGTGTAGTACTCGGAGACGCCTGCGTTGGTGATCCAGCGCTTCACGCCGTTGAGGACCCAGAAGTCCCCGTCGCGCACGGCGCGGGTCTTCATGCCGGCGGCGTCGGAGCCCGCGTCGGGCTCGGAGAGGGCGTACGAGAACATCGCGTCGCCCTTGGCCAGCGGGCCGAGGTACTTGGCCTTGAGCTCCTCGGAGCCGGAGAGGATCACCGGGAGGGAGCCGAGCTTGTTCACGGCCGGGATGAGGGAGGAGGAGGCGCAGACGCGGGCCACTTCCTCGATCACGATCACGGTGGCGAGGGCGTCGGCGCCGGCGCCGCCGTAGATCTCGGGCACGTGGACGGCGTGCAGGTCGTTGGAGACGAGCGCGTCGAGGGCCTCCTGCGGGAAGCGGGCCTCCTCGTCGACCGCCGCCGCGAACGGCAGGATCTTCGCCTCGGCGAGAGCGCGGACGGACTCGCGGAGCATGTCGTGCTCCTCCGCCGGACGGTACAGGTCGAAGTCGGCAGAACCCGCCAAGATCTCTCACTCCCCAGGTGTGATGCTAACTACCGTTAAGTAACCCAAATCTTAGTGTCCGGGGAACCGGCAGCGATATGTGACGCGTACGTGAGCTGCGTGACAGCGGTGGCCAAGGACGGGAATCCCCGGGAGCGTGCCCGGTCGCACGGCCGACTATGCTCGGTTGCCGCAATCGCCCCGCCACCTCTGGAGCACGCATGGCCCTCAAGATCACCGTGATCGGCACCGGCTACCTCGGCGCCACGCACGCCGCGGCCATGGCGGAGCTGGGGTTCGAGGTGCTGGGCCTGGACGTGGTGCCGGAGAAGATCGAGATGCTGGCCTCCGGCCGGGTCCCGATGTACGAACCGGGGCTGGAGGAGCTGCTGGCCACGCACGTGGCCGGGCTGCCGGGCTCGACGGGCCGCCTGCGGTTCACGACCTCGTGGGAGGAGGTCGGCGCCTTCGGCGACGTCCACTTCGTGTGCGTGAACACGCCGCAGAAGCGTGGCGAGTACGCGTGTGACATGTCGTACGTGGACTCCGCGATGGAGTCGCTGGCCCCGCACCTGACGCGGCCGGCGCTGGTGGTGGGCAAGTCCACCGTGCCGGTGGGCTCGGCGGAGCGCCTCGCGGCGAAGCTGGCGGAACTGGCCCCGGCGGGCGACGAGGTCGAGCTGGCGTGGAACCCGGAGTTCCTGCGGGAGGGCTTCGCGGTGCAGGACACCCTGCACCCGGACCGCATCGTGATCGGCGTCCAGGGCGACCGCGGCGAGAAGCTGCTGCGCGAGGTGTACGAGACGCCGATGGGCGAGGGCACGCCGCTGGTCGTGACCGACTACCCGACCGCGGAGCTGGTCAAGACGGCCGCCAACTCCTTCCTCGCGACGAAGATCTCCTTCATCAACGCGATGGCGGAGGTCTGCGAGGCCGCCGGCGGTGACGTGGTGAAGCTGGCGGAGGCCATCGGCTACGACGACCGGATCGGGGCGAAGTTCCTGCGGGCCGGGATCGGGTTCGGCGGCGGGTGCCTGCCGAAGGACATCCGGGCGTTCATGGCGCGGGCGGGCGAGCTGGGTGCGGACCAGGCGCTGACGTTCCTGCGCGAGGTCGACTCGATCAACATGCGGCGGCGCGGGCACATGGTGGAGCTGGCGCGGGAGGCGGTGGGCGGGTCCTTCCTGGGCAAGCGGGTGGCCGTCCTGGGCGCCACCTTCAAGCCGGACTCGGACGACGTGCGCGACTCCCCCGCGCTGAACGTGGCCGGACAGATCCACCTGCAGGGCGGGCAGGTCACGGTGTACGACCCCAAGGGCATGGACAACGCGCGGCGCGTGTTCCCGACGCTGGGGTACGCGGACTCGGCGCTGGAGGCGGCGCTGGGGGCGGAGGTCGTGCTGCACCTGACCGAGTGGCGGGAGTTCCGCGAGGACCTCGACCCGGTCGCGCTGGGCGCGGTCGTGACGGAGCGGCTGATGCTGGACGGGCGCAACGCGCTGGACCCGGACGCGTGGCGCGCCGCGGGCTGGACGTACCGCGCGATGGGCCGCCCCCGCGCCTGACCCCGCCGCTCCGGCCTCGCCGGCGTTTGAGGCGCGGGGCCCGGGGCCGGCCCACGGACGACGGGCCGGACGTGGCCGCGGTGGACGGCCCTGGGGGCGGAAACGGGGTGGGTAGACTCCCGCCGGTGACCACGACCAGCGGGCTGCGGCCCTCATCCACCGCCGGCTCGTCGGCGTCGGTACCGGGAAGGCGGGCCGCCCGCCTCGGCGTTCTCGTCGGGATCGCCGGCGTCTGGGCGCTCACGCGGGCCGTGATGCTGGTGATGCTCGTACGCGGATTCCACAGCTCGGACATAGTCCGCGTCGAGGTCAGCGCGACCTATCACAACTGGTACAACGTGCTGGCCACCGGCACGATGCCGCACAACGACATCATGTGGCAGTACCCCCCGGCGGCCGCGGCGATCTTCCTCTCGCCCGACCTGCTCCCCTTCCTCACGTACTTCCAGGCCTTCGTCGCGCTCACCGTGCTCTGCGACGGCCTGATCCTCCTCGGCCTCTGCCGCGCCGCCCGCCGCCGCGACGGCAGCATCTCCGGCGCGCTGCTCTGGCTCGGCGCGCTGCCGCTGCTGATGGCGACCCCGTTCGCCCGCTACGACGTACAGGTCACGCTGCTCGCCGTCGGCTCGCTGCTCTGCCTGCGTTTTCGTCCCCGCCTCGGCGGCGTGGTCGCCGGGATCGGCGCCATGGTGAAGGTGTGGCCGCTGCTGACCCTGCTCGGCACCCCGCGCGGGAAGTCCACGCGGGACGCCGTCGTCGCGGCCGCCGTGTCCTGCGCCGCGCTGCTCGCCGTGTTCTCGCTGCTCTTCCGCGACACCCTCGGCTTCCTCGGCAACCAGGGCGACCGCGGCATCCAGATCGAGTCCCTCGGCGGTTCGGTGCTGATGCTCCTCCGGGTCGTGGAGGTGTGGCCGGGCGAGATCACCTTCCAGTACGGGGCCTTCGAGTACACCGGTCCGTACGTCGCCGCCATCGCGCGCGCCTCGCTCGCGCTGACCGTGGCCGGGTTCCTGCTGCTCCTGCTGTGGCGGGTCAAGGCCAGGCGCTGGACGAGCGCGACGCCGCTGGACGCCGCGCTCTGCGCCATCATGGTGTTCACCGTCACCAGCCGCGTGCTCAGCCCGCAGTACCTGATCTGGCTGCTCGGCCTCGCCGCGGTCTGCCTGACCTCGAAGCACACCACCCAGCGGCCGGTCGCCTGGCTGGTGGTGGTCGCCACCGCGCTCACCAACCTGATCTTCCCGGTGCTGTACGGGACGGACATCCTGGCGAGCACGCCGCTGGGCACGTTCCTGCTCTGCGCCCGCAACGGCATCCTGCTCTACGCGACGGTCTGGTCCGGCATCCGGCTCTGGAAGGCCACCGTGCCGGCCGACGCCCCGACCGCCCCGACCGCCTAGACCGGCCGCCGGTGTTGCGCGGCGCGCGCCGTGAACTCCGCGTCCCGTAGCACCCGCTGTGCGTTGCCCCAGGTCAGCAGCGAGAGCTCGTCCTCCGACCAGCCCCGGTCGAGGAATTCGGCGATCAGCCTCGGGTAGCCCGAGGGGTCGGTCAGCCCGGCCGGCCGGGGCTGGCCCGGCTCGCCGCCGAAGGCCGCGCCCAGTCCGACGCACTCGGGGCCCGCGACCTCCCGTACGTGCTCCACGTGGTCCGCGACGGCGTGCAGGGAGTCCCCGGTCCGCTCGGTGTCGAAGGTGACCATCGCCAGCCCGTTGGCCGCCCGCAGCGCGAGCAGCACCTCGTCGGTGACGTTCGCCGGGTGCGGGTTGAGCGCGGCCGCCGCCGTGTTGGAGATGATCACCGGGGCCTTGGAGGCGCCGGCGAGCTGGCAGGCGGCCACCGGCGGGCAGCCGGTCAGGTCCACCAGCATCGACAGCCGGTTCATCTCCTTGATCACCTCGTGGCCGAAGGCGGTCAGGCCCTCCTCGGCCCACGGTGCCCCGGCGGGCGCGAGGAGGCGTACGCCCAAGGCGTGGAAGGCGCGCAGCGCGCCCAGCGAGTCGGTCAGCGTACGGCCGGAAACCGGGCCGAGGAACGAGGCGATCCGGCCCCGGTTGCGGGCGTCGACCAGGTCGTCGGCGGTCAGGGCCAGGCACAGGCTGTCGGGGTAGCGGCGCATCAGGGTCAGCGCCACGTCGATCTGTTCGAGGGTGTCGGACACCACCTGGTCGGCGGCCGCGGCCTCGCGCTGCGTCAGCAGCGTCCAGAACTGGGCGCCCACTCCCCCGGCGCGCAGCCGCGGGATGTCGGTGTCGACCCCGGCGTCCGGGGTGTCGATGTCGTGGTACGGGCTCTGGCGCAGGGTCCAGACGAGGGTGTTGCACCCGTCCGCGACGGGATGGACGGACAGCAGCGCGGCAGCCCGTTCGAGGGAGCTGCCGGCGACCGCGGGCGCGGGGACGGGGTTGTCTTCGGCTCCGAGGGAGCCGGGACCCACATCGGCGGTCGCCGTGTGGGGGTCATCCTGCAGGTCGGCCATGGCGTTCGCTCCGGTCTCGGCGGCAGCAGGGAGAGATGTTGCCACCGTGACATGTGGGACGCCTGGGCCGCCCGGCGGATGTGGCGTTCGGGTGAAACCCGCAGGTCACGCCCGCCGCTCACCGCGCGGGGTGACCGGCGGGCAGCCGCCGGCCGCCGGGGCGTCCCTCAGGCCGTCCCGTCCAGGACCGCGTTCGACGGCGGTCGGGACGCCGCGTGCTCGCGCGCCACCGCTTCCGCGTCGCGCAGCGCCCGTACCGCGTTCGACCACGTCAGCTTGGCCAGGTCGGCCCGCGACCAGCCGCGCGTGAGCAGTTCCGCGATCAGGTTCGGGTAGCCGGAGACGTCGTCCAGCCCGGCCGGGGTGAAGGCCGTGCCGTCGTAGTCCCCGCCGATGCCGATGTGGTCGACGCCGGCCACGTCGCGCATGTGGTCCAGGTGGTCGGCGACCGTCGCGGCCGTCGCCACCGGGCGCGGGTGCTCCGCCTCGAAGGCCCGGTGCAGGGCCATCGCCTCGGGGGTGGTGTCGAGGTGGTGCAGGCCGTGCGCGCGCAGGTTCTCGTCCGCGGCCTGGGTCCAGGCGACCGCCGCGGGGAGGATGAACTTCGGTACGAAGGTGGCCATCGCCACGCCGCCGTTGGCGGGCAGCAGTTCCAGTACGTCGTCCGGGACGTTGCGCGGGTGGTCGCAGATCGCCAGCGCGGACGAGTGCGAGAAGATCACCGGTGCGGCCGAGACGGCGAGGGCGTCGCGCATCGTCGTCGCGGCGACGTGCGAGAGGTCGACGAGCATGCCGACGCGGTTCATCTCGCGGACGACCTCGCGGCCGAAGTCCGTCAGGCCGCCGTGGCGGGGCTCGTCGGTCGCGGAGTCCGCCCAGTCGATCGTGTCGTTGTGCGTGAGCGTCATGTACCGCACGCCCAGGCGGTGCAGGGCGCGCAGGGTGGCGAGGGAGTTGTTGATGGAGTGGCCGCCCTCGGCGCCCATCAGCGAGGCGATCCGGCCGTCCGCCCGGGCCGCCTCCATGTCGTCGGCCGTCAGCGCCCGGACCAGGTCGCCGGGGTAACGGGCGATCAGCTGGTCGACCGCGTCCATCTGCTCCAGCGTGGCGCTGACCGCCTCGTCGCCGGTGAGCTCGGTGCTGACGTACACCGACCAGAACTGGGCGCCGACCCCGCCGGCCCGCAGCCGGGGGATGTCGGTGTGCAGGAACCGCGACTGGTCGCCGGCGATGTCGCGCCGGTCGAGGTCGTAGCGGACCTGCTTGCGCAGCGCCCAGGGGAGGTCGTTGTGGCCGTCCACGACGGGGTGCTCGGCCAGCAGCTCACGCGCCTCGCCCAGGCGCCGCGCCGCGCTCACTTGCCGAATCCGAAGGACTCCGCGCCCGCCACCTTCGCGCGCAGCCGCTTGCCCTTCTCGGTGGCCTGGTCGTTCAGCTCCTGCTGGAACTCCCGCATCCGGCCGAGCAGCTCGCTGTCGTGCGCGGCCAGCATCCGTACGGCGAGCAGCCCCGCGTTGCGGGCGCCGGCGACCGAGACGGTGGCGACGGGAACCCCGGCGGGCATCTGGACGATCGACAGCAGCGAGTCCATGCCGTCGAGGTACCTCAGCGGGACCGGGACGCCGATGACGGGCAGCGGGGTGACGGAGGCGAGCATGCCGGGCAGGTGGGCCGCCCCGCCCGCGCCGGCGATGATCGCCTTCAGGCCTCGGTCGGCGGCGCGCTCCCCGTACTCGACCATCTCGCGCGGCATCCGGTGGGCGGAGACCACGTCGACCTCGTAGGGGATCTCGAACTCGTCCAGGGCCTGGGCGGCGGCCTCCATGACCGGCCAGTCCGAGTCCGAGCCCATGACGATGCCGATGACGGGCGCCCGGCGGGAGCCCGCGGTGCTGGAGGTGCTCATTCGGTGATCGTTCCTCTGAGGTAGCCGGCTGCGTGACGTGCGCGCTCCAGCACATCGTCCAGGTCGTCGCCGTAGGTGTTGACGTGGCCGACCTTGCGGCCGTGTTTCACGTCCTTGCCGTACATGTGGATCTTGAGCTGCGGATCGTGCGCCATGCAGTGCAGGTACGCCGCGTACATGTCGGGGTAGTCCCCGCCGAGCACGTTGGCCATGACCGTCCAGCGGGCCCGGGGGCGCGGGTCGCCGAGGGGGAGGTCCAGGACCGCGCGGACGTGGTTGGCGAACTGGGAGGTGATCGCGCCGTCCTGGGTCCAGTGGCCGCTGTTGTGCGGGCGCATGGCCAGTTCGTTGACGAGGATGCGGCCGTCGGTGGTCTCGAACAGCTCGACGGCCAGGTGGCCGGTCACGCCGAGTTCCCGGGCGATGCGCAGGGCGAGGGCCTGGGCCTCGCCCGCCAGGGCCTCGGGGAGGTTCGGGGCGGGGGCGATCACCGTGTCGCAGACGCCGTCCACCTGGACGGACTCGACGACGGGGTAGGCCACCGCCTGGCCGTGCGGGGAGCGGACGATGTTGGCCGCGAGCTCGCGGACGTAATCGACCTTCTCCTCGGCGAGGACGGGGACACCGGCCTTGAAGGGGGCCTCCGCGTCCTCCGGGGAGCGGACGAACCACACCCCCTTGCCGTCGTACCCGCCGCGGACGGTCTTGAGGATGACGGGGAAGCCGCCGACCTCGTCCGCGAAGGCCGCCGCGTCCGCCGGATCGCTCACGATCCGGTGGCGGGGGCTGGGCGCGCCGATCTCGTCGAGCTTGGCGCGCATCACCCCCTTGTCCGCGGCGTGCATCAACGCGTCGGGCCCCGGGCGGACGGGGATGCCGTCCGCTTCCAGGGCCCGCAGGTGCGCGATGGGCACGTGCTCGTGGTCGAAAGTGATCACATCGCAGCCGCGCGCGAAGGCGCGCAACGTCTCCAGATCGCGATAGTCGCCGATGACGACATCGCTCACGACCTGGGCCGCCGAGTCCTGTGGGGTGTCACTGAGGAGCTTGAATCTGATGCCGAGGGGGATGCCCGCCTCGTGGGTCATGCGGGCGAGCTGACCGCCGCCGACCATGCCGACTACCGGGAACGTCACTCCTCCAGGGTATCCGTCTGTATTGCGCCATCCGGACGTGACCCTTGCGAGGTCCCGCCCCCGGCGGTGTGTGCCGTGTGTCGCACGTGGTCCGAAGGCACAGACGCGGTCGCGGGGCGACACTTAGCATGGGCGGGTTGAGGTACACGAGTGGCGCCCGAAAGCGAAGCATCGAGACATCCCCGCACCCCGCAGCCCCGCGCATCCCCTACCGGACAGGGACCGAACCGACTCATGAGCACGCCGAAGCACGGATCCGCCCTCGACCGCGTACGCGCCCTCTCCAGGGAGGTCGCGAAGTTCGGGGCCGTCGGCGGCATGGGCGTGCTGGTCAACCTGGGCGTCTTCAACCTGATCCGGGCCACGACCGACCTCCAGGTCGTGCGGGCGAGCGTCATAGCCACCGTGGTCGCCATCGCCACGAACTACCTCGGTTTCCGCTACTTCGCCTACCGGGACCGCGCCCAGTCCGGGCGCACCCGCGAGCTGGCCCTGTTCGTCGCGTTCAGCGTGATCGGGCTGGTCATCGAGAACGGCGTGCTGTACACGGCCACCTACGGGTTCGGCTGGGACGGCAAGCTGGAGACCAACGCGTTCAAGTTCATCGGGATCGGTGTCGCCACCGTGTTCCGGTTCTGGTCCTACCGGACCTGGGTCTTCAAGGCCCTGCCCACCCCGGCCGCGGCCTCGCTGGTCGTCGAGCAGCGGGACGGGCAGGCGGAGGGCCAGAGCGGCGCTCCGGGCGGCGGTGCCCCCAGCGCACCCGCCGCCCGTACGCCGCAGCCCGCGGGGAAATAGCGGCGTACCGCGGGGACGGCGTCGTCGGCCTCCTGCCGCGCTAGCGGACCGTCTGCTCCCGCTCCGCCCGCTCTTCCGGGGCGGTCATGCTGAGGAACAGCGCGAACACCGGCGGCTGCGTCTGGAGCAGCTCCAGGCGGCCCCCGTCCGCCTCCGCCAGGTCCCGGGCCACCGCCAGGCCGATGCCGGTGGAGTTGCGGCCGCTGATGGCCCGCTCGAAGATCCGGTTGCCGAGGTCGGCCGGGACCCCGGGGCCCTCGTCCGTGACTTCCAGGACCGCCTGGTTGCCGATCACCCGGGTGCGCAGCGCGACCGTGCCGCCCCCGTGCATCAGGGCGTTCTCCACAAGCGTCGCCAGCACCTGCGAGACCGCGCCCGGCGTGCCCACGGCCCGCATGCCCGTCTTCCCGGAGCGCACGATGGCCCGCCCGGCGCTGCGGTAGGCCGGCCGCCACTCCTCGACCTGCTGCTTGACGACCTCGTCGAGGTCGAAGGGCACGGCCGAGCCGGTCCGGGGGTCGCGGGAGTTCGTCAGGAGCCGCTGCACCACGTCGGTGAGCCGCTCCACCTGAGTGAGGGCGATGGTCGCCTCCTCCCGTACGGTCTCCAGGTCATCGGTGACCGTGATCTCCTCCAGCCGCATCGACAGGGCCGTCAGCGGGGTGCGCAGCTGGTGCGAGGCATCCGCGGCCAGCCGCCGCTCGGCGGTCAGCATGCGGGCGATCCGCTCGGCGCTGGAGTCCAGTACGTCGGCGACCCGGTCCAGCTCGGGCACTCCGTACCGCTTGTGGCGCGGGCGCGGGTCGCCGGAGCCCAGCCGCTCGGCTGTCTCCGCGAGGTCGGTGAGCGGGGAGGCGAGCCGGTTGGCCTGGCGTACGGCGAGCAGCACGGCCGCGACGACGGCCAGCAGGGCCACCGCGCCGACCACGGCCAGCGTCCGCCCGACCTCGCGGGTCACGGTGGAGCGGGACTCCTCGACGACCACGAGCTCGCCCTGCTCACCGCGCGCACTGCCCCGGATGACGCTGTCGGGGATCCGCTCGCCGACCTCCACGGCCGGCCGGCCGGGGACCTGGACGCGGGCGTAGCGGCCCGCGTCGAGCTGCTCGGCGAGCGCCTGGGCGTCGACGGGCTGCTTCTCCAGGATGTTCGCCTCGACGATGCCGACCAGCCGCAGCGCCTCGGACTCGATGCGGTCCTGGGCGCTGCTGGTGATGGTGCGGGTCTCGACGATCACCAGGGAGACCCCGAAGACGGCGATGACGACGAGCACCACGGCGAGCGTGGAGTTGATCAGGCGGCGGCGCATGACTCAGTACGACCGGCTCTTCTCGGACCTGGCTCTTCTCGGGACCTAGCTCTTCTCGAACCGGAAGCCGACGCCCCGCACGGTGGCGATGTAGCGGGGGTTGGCGGCGTCGTCGCCGAGCTTCTTGCGCAGCCAGGAGATGTGCATGTCGAGGGTCTTGGTCGAGGACCACCAGGTGGTGTCCCAGACCTCGCGCATCAGCTGGTCGCGGGTGACGACGCGGCCGGCGTCGCGGACCAGGACCCGCAGCAGGTCGAACTCCTTGGCGGTGAGCTGGAGCTCCTCCTCGCCCATCCAGGCGCGGTGCGACTCGACGTCGATCCGCACCCCGTGGGTGGCGGGCGACTGCGCGGCCTCGTTGGCGCCGCGCCGCAGCAGGGCCCGGACCCGGGCGAGCAGTTCGGCGAGCCGGAACGGTTTGGTTACGTAGTCGTCGGCGCCGGCGTCGAGGCCGACGACCGTGTCGACCTCGTCCGCGCGGGCGGTGAGCACCAGGATCGGGAAGCCGTGCCCTTCGGCGCGCAGCCGGCGGGCCACCTCCAGGCCGTCCATGCCCGGCAGGCCGAGGTCGAGGACGACGAGGTCGACGCCGCCCTGCAGTCCCGCGTCCAGGGCGGTGGGGCCGTCCTCCCGGACCTCGACCTCGTACCCCTCCCGGCGCAGGGCGCGGGCCAGGGGTTCCGAGATGGATGCGTCGTCCTCGGCGAGCAGTACACGCGTCATGTGGGTGATGGTAGTCCGCAGAGGCTGAAAGCAGAGGCGTGCTTCAGCACCCCTGGGCTTCGGGTGTGCTGAACTACTAACGGCCTTCGAATGTGGCCGAACGGTTCCCACGCAGCCTGTGATCCATGTCTCAAGTCCTTCCATATGCCGCAGTGTCGTGTCGTATGGTGGCGAGACGCCTGATGCACTACCCAGGGGACCTTTGTGCCGAAAAGCGAGCACGAGGTCTCGATTGTGTTCCGGCCGGTTCAGCGGTCTTGCGCGTACTGACGTGACGGACCGCCACCCCCGGCCGGATGACGGTGAATGACCTGTGGGCCGGGCCCTGCGCGTGAAGGTGCGCGTCAGGGCGTGGATCCCGGTGACGGACCTCCCCTCGCTCCCGCACCCCTGTGGGGCGAGCCCCCGGGCGTGGGGCAAGGAGGTGCGTAGCCGGTGCCGGCCACCCCCCACCGGGCGCTGATGAGCTCACGAAGCGCAGCGTCCCGAGCAAGCAAGGATCGACCATGGCTTCCAGCCTGACGACGGCTTCTCAGAGCCCCGCTCACGAGAAGACCTTCCTCGGCCACCCGATCGGCCTGGCCACGCTGTTCATGACCGAGATGTGGGAGCGCTTCTCCTACTACGGCATGCGTGCGCTTCTCGTCCTGTACCTGGTCTCCGGCGGCGTGGACGCCGCGACCGGGAGCCAGGGCGGCGGCCTCGGCTTCAAGATGGGCGCGGCCACGGCGATCTACTCCGTGTACGTGGCCATGGTCTACCTGATGGCCATGCCCGGCGGCTGGTTCGGTGACCGCGTCTGGGGTGCCCGCAAGACGGTCGCCATCGCCGGTTTCGTGATCATGGCGGGTCACGTGGCGCTGGCGCTGCCCGGCCAGCTCGCGTTCTTCGGTGGTCTGGCGCTGGTCGCCGTGGGCTCCGGTCTGCTGAAGGCCAACATCTCCACGATGGTCGGCCACCTGTACAAGGGTGCGGACGACCCGCGTCGCGACGGCGGCTTCACGCTGTTCTACATCGGCATCAACCTGGGTGCCTTCGGTGCGCCGTTCCTGATCGGCACCGTCGGCGAGGTCGTCAACTGGCACCTCGGCTTCCTGCTCGCCGCCATCGGCATGGGCATCGGCCTCACGGTGTTCCTGCTCTTCGGCCGCACGCTGAGCCCGCAGAGCAGCATCGTCCCGAACCCGCTGTCGGCCACCGAGCGCAACGGCATCATCGTCAAGGCCGTCGCCGTCTTCGCGATCGTCGCCGCGTTCTACGGCACCGTGACCGCCATGGGCATGTTCACGATCAACTGGGCGCTGTACCCGATCACCATCGCCGGCCTGATCATCCCGGTCGTCGTCCTGGTCCGCATCAAGCGCGACAAGGACCTCTCGGTTCCCGAGCAGTCGAAGATGACCGCGTACATCTGGTTCTTCGTCGCCGCCGCCGTCTTCTGGATGATCTACGACCAGGGTGGCTCGACGCTGTCGCTGTTCGCCGACTCCAAGACCGGTGGCATCCTCGGCTGGACCCCCTCGACCACCTGGTACCAGTCGCTGAACCCGCTGTTCGTCATGGCGCTGGCCCCGGTCTTCGCCTGGCTGTGGCTGTGGCTGGCCCGCAAGAACCAGGAGCCGAACACCATCGTGAAGTTCGCGATGGGCCTGGTCCTGGTCGGCGCGTCCTTCTTCGTCTTCATCGTCCCGATGAGCATGGCGGGCGACGGCACCAAGGTGTCGCCGATGTGGCTCGTCTCGATCTACATGATCCAGACCATCGCCGAGCTGTGCCTCTCCCCGGTCGGCCTCTCCGTCACCACGAAGATGGCCCCGCAGAAGTACGCCTCCCAGATGATGGGCGTCTGGTTCCTCGCGGTCACCGCCGGTGACTGCACCACGGGTCTGCTGTCGCTGGCCGGCGTGGACCTGAACGGAACCTCGATCATCGGCATGCAGGCGGCGCTCGCCGCCGCCGCCGGCTTCGCGGTGTACATGTACCGCAAGAAGGTCCAGTCCCTGATGGGCAGCGTCCACTGACGCACCCCGCACGCTGAGAGCGGCCCGGCACACCCCACGGTGTGCCGGGCCGCTCCGCTGTACGGGTCAGCGGCCGCCGCGCAGGCGGCGCCAGGGGGTGAAGGTGAAGACGGCCGCGCCGAGCAGGATGACCGTGCCGGCCACCAGGGCGAGGGCCTGGATGCCGCCCTCGTCCTCCGCGCCGGTCTCGGCGAGGTTGCCGGTGCTGCCGGTGCTGCCGGTGCTGCCGGTGGTGGACGGCGAGCCCGAGCCGCCCGGCTGGGCGGTGGTGTCCAGCTCCAGCGAGACGCCGCTGCTGGCCGCCTTGCAGGGCACGTTGATCGGGGTGGATCCCGGGGCCATCGTGACGTCGATCGTCAGCTGGTCCGGGCTCAGCGTGACCTTGCCGCTCTTGCCGGGCTTGTAGGTGCCGGTCATGTCGCTCAGGCTGACCGGGGCCTTGTCCGGGATGGGCTCCGCGTTGGCCGGGCCGGACACCTTGACGGTGCCGGAGTCGGCGCCGCCGAGCTTGATGTTCATCGAGGGCTTGAGGGCCCCCGCCGGGAGGGCCATCGGGCTGGCCATCGCGCCCTTGGCGGTCTTGACGGTCAGGTCGTAGTTGCCGCCGTTCTTCTTGGCGTTGACGGTGACCGGGGTCTTGATGCCGCCGGGGACGACCGGGCCGCAGTCGAAGGAGACCTCGACGGGCTTGCCCGGGAAGTCGGTCTGGCCGCCGCTGCCGCCGCTCGTACCGCCACCGCTGGTGGATCCACCGGTGGTCGAGCCACCGCTGGTCGAGCCACCGCTGGTGGATCCACCGGTGGTCGAGCCACCGCTCGTGGTCCCACCGCTGGTGGTCCCGCCGCTCGTCGAGCCGCCGCTCGTGCTGCCGCCGGTCGTGCTGCCGCCGCTGCCGGAGCCCTGCGCCACGTCGATCGTGGCCCCCACGCCCACGCTGCCCGTCGGCGCGCACTTGGTGACGAAGGTGCCGAACGAGAAGGTGACGGCGACGTCGTACTTGCCCGGGGTCAGGGTGATCTTGCCGGCCTTGGTGAGCTTCAGCTTGCCCTTCATCGTCGACATCTGCATCGGCGCCTTCTTCGGGATCGGCGGGTTCTTCTTCTCCCCGACGACCTTCAGCTCACCGCCCCCGCCGCCCACCGTGATCCACCCGGTGGGCTGGACCGAGTCCTTCGGGATGTCCATCAGGTCCGTGTTGTTCGAGGCGGGCTTCACCGTCTCCCAGGACACCTCGACCTCGTCGCCGACCTTGGCCGACGCCGGAGCGCTGACCTTGGCGGTGGTCTCGCCCTCCACCGGGCTGCCGCCGCCCGCCGGCGGCACGCACTTGACGTTGAACTTGGTCTCGGCAGCCTGGGCAGGGGTGGCCCCGATGGCGATGCCGGCGCCGCCGAGCAGCAGCGCGATCACGGCCGCGCTCACCCTCCGTTGGGTTTTCACGAATGTCCCTTCGTCGTCGAACGGTTCTCAGACGGTGCGGACGCCTGTGGTGCTGTCTCCGGCGCGCTGTCCGGGGTGAACCACGGCAGGACCGCCGTGGAGGTCTGGGGGGACGCGTCCGGCGGCCCGGGACGCGGCGGCGCTGCGCCCCGTACCGCCGGGATCCGCGGCAGCCTGGCGGTCACCGCGGCCGCCGCGTCGAGCGCGTTCGCGCCCCGGTGGCGCCCGCCCGGCGGCGCGGGGCGCGGCCGGACCCGGTCCACGACGGCCATGCCGGTACGGAAGACCGCGGCCGGGATCACCAGCAGGAGCAGGCCCCAGAACAGCACCACCCCGTACGGGCGGTCCACGCCCCAGGGCTGGGTGGCCACGACCTTGTCCCCGTACTTGAGGGAGACCGTGTAGTCGCCGTGGGCGCCGGCGGACAGGGTGACGTTCAGCTTGACCTCCGCCTTGCCGCCGGGCGGGATCGTGCCCTTCCAGCGGGCCTCCTCCCACACCGGGGCGAAGACGCCGTGGGCGGTGCCGAGCTGGAAGACCGGGTCCTTGACGGGGGCCGAGCCGAGGTTGCCGACGGTGACCGTGAACGTCCGACCGGGCGGGGCGCCGAACCAGGTCAGCACGCCGTCGTCGCCCTGGAGGCGGACCCCGGTGAGCATGGCGAGGCGGGCCGTGCCGCTCTCCTCGGGCAGCTCGGCCACCGGATGGTCGGTGATCTTGACGGGGACGGCGACCGTGGACTGGTCCCCGTTGACGGAGGTCACGTTCACGACGCAGGGGCAGGGCTTGGGCGGGGCCGCGAGCGGCAGCCGGGCGGCGAAGTGCCCGTCGGCGGCGACGGCGACGGCGACGCCGTCGGAGTTGGCGCAGCTGTTGGTGCCGCCGATCATGTTCTGGCCGCAGACCAGCAGCATCACCATGGTCTTGGCCGGCCAGCCGGTGCCGGTGACGCTGATCTCCGTCCCCTTGGCGGCCTCCTTGAGCGAGAGCTCCACCGCCGGCTTGCCCGCCTCGGCCGCGGCCGGGGCCGCCGGGAGAAGCGCCAGGGCGCACACCGCCAGCCCCGCCGCGAGGAGGGCCCCGAACCGGGACGCCGTGCTCCGCCGGGCGTTCCCGCCGGCCTTGGCGACCTTGGCGCTCACCTGGATGCTCCCGTCAGCTCGTGTTCCGGTGCCGCGGCCCGTACGGATGCGGGCGGGTGGGCCGGCTCGCGCCGGGTACGCCGCGTGCGTACGAGGAACAGCGCGGCCAGGGTCGTCGCGCCGAGGGCGAGCAGCCCGGCGCCCGTGCGCCCGGCGATCCCCCAGGGCACGCACCACACCGAGGCGGCGGCCGTGGCCCGGGCGCCACCGGGGGCGGTGACGGTGAGGGTGAGGCCGACCTTGTCGAACACGGGCGCGCCGGGCCAGGGCTCGGTCAGCTCCACCCGCTGGCCCGGCAGGAGTTCCACCGGGACCGGGCGCCGGGCGCGCCCCGGGACCTCGCCGAACCGGCCCTCCGCGCGGATCGCCAGCTCGGGGGCGAGGGCCACGTTGCCCCGGTTGACCAGGGTGTACGCGACGACACGCCCCGCGCCCCGGCCCCGTACGGCCACGTCCTCGACGGTGAGGGCGGCCAGCGTGGGGCCGCTGACCCGCAGGTGGACCCGTACGCCCACCTCGCGGCCGGCCTCGGTGGCGACCACGGCGGCCGGGTGGTCCCCGGGCGGGGAGGCGGGCGGCACGGTGACGGTGAAGGGGACCACGGCCCGGGTGCGGGGCGGGATCCTCACCGTCGCGCCGCCGCCGAAGCTGATCCAGGAGCCGGCGCCGGTGGACTCCCTGGCCGGGCGCACCGCGAAGGCGCCGCCCGCCGTGTTGTAGGCGTCGGCCCCGCGCAGGGTGAGGGTGCGCTCCTGGTCGGTGGTGTTGGCCAGGGCCAGCCGGTCCTCCAGCACGGCGCCGGCCGGCCCGGCCAGGTAGAAGTACGGGCGGGCGGCCGAGTCCGGGCGGGCGGAGACGGGTTCCGCGGTCCAGCCGGGTTCGTCGGCGGCGGCGGGCGGCGCGGCGGCGGCATGGAGCGCGGCGACCGCGAGGAGCGGGACGCCGAGCCGGGTGAGCGCGTGGAGCACGGGCATGGCCGGGGGCGCTCCGTTCAGGACTCGGCCTGCCGGCCGCGCCGGGTCAGCCAGAGCACACCGGCGGCGCCGGTGAGCAGCACGGTGGCACCGAGGGTGCCGAGGGCGAGGGCGGAGTCGGTGGGTCCGGTCTGCGGCAGGGCCTCGGCGCCTGCGGAACCGCCGCCCGAGCCGCTGCCCGAGCCGCCGGAATCCCCGCCGCCGGCCGCCGTGACGTCGAGTTGCAGGGAGGGCCCGGGGCTGTTGCCGGGGGTGCAGGTGGTGGTGGTGCCGAGCGCCTTGATGGTGAGCACGCCGGCGGTGAAGGTGGCCTTGCCGCTCTTCTTCGGGGTGTAGGTGCCCGAGAGGTCGGTGATCTTGATGGGGGTGTTGGCGGGCACGGCCTCGGGGTTGGGCGGCCCGGTCACCGGGACCGCGGCCTTCTCCGCGCCGCCCACCTGGATGACGGCGCTGGGGCTCATCGCGCCCTTGCCGAGTTCGACGGGGCTGGAGGAGACGCCCTTCTGGAAGGACATCGTCAGCTTGTAGCCGGCGCCTTCCTTGACGGCCTTGATGTCGATGGGCGAGACCGCCGACTTGTCGCCGATCGGGGTCTGGCAGTCGTAGGCGACGTCGACGACGTCGGCGTGGGCCGCTGGGGCGGCCAGCAGGACCGCCGCTGCGGCCAGCGCGGAGGCCAGCGCTGGCGCGGTGGAGCGTTTCCGGTCGGTCACCTTCGTCTTCCCCTCAGGCCACAAGTTACTGACGACACATCAGATTGGTGGCTCAAGGTACGCCCGGGACCTTACGGAGGGAAGACACGGGACAGGCCTGGATCCACGGCCTTTCGGCCGCCCGGATTCAGGCCATGTCCGTGCGGGGCGGGGGCGGTTCAGACGGCGCGGACACCCCGCTGCCAGACGGCGGAGACGAGCGGGACACCGGGCCGGTAGGCGAGGTGGACGTGGCTCGGGGCCTCCAGCAGGGCCAGGTCGGCGCGGGCTCCGGGGGTCACGACGCCCACGTCGGTGCGACGCAGCGCGCGGGCGCCGCCGGCGGTGGCGGACCACAGGGCCTCGTCCGGGGTCATCCGCATGTCCCGGACGGCGAGCGCGATGCAGAACGGCATCGAACTCGTGTAGGAGGAGCCGGGGTTGCAGTCGGTGGACAGCGCGACGGTGACGCCCGCGTCGATCAGGCGGCGGGCGTCGGGCCACTGGGCGCGGGTGGAGAACTCGGCGCCGGGCAGCAGGGTGGCGACGGTCGTCCCGGCGGCCTGCGCGAGGGCGTCCACGTCGGCGTCGGTGAGGTGGGTGCAGTGGTCGGCGGAGGCGGCCTCCAGCTCCACGGCGAGCTGCACGCCGGGTCCGTACGAGAGCTGGTTGGCGTGCACGCGCGGGATCAGCCCGGCGGCGGCGCCGGCGGTGAGGATCGCGCGGGCCTGGTCGCCGTCGAAGGCGCCCTTCTCGCAGAACACGTCCACCCAGCGGGCGTACGGGGCGCAGGCGGCCAGCATCTCGCCGGTGACGAGTGCGACGTACCCGGCCGGGTCGTCGGCGTAGTCGGGGGAGACGATGTGCGCGCCGAGGTAGGTGACCTCCTCGGTGTGCGCGGCGGCGATGCGCAGGGCGCGGGCTTCGTCGGCGACGGTCAGGCCGTAGCCGGACTTGGTCTCGAAGGTGGTGGTCCCCTGGCGGCGGGCCTCGTCGAGGTGGCGCAGCAGGTTGGCCTCCAGCTCCGCGTCGGTGGCGGCGCGGGTGGCGGCGACGGTGGTGCGGATGCCGCCGGCGGAGTAGCTGCGGCCGGACATCCGGGCGTTGAACTCGGCGGTGCGGTCGCCGGCGAAGACGAGGTGCGAGTGCGAGTCGACGAAGCCGGGGATGACGGCCCGACCCTGCGCGTCGAAGGCCTCGTCCGCGGCCGGCGCCTTGGCGGCGGGGCCGACCCACGCGACCTTGTCGCCGTCGATGACGACCGTCGCGTTCTCGATCAGGCCGAGGGGTGAGCCGTCGCCCAGGGCGGGGTCGTTGGTGACGAGGCTGCCGATGTCGGTGATGGCGGTGGTGGTCATGGGGGTTCCTCTCAGAGGGTTCGTTCCCCCACCCCTTCCTTTCGCCGTTTCCTGGGGCTCCGCCCCAGACCCCGCGCCTCAAACGCCGTCGGGGCTGATTTCAGTCCGTCCGGCGTTTGAGGACCGGGTCCGGGCAGAGCCCGGTTTCGGGAAGGGGCGGGGTGGGGGAAAGGCCCGCCGCAGGCGCCGCGGTCAGGCGCGCAGGGCTGCGATGGACTCGGACAGGGCCGTCGGGACGTCCCCGACCAGAGTGTGGTGGCCGTCGCGGACCACGTGGCGGCCGGCCACGACCGTGTGGCGGACGTCGGCGGCGGTGGCGGCGAACACCGCCGTCTCGGCACCCAGCCGGGCCGGCGGACCGGCCGTGCGGACGGAGTCCAGCGCGATCGTGGTGAAGTCCGCGAGCGCGCCCGCCTCCAGGCGGCCCGCGTCGGCCAGGCCGAGCGCCGCGTGCCCGTCGGCGGTGGCGGCGGTGAGCAGGGCGTTGGCCGTCCAGTGCCCCCGCGTCCGGCTGCGCAGCCGCTCGTTGAGCTCCATCGCCCGCGCCTCCTCCAGCAGGTCGATCACCGCGTGGCTGTCGCTGCCCAGGGACAGCGGGCTGCCCGCGTGCTGGAGCCGGCCGGCCGGCCCGATGCCGTCCGCGAGGTCGCGTTCGGTGGTGGGGCACATGCAGGTGCCGGTGGTGGTGCCGCCGAGGAGCGCGATGTCGGCGTCGGTGAGGTGCGTGTTGTGGACGCCGGTGGTGCGCGGCCCGAGCACGCCGTGATCGGCGAGGAGCTGCGTCGGCGTACGGCCGTGGGCGTCCTGGCAGGCCTCGTTCTCGGCGGTCTGCTCCGAGAGGTGCACGTGCAGCGGGGCCCGCCGCTCGTCCGCCCAGCCCGCGACGGTCGCCAGCTGCCCCGCCGGTACGGCGCGCACCGAGTGGATCGCGGCGCCGATCAGGGCGTGCTCGCGGGGCTTGAGCGCGCTGACGCGCTCGGCCCAGGCGTCGGCCGTGCCGTCGGAGAACCGCAGCTGGTGCGGGTTCGGGGCCTGGCCGAAGCCCGACGAGAGGTACGCCGTGTCGAGCAGGGTGATCCGGATGCCCGCCGCGGCGGCCGCCTCGATCAGGGCCTCGCCCATCGCGTTCGGGTCGGCGTACGGGGTGCCGCCGGGCGCGTGGTGGACGTAGTGGAACTCGCCGACGTTGGTGATGCCGGCCAGTGCCATCTCCGCGTACACGGCCCGGGCCAGCGCGAAGTAGCTGTCGGGGGTGAGGTTCTGGGCGACCTTGTACATGACGTCGCGCCAGGTCCAGAAGGTGCCCGAGCCGACCTGGACCACCGAGCGCAGCGCCCGGTGGAAGGCGTGGGAGTGGGCGTTCGCCAGACCCGGGACCGTCAGCCCGCGCAGCACCCGCGCCCCCGGCGGCGGGGTCTCGGCCCCGGTGCGCAGGGCTGCGATCCGGCCGTCCTCGCCCGCCTCCAGGGCGACGCCCGGCTCGACGTGCGTGCCGAGCCAGGCGTGCTCCAGCCAGTACGTCGTCAGCGGCATGCCAGGCCTTCCAGTACGTCGGCGAGGGCGAGGACGCCGGCCACGCAGTCGTCCTCGGCGGCGAACTCCCGCGGGGAGTGGGAGACGCCGGTCGGGTTCCGTACGAACAGCATGGCGGTCGGGACGGCGGCGGAGAGGATTCCGGCGTCGTGTCCCGCCCCGGTGCCCAGGACGGGGACGGCCCCGCCCAGGATCCGGTTCATCTCGTCGCGCAGGGCGTGCTCGAACTCCACGACCGGGGTGAAGGACTCCCGGACGATGGCGAGGTCGATGCCGTCCTGGTCGGCGCGCTCGCGGGCGGCCTTCTCGATGGCGGTGACCACGGTGTCGAGGGTGGCCTGGTCGGCGGCGCGGGAGTCGAGCCAGCCGCGCACCAGCGAGGGGATGGCGTTGACCCCGTTGGGCTCGACGGCGATCTTCCCGAAGGTGGCGACGGCCCCGGCGAGGGCCGCCTCGGTGCGGGCCGCGAGGACGGTCGCCGCGTACGTGAGCATCGGGTCGCGGCGGTCCACCAGGCGGGTGGTGCCCGCGTGGTTGGCCTCGCCGTGGAAGTCGAACCGCCAGCGGCCGTGCGGCCAGATCGCGGACGCGATGCCGACGCGGTCGCCGGACAGGTCCAGGGCCCGGCCCTGTTCCACGTGGAGTTCGACGAAGGCGCCGATCTGGGCGAGGCGTTCGGGGTCGGCCCCGATGGCGTCGGGGTCGTACCCGGCGGCCTCCATGGCCTCGGGCAGCCGGATGCCGTCGGCGTCGCGCAGTTCGTACGCCTTCTCCTTGGTCAGCTGCCCGGCGGCGAGCCGGGAGCCGACGCAGGCGAGGCCGAACCGGGCCCCTTCCTCGTCGCCGAAGTTGGTGATGGCCAGCGGCCTGGAGAACTCCGCTCCCCTGCCGCGGAGCTCGTCCAGGGCCGCGAAGGAGGACACCACCCCGAGCGGGCCGTCGAAGGCGCCGCCGTCGGGGACGGAGTCCAGGTGGGAGCCGGTGACGACGGCGTCGCCCGCGAGGGGGTCGCCGAGCCAGGCCCACTGGTTGCCGTTGCGGTCGGTCTCGTACGTGAGGCCGCGGGCCTCGGCCTGTGCCTGGAACCAGGTCCGGCAGTCGGCGTCGGCGCCGGTCCACGCGTAGCGGCGGTACCCGCCGGTGTCCGCGTGGCGGCCGATGGGGGCGAGCTCGTCCCACATGGTGTGGAACGAGGCCGCCCCTGCGGGGTTGTCGCTCACGCGTCGTCGCCCTCGCGCATGGGGACGCGGACGCCGCGCTCGTCGGCCACCGACTCGGCGATGTCGTAGCCGGCGTCGACGTGGCGGATGACGCCCATGCCGGGGTCGTTGGTGAGGACGCGGCGGATCTTCTCGCCGGCGAGCTTGGTGCCGTCGGCGACGGTGACCTGGCCCGCGTGGATCGAGCGGCCCATGCCGACGCCGCCGCCGTGGTGGATGGAGACCCAGGAGGCGCCGGAGGCGACGTTGACCATGGCGTTCAGCAGCGGCCAGTCGGCGATCGCGTCGGAGCCGTCGAGCATGGCCTCGGTCTCGCGGTACGGGGAGGCGACGGAGCCGCAGTCGAGGTGGTCGCGGCCGATGGCCAGCGGGGCGGCCAGGGTGCCGTCGGCCACCATCTCGTTGAAGCGCTCGCCCGCCTTGTCGCGCTCGCCGTAGCCGAGCCAGCAGATGCGCGCCGGCAGGCCCTGGAAGTGGACGCGCTCGCCCGCCATCTTGATCCAGCGGTGCAGGGACTCGTTCTCCGGGAAGAGTTCGAGCATCGCCTTGTCGGTCTTGTGGATGTCCGAGGCCTCGCCGGACAGCGCCGCCCAGCGGAACGGGCCCTTGCCCTCGCAGAACAGCGGCCGGATGTAGGCCGGGACGAAGCCGGGGAAGTCGAAGGCGCGGTCGTAGCCGGCCAGCTGGGCCTCGCCGCGGATGGAGTTGCCGTAGTCGAAGACCTCGGCGCCGGCGTCCATGAAGCCGACCATGGCCTCGACGTGCTTGGCCATCGACTCGCGGGCCCGCTGGGTGAAGTCGGCGGCCTTCTCGGCCGCGTAGGAGGCCATGTCGTCGAAGTCGACGCCGATCGGGAGGTAGGCCAGCGGGTCGTGCGCGGAGGTCTGGTCCGTGACGATGTCGATCGGGGCGCCCTCGGCGAGCATCTGCGGCAGCAGCTCGGCCGCGTTGCCGAGGAGGCCGATGGAGAGCGGCTTGCGGGCGTCGCGGGCCTCGACGGCGAGCTGGAGCGCGTGCGCCAGGTTGTCGGCCTTGACGTCGAGGTAGCGGTGCTCGATGCGGCGCTCGATGGCGCGCGGGTCGACGTCGATGCAGATCGCGACGCCGTCGTTCATCGTCACGGCCAGCGGCTGGGCGCCGCCCATGCCGCCGAGGCCGGCGGTGAGGGTGATGGTGCCCGCGAGGGTGCCGTTGAACTTCTTGGCCGCGACGGCCGCGAAGGTCTCGTACGTGCCCTGCAGGATGCCCTGGGTGCCGATGTAGATCCAGGAACCGGCGGTCATCTGGCCGTACATGGTGAGGCCGAGGGCCTCCAGGCGCCGGAACTCCTCCCAGTTGGCCCAGTCGCCGACCAGGTTGGAGTTGGCGAGCAGGACGCGCGGGGCCCACTCGTGGGTCTGCATCACGCCGACCGGGCGGCCGGACTGGACGAGCATGGTCTCGTCCTGCTTGAGGGTCCGCAGCGTGCGCACCATCGCGTCGAAGGAGCGCCAGTCGCGCGCGGCCTTGCCGGTGCCGCCGTAGACGACCAGCTTGTCGGGGTGCTCGGCGACCTCGGGGTCCAGGTTGTTCTGGAGCATCCGCAGGGCGGCCTCCTGCTGCCATCCCAGGGTGCTGAGCTGCGTGCCTCGCGCTGCCCGTACGGGGCGGGGTCCTGACATGGCGGTGCCTCCTCCGATGTTGGTCAATCTATTCACATCCTCGCTCCCTGAATAGATCCAGTCAACAGCTGCGGGCGGACGCGCCGGGTGATTGGCTTTTCCGCATGGCTGACGAGACGCACACGGCGGCGGACGCGGCGGACGCCGCCGCCCGCCGGGACCTGGCCGTACGGGCCGCCGTCGAGCAGGGCCTGGTGGGCGGTACGGAGGGGACGGAGCCGCTGGTCTGCCTGCTGGACGTGGCCGGAATCCGGGCCTCGGCAGGCGCCCTGACCGCCGCTTTCTCGGCCGCGCTGCCGCCCGGCACCCCGGTGCTGCACGCCTTCGCGGTCAAGGCCGCACCGCTGGTCCCCGTGCTGCGGCTGCTCGCGGAGGCCGGGCTCGGCTGCGAGGTGGCCAGCCCCGGCGAGCTGGCGCTGGCCCGGGCTGCGGGGGTGGCGCCGGACCGCACCGTGCTGGACTCCCCCGCCAAGACCGCGGCCGAACTGCGCGAGGCGCTGGCCCTCGGGATCGCCGTCAACGCCGACAGCCGGCAGGAACTGGAACGCCTGGACGCGCTCGTCGCCGCCTCGACCACCGCCTCGCCCGTCGGGATCCGGATCAACCCGCAGACGGGCGCCGGCGCCATCGACGCCCTCTCCACCGCCACCGCGACCTCGAAGTTCGGGGTCGCGCTGCGCGATCCGGGGGCGCGCGAGTGGCTCGTACGGGCCTTCCTGGAACGACCGTGGCTCACCCGGCTGCACACCCACTCGGGCTCCCAGGGCGTCCCGCTGTCCCTGATCGCCGAAGGCGTACGGGAACTGCACGCCCTGGCCGAGGAGATCAACGCGGCGGCCGGGCGCCGCCAGGTCGACACCCTCGACATCGGCGGCGGCCTGCCGGTGAACTTCACGTCGGACGCCTCGGCGCCGACGTACGCGCAGTACGTGGCGGCCCTGCGCGCGGCCGCCCCGGCCCTGTTCCGCGGCCGCTACGGCCTGGTGACGGAGTTCGGCCGGTCCCTGCTGGCCAAGCACGGGCTGGTGCTCTCACGGGTCGAGTACACGAAGACCACCGGGGGCCGCCCGATCGCGCTCACGCACGCGGGGGTCCAGCTGGCCACCCGTACGGTCTACGCGCCCCAGGCGTGGCCGCTGCGGATCCTGCCGTACGACGCGAAGGGCGCCCCGAAGACGGGCCCGCCCGTCGCCCAGGACATCGCGGGCCCGGCCTGCTTCGCGGGCGACCTGCTGGCCACGGCCCGGGAGCTGCCGGAGCTGGCCCCGGGCGACCTGATCGCGGTCCCGGACACGGGCGCGTACTTCTTCACGGCCCACTACGGCTACAACAGCCTCCCGCGCCCGGCGGTCCACGGCTTCACCACGACCCCCTCGGGCGCGGTCCGCTTCGCCCTGGCCCGCCCGGCGCAGTCGCTGTCCGCCCTGACCGCGGAGGCCGGAGCCGCCCTCCGCGACGCGCTGCTCTGACCCCGCGGACCCGGCCCGGCGAACCCGGCCGAACCCGGGGTCCGGGGTCGGCGCCCCCCGCCGCGACGCCGCGGCCGGCGCCCTACTCCACGAACAGCCCGCGCGCCGCGGCCCGGGCGTCGAAGGCCTCCAGGCGGGCCTGGGCGTCCGGCAGGGCGTCCGCCATGGCCTCCAGCAGCACCCGGCCGAGCAGCATCGGCGCGCAGGCCGTGTCGAAGGCCAGCCCGGTCCCGACGGGCGCCGGGATCAGCAGGTCCGAGTGGCGGGCCACGGGGGCGAACGCCGAGTCCGCGACGGTGACGACCGTCAGCCCGGCCGCGCGGCTGTGCTCCAGGGCCTCGGCGACCTCCCGGGGGTGCCGGGGCAGCGCGAAGCACAGCAGCGCGGAGGCGCCGGCCGCGACACAGGCGTCGATCCGGTCGGCGAGCATCGAGCCGCCCTCGTCGAGGAGGCGTACGTCCGGATGCACCTTGGCGGCGAAGTACGCGAACCCGCGCGCCTGCGAGGACGCCGCGCGCAGCCCGAGCACCGGCAGCGGCCTCGACCCGGCGAGCACCCGGCCGGCCTCCTGGACCGGGGCGGGGTCGGCGAGCATGGCCGACAGCCGGCGCAGGTTCTCGATCTCGCCCTGGACGGCCTGCTGGTACTCGTTGTACGCGTCCTCGCCGGCGGCCTCCGGGCGCTCGGCGGGGGCCACCTCGCGCAGGTGCCTGCGCAGCGCTGGGTACCCGTCGAAGCCGAGCGCCACCGCGAACCGGGTCACCGACGGCTGGCTGACCCCCGCCAGCTCCGCGAGCTCCACGCTCGACAGGAACGGCACCTCCGCCGCCCCGCGCACCATGCAGTGTGCGATCCGCCGCTGGGTGGGTGTCAGCCGGTGCCCCTCGAACAGCTTCTGCAGCCGCGCGGCCGGGCTGTCGCTCATCCCGTCCCCTCCGTCCCCGTCCCGGTGAATATTCACTTACGGAGCACTCTGCATGCGGTTATGCAGGACGGCAAGCGCGTGGCCGCTCCGCGAGACGGGACACGGGGAGAGACGGGGGCTACCCCCAGTGCGGCGGCCCCGCCCGCTTCCTACGCTGACGCCATGGAGCGCCAAGAACTGAAGCGGGACCTCGACGCCGCGTTGGACGCGCGGCGCGAGCTGGGCCCCGAGTACGAGTCCGCGCTGGTGGAGTCCTTCGTCGAACGGGTCGACACCCAGGTCCGCCGCCGCCTGGCGGAGGAACGCCTCGTCGCCGCGCGCGGCGGCGCGGTCTCCGGCCCGCCGGGCGCGGGCACCTTCGCCGAACGCTTCGGCTTCGCCGTCGTCACCCTGGTCCTGGCGATCCCCCTGACCGCGATCGGCGCGGCCCACGCCCACCTGAGCGGCCTGCTGGTGGTCTGGGCCGGCATCGTGGGCGTCAACTTCATCCACGCCAGGTCGCTGCGCGACCGGAACCGGACCCACTCCCCGCAGGACTGACGTGGCCGGACGCGGCGGCCCGCCGCGTCCGGCCCCGGGAAAAGAAAACGGCGGGGACCGCCGCACCCCGGTTGCCCGGGGGCGGGACGACGGCGGTCCCCGCGAAGGACACGGGCCGGGTCAGGGCCGTCCGCGTCCAACGGCGTCCAACACGGTCCGGGAGCCGCTCCGGAGTCACGCCGACGCCAGTCGGTGGTGTCGGCCGGGGAGGCATCCGGGGCATCCCCGCCGACAACCACCACTGTGCAGGAGCCGTGTTAAGCCGGTGCTGCCGCCACATGTCGGGCCCGTACCGTTTGAACGGCTACTTCGGCTGCTTCGGCTGCTTCGGCCGCTTAGGCAGCCCGGCCGGTCCGGCTACTTCGGCGCCTTCGCCAGGAACGCCAGCAGGTCCTGCCGGCTGACCACACCGGTCGGCTTGCCCTCGACCAGCACGATCGCCGCGTCCGCCTCGCCCAGCACCGACATCAGCTCCGACACCGGCTCGCCCGAGCCGACCTGCGGCAGCGGCGAGCTCATGTGCTTCTCCAGCGGGTCCGTCAGCGCGGCCCGCTGCGCGAACAGCGCCGCCAGCAGCTCCTTCTCCACCACCGAGCCGATGACCTCGGCCGCCATCACGTCCGGGTGGCCCGCGCCCGGCTTGACGATCGGCATCTGCGAGACGCCGTACTCGCGCAGCACCTCGATGGCCTCGCCCACCGTCTCCTCGGGGTGCATGTGGACCAGGGAGGGGATGCCGCCCTCCTTGTCGTTCAGCACGTCGCCGATGCGCGCGGCGGGGCCGGCCTCCTCCAGGAAGCCGTGTCCAGCCATCCACTCGTCGCTGAAGATCTTGCTGAGGTAGCCGCGGCCGCTGTCCGGCAGCAGGACGACGACCACGTCGTCCGGGCCGAGACCCTCGGCGGCCTTCAGCGCCGCGACGACCGCCATGCCGCAGGAGCCGCCGACGAGCAGGCCCTCCTCCTTGGCGAGGCGGCGGGTCATCTGGAAGGAGTCCTTGTCGGACACCGCGATGATCTCGTCCGTCACGTTCGGGTCGTAGGCGGTCGGCCAGAAGTCCTCGCCGACGCCCTCGACCAGGTACGGACGGCCCGAGCCGCCGGAGTAGACCGAGCCCTCGGGGTCGGCGCCGATGACCTTGACCGTGCCGCCGGACACCTCCTTGAGGTAGTTGCCCGTACCCGAAATCGTGCCGCCCGTGCCGACGCCCGCGACGAAGTGGGTGATCTTCCCGTCCGTCTGGTCCCACAGCTCGGGACCGGTGGTCTCGTAGTGCGAACGGGGGTTGTTCGGGTTGCTGTACTGGTCGGGCTTCCAGGCGCCGGGCTCGCGCGCGAGGCGGTCGGAGACGTTGTAGTACGAGTCCGGGTGCTCCGGGTCGACGGCGGTCGGGCAGACCACGACCTCGGCTCCGTACGCGCGCATCACGTTGATCTTGTCCATGGACACCTTGTCAGGGCAGACGAAGATGCACTTGTAGCCCTTCTGCTGGGCCACGATGGCGAGTCCTACACCCGTGTTGCCGCTGGTCGGCTCCACGATGGTGCCGCCGGGCTTGAGGGCTCCGCTCTGCTCGGCCGCCTCGATCATCCGAACGGCGATCCGGTCCTTCACCGAACCGCCGGGATTGAAGTACTCGACCTTCGCGAGCACGGTGGCCTGGAGGCCTTCGGTCACACGGTTGAGCTTCACCAGCGGGGTGTTGCCGACGAGGCTGATCATCGAGTCGTGGAATTGCACCATGTTCTCCAAGGAGGGGACTCCACGGGTTCTCCGGGAGGTCCGGCCAGAGTATGCGGAAAGGGATTGGCCGACCGGCACTACGGGGCAGGTAGCTCATCGAGGCCAGGCAGGGAAGCGAGGTGGCCCGCAGGGTGTCCAGAGCGAGGACGGCCCGCCGGATCGCGGCGGGAGCGGCGTACGGCGGTGGCGGGATCGGACTCATCGGGGTCGCCGCAGTCGGCGTGGTGGTGGCCGAGCTGCAGTTCGCGAAGCGGACGGTGGGGAGCGGGCTGCCGGATCCGCCGCGCGCCGACGGCCTGTACGGGAGCGAGTTCGGCGGGCCGGAACTGAGCCCGGGCCCGTTGCGGCTGGCCATGCTGGGCGATTCCACGGCCGCCGGGCTGGGCGTGAGACGGGCGAGACAGACCCCGGGCGCCCTGCTGGCCTCCGGCCTCGCGGCGGTGGCCGAGCGGCCCGTGGAGCTGCGCAACGTGGCCCTCTCGGGAGCGATGTCGGACGACCTCGACAGACAGGCGGGCGTCCTCCTCCAGGATGGCACCCCGCCCCCGGATGTGGCGGTGATCATGATCGGCGCGAACGACGTGACGCGCCGGATGCCGCCGACCCAGTCGGTCCGCCTCCTCACCGCCGCCGTGCGCAGGCTGCGCCTGGCGGGCACCGAGGTCGTGGTCGGCACCTGTCCCGACCTGGGGACGATCGAGCCCGTCTACCAGCCGCTGCGCTGGATGGCCCGCCGCGTCTCGCGCCAGCTGGCCGCCGCCCAGACGATCGGCGTGGTCGCGCTGGGCGGCCGTACGGTCTCCATGGGCGACCTGCTCGGCCCGGAGTTCGCCGCGAACCCGCGCGAGATGTTCGGCCCGGACTCCTACCACCCCTCCGCCGAGGGGTACGCGACCGCCGCGATGGCCGTCCTGCCCACCGTGTGCGCCGTGCTCGGCGTCTGGCCGGAGTCCGACCGGCTGGACCACACCCGCGACGAGGACATGCTCCCCGTGGCCAAGGCGGCGTCCGCGGCCGCCGGACAGGCGGGTACGGAGGTCACGGCCGCCCGCGCCCCCTGGGCCCTGCTCAAGCACCGGCGGCGCCGGCGGATGCCCAGCGGGCCGGAGATCGGCCAGCCGGGAGACCACGAGGCAGACCACGAGGAGCCGCCCGCCGACGCGCCCCCCGAGGACCCGTCGCGGGGCCCGGCACAGGGCCCGGTGCAGGACCCGGCGCGGGCCGGGGACGCGCCGAAGCGACCCTCATCACACGCCAAGGCCGGTGACCTCGACGGTACGGGCCGGTAACTTCGCATGCGGTCCCGGTAAGAGCCGCAACTCAACCCCCTTGGAGCCCCGATGCCCGAAGCCGTCATCGTTTCGACCGCCCGCTCTCCCATCGGGCGCGCCGGCAAGGGGTCCCTCAAGGACGTCCGGCCGGACGATCTGACCGCGACGATCATCCAGGCCGCCCTCGCCAAGGTCCCGGAGCTGGACCCGCGCGACATCGACGACCTGATGCTCGGCTGCGGCCTGCCCGGCGGCGAGCAGGGCCACAACCTGGCCCGCATCGTGGCCGTGCAGATGGGCATGGACTACCTGCCCGGCACCACGATCACCCGCTACTGCTCCTCCTCGCTCCAGACCTCCCGGATGGCGCTGCACGCCATCAAGGCGGGCGAGGGCGACGTCTTCATCTCCGCGGGCGTCGAGACGGTCTCCCGGTTCGTGAAGGGCTCCTCGGACGGCCTGCCGGACACCCACAACCCGTTCTTCGCCGACGCGGAGGCCCGTACGGCCGCCGTCGCGCAGAGCGAGGGCTCCTCCTGGCGCGACCCGCGCGAGGACGGCCTCGTCCCCGACGCGTACATCGCGATGGGGCAGACCGCGGAGAACCTGGCCCGCCTCAAGGGCGTGACCCGCCAGGACATGGACGAGTTCGGCGTGCGCTCGCAGAACCTCGCCGAAGAGGCCATCAAGAACGGCTTCTGGGCCCGCGAGATCACCCCGGTCACGACCCCGGACGGCACCGTCGTCTCCGCGGACGACGGCCCGCGCGCCGGGGTCACGCTGGAGGGCGTCCAGGGTCTGAAGCCGGTCTTCCGTCCCGACGGCCTGGTCACGGCCGCCAACTGCTGCCCGCTCAACGACGGCGCCGCCGCGCTGGTCATCATGAGCGACACCAAGGCGCGGGAGCTGGGCCTGACCCCGCTGGCGCGGATCGTCTCCACCGGCGTCACCGCCCTCTCCCCCGAGATCATGGGACTGGGCCCGGTCGAGGCGTCCAAGCAGGCACTGAAGCGGGCGGGCCTGACCGTCGGCGACATCGACCTGTTCGAGATCAACGAGGCGTTCGCGGCCCAGGTCATCCCGTCCTACCGCGACCTGGAGATCCCGCTGGAGAAGCTGAACGTCAACGGCGGGGCCATCGCCGTCGGTCACCCCTTCGGGATGACCGGTGCCCGCATCACCGGCACCCTGATCAACAGCCTGCAGTTCCACGACAAGCAGTTCGGTCTGGAGACCATGTGCGTGGGCGGCGGCCAGGGCATGGCCATGGTGATCGAGCGCCTCAGCTGAGGCGGCGACCGGTCCGGACCCGGCCCGCGCCGGGTTTCAGCCGGTTTGATCGCCCCTGACCGAAGCGATCAAGACCGGAGGCCAGACGCCACAAGGGAATCCGCTCGATCCCTTGCGCCGTACTGACGCCGGATCTAATCCCGTCGCGGCCGACCTGTGACCGAATCTCCCCCAGGATGTGACCTTTGTCCTGGGGGATCGGCATTTGCCCAGGTCAGACGGCATGCACTCAGACGTCCCAGGACGAAAGACCTGTCCAATTCATGACGTAATGCACTGCATGCCATTCCCAGGTCGGGTCAAGCTGATGTAGGAAGTCGGGGGATCGAATCAACCAGGAGTTAGTCAGTGAGCGCCATGTCTCTTGCCCTGCTGCTGACCACGGCCGCTGCCACGGCCGTGGGCGCTGCTGCTCTGCACGCCGTCCACGGACTGCGCAAGCAGGTCACCGCCCTGCGCGGTGACCTGTCGGTGTCGGCCCGCCCGCGCGGCGCCGCCGTCCCGCACGCCCGCAGCGCCGTGGAATCCCCCGCCGCCGAGATACGAGCCGCCGTGGCCGAGGCCCTGGCCGAGGAGCGCGAGCGCGAGCTGGCCGAGGCGCGGGCCTTCTGGGCCGCGCAGGAGGCCCGCGACGCCGCCGACGCGCCCTCCCTGCTGGGCGGGCTGACCGGCCTGGGCGAGGACAGCCCGGTCTTCCTGCCCCGGCAGGCGGACATGGTCGGCCTGGAGCCCGTGCTGGGCGAGGAGCTCGACGACTACCCGGTGTACCCGGAGGACTCGGCCGAGCTGGCCGCCGCCCGCCGGCGCCACCCCTCGCACCCCGACTTCGTCCCCGTACAGGCCTCGCACCCGGGCGCCGACCACGAGCGCACGGTCAGCCGCCTGGAGGAGCTCGCGGAGGCCCGTACGGCCCTCGCGGACGTCCGCCCGGGCCCGCTGGGCACCCTGGACGTGTACGTCTTCACCGACGGCACCACGCTGTGCATGACCCCGGGACACCGCGAGACCGCGGAGCGCCTCGCCGAGGCCCTGCGCTCGGGCACCGCGCCGGTCCTGCTGGGCGGCTCGGGCATTTCCGGCGCCTACGCGCTGACCTTCTCCTGCGGTGACTCCGAGGACCCCGAGAGCAACGTCTACATCCTCGCGGACCGCGTCATCGCATCGCTCTGACTTCCGCCCGCTCCACCAGCCGCACGGCCTCGTCCAGCATCCCGGACGGGGCCTTCGCGCTGTCCCGCAGCGCGTGGGCCAGGTCCTGCCCCGCGACCACCAGCTGATCCCCCACGACGAAGATCCCGGCGTCCGGCATCAGCCGCGGGCCGGCCGCCGCGTCCGGGTCTTCCAGCCGCTGCGCCCGTACGGAGAGCTCCCGGGCCACCTCCAGCGCCTCGGCGGCGGCGCCGCGCTGGAGCCGGCTCTGGGGCGCGGACCGCAGCCGGTCGGCGAAACGTTCCACGACGGCGGTCAGGGGCGAAGTATCAAGCACCCGGCCGACCTTACGCGCCGCCCGGGCACCATTGCCAACGGGCGAACTCTCCGGCACGGTGGCGTGAAGAGAACAGCACGGCGATACCTCCGGAGGCGCCCATGTCCGTAGAGTTCTCCGAGCAGACCCACCGCAACATGATCGACAGAATCCCCCTGACCACCGGTCGTGAAGTGTCCGACTGGCTCCGCACCGTGGACGACGGCCCCTCCCTCGTCCGGTTCGAGGAGAAGGTCAGCTGGCTGCGCGGCGCGCACGAACTGTCGTACGGCCAGGCCAAGGCGATCATCCACGAGTACGACCTGCGCAGGGCCGCGAGAAAGTTCGGCTGAGCCCCGCGTCCCGACCGACCCCCGATCCCCTGCCCCCGACCCGTGACCCTCCAGACGCGGGAAGGCCCCGCGAGCGGTGTGCTCGCGGGGCCTTCCCCATGCCGGACGGCGGTGCGCCGGTACGGCTAGTCGTCGCCGGAGAGGATCGAGAAGAGCCGCAGCATCTCCAGGTAGATCCACACCAGGGTCATGGTGAGGCCGAAGGCCGCCAGCCACGCCTCCTCGCGCGGGGCGCCGTAGGTCACGCCGTCCTCGACCTGCTTGAAGTCGAGGGCGAGGAAGCAGGCGCCCAGGATGATGCCGATGACGCCGAAGAGGATGCCGAGGCCACCGCTGCGGAAGCCGAGGCCGTCACCGCCGCCGAACACCGAGAACAGCAGGTTCGCCAGCATGAGCAGCATGAAGCCCACGGCGGCGGCCATCACGAAGCCGTAGAAGCGGCGGGTGACGCGGATCCAGCGCATCTTGTACGCGAAGAGCACGCCCGCGAAGACGCACATGGTGCCGAGCACGGCCTGGATGACCACACCGTCGCCGATGTAGGTGCTGACGGCCGCGCTGATGACACCGAGGAAGACGCCCTCGAAGGCGGCGTAGCCGATGATCAGCGCCGGCGCGGCCTTGGCCTTGAAGGACTGGACGATCGCCAGGACGAACGCGACGAGCGCGGCGCCGATGGCGATGCCGTACGACTTGTTGATGTTCGCGGGGTCGACGGGCAGCGCGATCCAGGCGAGCGTCGCCGTCAGGATCACGGTGCCGAGCGTCATGGCCGTACGGCTCACGACGTCGTCGATCGTCATCACACTGCCGCGGGCCGGAGCCTGCGGCATGCCCGTCGCCGCGTCGGTCGCGTAAGGGTTCGTCGCGTACGGGTTGGTCGCGGCCCCGGCCTGCTGCGCCTGGTGCTGCGCGCCGAAGCCCGCGTAGCCGCCGGCGTCGCGGCTGAACCCCCGTCGCGAGAAGACCGGGTTACTGCTCCTCATCTCACTCCTCCATGGCCACCGTGCGCAGCCTTGCCACAAGAGTAATGCGCTCGCAAAGAAAGCACCCTACTGCTGGAGGAGGATCTTAGGAGAAGGCGCGGCGAAGCCACAGAGGATTAAAGGGGCGCTGCGGGAGTGCCCGAAGCCGGACTTGAACCGGCACGGCCCGAAGGCCAGCGAGGTTTAAGCTCGCCGTGTCTGCATTCCACCATCCGGGCAAGGCCCAGCAGCCCCCGCGTAAAAGCCATGAACGCTGCGTCGAGCCTATCCGGAACACCTACTCGGCGGTTCGGCCGTCAATCCGATGTTGTCTGATTTTATTGGCGCCTGAGGGTTCATCAGACACAAGAACACGGGGTCGGCCCGTTCTGGGCGCCCCTCGCCGACGATCACCGGCGACATGGGAATGACGTAATTTCGATGGCCCGCACAGGCGCCGCGCCACCTCTGGCGCCACCCGCGCGCCACCCCGGGCCACCCCGGCCGCCGCGCGCCGCTTCTCGGGGCTCATGTCATACCAAAGGAGGAGGCGAACCGCCTCCCGGTCAGACTCCAGTGGGCCGGAGAACGGGCACCTCGGCTGATCCGGAGGGGGTAGGGGCGCCGTGAGGATGGATACGTCCCGCAAGTCCGCAGTCCGCGGCCGCCCCGCTCGACAGGAGTCCCCCCTGTGACCACCATGAACTACGCCCCGCACACCACCCAGGCCGTGGCCGCCCGCGCCACCCAGCTCTCCAAGGTGTACGGCCAGGGCGAGACCCAGGTGGTCGCCCTGGACAACGTCTCCGTCGACTTCGCGCAGGGCCAGTTCACCGCGATCATGGGCCCCTCGGGCTCCGGCAAGTCCACGCTGATGCACTGCGTCGCGGGCCTGGACACCTTCTCCGCCGGCTCCGTCCGCATCGGCGAGACCGAGCTGGGCACCCTCAAGGACAAGCAGCTGACCCAGCTGCGCCGGGACAAGATCGGCTTCATCTTCCAGGCCTTCAACCTGCTGCCGACCCTGACGGCCCTGGAGAACATCACGCTGCCCATGGACATCGCCGGCCGCAAGCCCGACCAGCAGTGGCTGGACAACGTGATCGAGATGGTCGGCCTCTCCGGCCGCCTCGGCCACCGCCCGACCCAGCTCTCCGGCGGCCAGCAGCAGCGCGTGGCCGTGGCCCGCGCCCTGGCCTCCCGCCCCGAGATCATCTTCGGCGACGAGCCCACCGGCAACCTCGACTCCCGCTCCGGCGCCGAGGTCCTCGGCTTCCTGCGCAACTCCGTCCGCGAGCTCGGCCAGACCGTCGTGATGGTCACCCACGACCCGGTCGCCGCCTCCTACGCGGACCGCGTCATCTTCCTCGCCGACGGCCGGATCGTCGACGAGATGCTCAGCCCCACCGCCGACGGCGTGCTCGACCGCATGAAGGCCTTCGACGCCAAGGGCCGCACCAGCTGACCCGGGACACCTCCCCAGCCCTCCTCCAGACTTCCAGCCCCAGGACTCGAATCCCATGTTCCGTACAGCCCTGCGCAACGTCCTCGCGCACAAGGCCCGGCTGCTGATGACGGTGCTCGCCGTCACCCTCGGCGTCGCCTTCGTCTCAGGCACCCTCGTCTTCACCGACACCCTCAAGAAGTCCCTCTCCGGCCAGTCCGCCAAGGACTACGCGGGCGTGGCCGTCTCCGTCACCTCGTACGGCCAGGGCCGCAACGACCAGGGCGAGAAGGAGGGCGAGCCGGGCCTGAGCCAGGCCACCCTCGACAAGGTCAAGGCGCTCCCGGGCGTCGACTCCGTCTCCGGACGCGTCACCGGCTTCGCCGGCGTCGGCGACGAGAACGGCAAGCTGATCGGCGCCGGCTGGTCCAACCAGGGCGCCAACTACACGCCCGTCAAGGACGGCAAGAACCCGCGCTACAGCTTCGTCCAGGGTGCCGGGCCGGCCAAGGCCGACGAGATCGCGCTCGACAAGGCGACCGCGGACACGGGCAAGTACAAGGTGGGCGACAAGGTCCGCGTCGCGACCAACGGCCCGGTCAAGGAGTACTCCCTCGCCGGTGTCTTCACCACCGAGGACGGTGCCGTCCAGGCCGGCGGCAGCCTGGTGCTCTTCGAGACCAAGGTCGCCCAGGAGCTCTACCTCAAGCCCGGCTACTTCCAGGAGATGTCGGTCGCGGCCAAGGACGGCACCTCCGCCGACAAGCTGCTGTCCGACATCGAGCCGCTGGTCGACAGCAAGCACACCAAGGCGCAGACGGGCGCGGCCCTCGCCGCGAAGCAGGCCAAGGACATCGAGGAGGGCCTCGGCCAGATGGGCACCATGCTGCTCGTCTTCGCCGGCATCTCGCTCTTCGTCGGCATCTTCCTGATCTACAACACCTTCACCATGCTGGTCACCCAGCGCACCAAGGAGCTGGCCCTGCTGCGCGCCGTCGGCGCCAACCGCGGCCAGGTCATGCGCTCGGTGCTCGCCGAGGCCCTGGTCGTCGGCGCCGTGTCCGCCGTCGTCGGCCTGATCAGCGGCATCGGCCTGGCGGTCGCCATGCGCTCCGTGATCGGCTCCTTCGGCGCCAAGCTCCCGGGCGGCGACATCGTGATCGCCCCGGGCACGATCATCGCGGCCCTGGTCATCGGCATCCTGGTCACCACGATCGCCGCGGTGCTGCCCGCCTGGCGCACCGGCCGGATCGCCCCGGTCGCCGCCATGGGCAGCGCCCACCTGCCGGCCACCGCGAAGTCGCTGGTCGTGCGCAACGTCATCGGCTCGATCATCAGCGTCCTCGGCATCGGCCTGGTCATGATGGGCGTGTCCACGGGCGGCGACACCGGCCGCATGACCATCGGCGCGGGCGCCTTCTTCATGCTCATCGGCATGATCGTGCTGCTGCCGCTGCTGTCCAAGCCGGTCATCGGGGCCGTCCGCCCGCTGCTGCAGAAGGTGTTCGGGATCCCCGGCAAGCTGGCCTCCCAGAACGCCGTCCGCAACCCGCGCCGCACCGCCGTCACCGCCGCCTCCCTGGCGATCGGCCTGACCCTGGTCACCACCCTGTCGGTGCTCGGCATCACCGTGGGCAAGGTCGTCGACCGGATGAGCACCGAGAAGCTCAAGGCCGACTACAAGGTCTCCATGGCCGGCGGCATGGGCTACCTCGACAAGTCGGTGGCCGAGACCCTCACCAAGACCCCCGGCATCAAGGCGGTCTCCCCGCAGACGGCCGGCTACTTCATGGTCGGCGACGACTTCCGGTCCGCCTCCGGCGTCAACCCGGCCGC
This sequence comes from Streptomyces sp. NBC_01551, assembly GCF_026339935.1. NCBI lineage: Bacteria > Bacillati > Actinomycetota > Actinomycetes > Kitasatosporales > Streptomycetaceae > Streptomyces > Streptomyces sp. NBC_01551. Next base: position 2,454,882 of record NZ_JAPEPX010000001.1, read on the forward strand.
CATCGGCCAGCTGCTGAACATCGAGACCGTCAGCGGCTCGGTGGACTCCCTCGGCAAGGGCGAGATCCTGGTCGCCGAGAAGACCGCGAAGAGCCAGAAGCTCGCCGTCGGCTCCACGCTCAAGGTGAAGTACGAGGACGGCAAGCAGGAAACCCTCAAGGTCGGCGCGGTCTACAAGGACATGGAGGGCCTGCTCTCCCCCTACGTCCTCGACGACAAGATCCTCACCCAGCACACCGATGAGAGCGCCGTCTCCGAGGTGTACGTCAACGTCGAGGGCGGGGCGTCCAAGGCCGGCCAGCAGAAGGTCGTCGACGCCCTGGGCAAGAACCCGGCCATCAACGTCGCCACCCAGCAGGACATGCGCAACGAGATGGGCGGCATGATCAACACCATGCTGAACGTCATGTACGGCCTGCTCGGCATGGCGCTGATCATCTCGGTGCTCGGCGTGGTCAACACCCTTGCGATGTCCGTCTTCGAGCGGACCCAGGAGATCGGCATGCTGCGGGCGATCGGCCTCGACCGGGGCCGGGTTAAGAACATGATCCGCCTTGAGGCCGTGGTGATCTCGCTCTTCGGAGCGGCCCTGGGCGTCGCCATCGGCGTCTTCCTCGCCTGGGCGGTCGGCACCACCATGGCGAAGTCCATGCCGAACTACGAGCTGATCCTCCCGTGGGACCGGATCGGGATCTTCCTCCTGCTCGCCGCCGTGGTCGGCGTCCTGGCGGCCATGTGGCCCGCCCGCAGCGCCGCCCGCCTGAACATGCTGACGGCCATCAAGACCGAATAGCGGGCCTGCGAGAGACACGGGCAGGGACACGGAAGGGCCCCGGGGCAACACGCCCCGGGGCCCTTCCCGTTGCCCGCAGCGCCCAGGCCCTACGGGGGCGGCGGCGCGCCCCAGGTGCGCAGCCGCAGCGGCAGCCCCGACCGGCCCGTCCCCGCGGGCCGCACCGCGAGGACCTGGTTGACGCCGAGCCGGTTGTGCTCGAAGCCGAGCGCGCTGGCCGCCATGTACAGCAGCCACACCCGGGCCCGCCCGGGTGAGGTGAGCCGGACGGCCTCCTCCCAGTGCCGCTCCAGCCGGGCAACCCAGGCCCGCAGGGTGAGCGCGTAGTGCTCGCGCAGCGCCTCCACGTCGCGGACCTCGAAACCGGCCCGCTCCAGCTCGCCGACGGTGCTGCCGAGCGGCGAGAGCTCCCCGTCGGGGAACACGTAGGCGTCGATGAACTCGTCGACGCGGTACGCCGCTTCGTCGGCCTCCGGGGGCCGGGCGATCTGGTGGTTGAGCAGCCGTCCGCCGGGGCGCAGCAGGCCGTGCAGGGTGCGGGCGTACTCCCGGTAGCGGGCGGCTCCGACGTGTTCGGCCATGCCGATGGACGAAATGGCGTCGTACGGGCCGTCCTTGACGTCCCGGTAGTCCTGAACCCGGATGTCGACCAGGTCGGCCAGGCCCTCCTCGGCGGCTCTCTTGCGGGCGTACGCGGCCTGTTCGCGCGAGAGGGTGATGCCGGTGACCTGGACGCCGTACGCGCGGGCGGCGTGCAGGGCCATGGAGCCCCAGCCGCAGCCGACGTCGAGGAGCCGCTGGCCGGGCTCCAGGGCGAGTTTGCGGCAGACCAGGTCGAGTTTGTCGCGCTGGGCGTCCTCAAGGGTGCCGCCGGGGCTCCAGTAGGCGCAGGAGTACACCATGGAGGGGCCCAGGAGCCGCTCGTAGAACTCGTTGCCCACGTCGTAGTGGTGACTGATCGCCTGGCGGTCGCGGCCCTTGCTGTGGCGGGTGCCGCCGCGCCGGTCGGCCTCCTCGGGCGGCGGCGCGGGCGCCGGCCACGGCCCGGCGAGCGTGAGCAGCTCCCGTACGGCGGCCCGCCGCGCCGGGTCGCGCAGCAGCGCGAGGCCCCCGGCCGGCCTCGGCGGGGCGGCGGCCGGGACCGGTGCGCCGTCGGGGTCCGGGCCGCGCTCCCACAGCAGGCCCGCCACCCGGTCCAGCAGGGCGAAAAGGTCGCCCTCCACGGTCATGTCACCCGCGACCCACGCGCGGGCCAGGCCCATCTCGCCCGGCTTCCACAGCACGCGGCGCAGCGCGCGGCGGCGGCGGACCACGAGAACGGGCCCGCCGGGTGGACCGGCCTCGCTGCCGTCCCAGGCCCGGATGCGCACGGGCAGGGGAGCGCCCAGCAGGGTCTCGGCAACAACGGCCAGCCGCGGCGCGGCGTCGGTCATGGCGCACACCTCCAGAAAGGCTCCGACCCATGGCTCTACCCCGCCGGGGCCCCGGGCAATCAGCGGCGCGGCGGACGAGTGGCCTCCACTCGTGCGGGCACGCCGAAGAGGCCGCCCGCACCACGGATGGCGGGCGGCCCCTTCGGGGTCGTGCAGGGTCTAGCGGGTCGTGCGCGGGTCCTGCCGGACGAGCCGGGTCAGGACGCCTTGGCCTTCTGGGCCGGGGTGGCGGCGGCCGGGGCCGGCGCCGGCTTGGCGGCCTCGTAGAACTCCTCGCGCGGGCTCTCCAGAGCACCGAGGGAGACGACCTCGCGCTTGAGGAACATGCCGAGGGTCCAGTCGGCGAAGACGCGGATCTTGCGGTTCCAGGTCGGCATGGCCATGCCGTGGTAGCCACGGTGCATGTACCAGGCGAGACGGCCCTTGAGCTTGATCTTCATCTTGCCCATGACGATCATCGCCACGCCCTTGTGGAGGCCGAGGCCCGCCACAGCGCCCTTGTTGGAGTGGCTGTACTCCTTCTGCGGGAAGCCCCGCATGCCGGAGACCACGTTGTCGCCGAGGACCTTGGCCTGGCGCAGCGCGTGCTGGGCGTTCGGCGGGCACCAGGCGTTCTCGACGCCGGCCTTGCGGGAGGCGACGTCCGGGACCTGGGCGTTGTCGCCGGCGGCCCAGATGTAGTCGCTGCCCTGGACCTGAAGGGTCGGGGCGGTGTCGACGTGGCCGCGGGGGCCGAGCGGCAGGCCGTAGCGGGCCAGGGCCGGGTTCGGCTTGACGCCGGCGGTCCACACGATGGTGTTGGAGTCGACCTCGAGGCCGTTCTTCAGCACGACGTGGCCGTCGACGCAGGAGTCCATGGAGGTCGAGAGGTAGATCTCGATGCCGCGGGACTCCAGGTGCTCCTTGCCCCAGGTGCCCAGCTTGGGGCCGACCTCGGGAAGGATCTTGTCGGCCGCGTCCACCAGGATGAAGCGCATGTCCTCGCGCTTGATCGTGGTGTAGTACTTCGCGGCGTCGCGGGCCATGTCCTCGACCTCGCCGATCGTCTCGGCACCGGCGAAGCCGCCGCCGACGAAGACGAAGGTCAGGGCCTTGCGGCGGACGTTCTCGTCCGTCGTGGACTCGGCCTTGTCGAGCTGCTCGAGTACGTGGTTGCGCAGGCCGATGCCCTCTTCGACGCCCTTCATGCCGATGCCCTGCTCGGCGAGGCCGGGGATCGGGAAGGTGCGGGAGACGGCGCCGAGCGCGATCACCAGGTAGTCGAAGGGCAGCTCGTACGCCTCGCCGACGAGCGGCGTGACGACGGCGACCTTGCGGTCCTGGTCGATGGTCGTGACCCGGCCGGTGAGAACCTCAGCCTTGGGCAGCACGCGTCGCAGCGGGACGACGACGTGCCGAGGCGAGATGCTGCCTGCGGCCACTTCGGGGAGGAAAGGCTGGTAGGTCATGTACGAGCGCGGGTCGACGACCGTGACGGTCGCCTCGCCGTAGCGCATCTTCTTCATGATGCGCTTGGCTGCGTACAGGCCTACGTACCCACCTCCTACAACGAGGATCCTGGGACGCTCCGTGGTGCTCATGCAACGAGTATCCAGCACCCTCAGGGGTGATGCTCGTGAGCCCCTTCACAAGGAGTGGGAACACCTCTGCTACACTCCGCCGCCCACGTGACCGAGGTCATGGCGCGAAACGGGAACCAACGTGTAACGGGAGTCGTTGTGCACCCGTCCTGAACTGGCCACACGGGCTGAAAGCGGAGTAGACCACCGGGTTCGTGGATACCTACCGACGCGACCCGGCGACCTCCCCGATTCGCACGAACGCTCGCACAAATGGGGCCCGATGACCCCGGGAAGACCCCGAAGCACCCCTCGGGTGACCCGCCAGGCGTCTTTTCCTTGTGAAGAACTTCACGAACCTTCTTTGCCCGACGCCACCTAAGACCCCCGTAAAGGCCCTCCCGAACCCCCGGAAACAGCGGAACGCCGGATTCCGGCCGCCCTCCCCATCGATTCCCAGGCCCCCGCCGCCCTGACCCTGCGGGGTCTCCCACAGGGCCGGGGCACGGGTCACGCGGGATCGAGGACGCAGCTCCAGGCGATGCCGTCGAGGATGTCGTGCTCCGAGACCACGACCTCCGAGGCGCCGAGGCGCTCCATGACGGCCAGCAGGACCAGCGCGCCCGCGCCGATGACGTCCACCCGGCCCGGGTGCATCACCGGGATCGCCGCGCGTTCGGCGTGCGTCGCCGTCAGCATGCGCTCGCTGACCTCGCGGACCCGCTCGTAAGGGATCCGGGCGTGGTGGATCGCCGACGAGTCGTACTCCGGAAGGCCGAGGGCGATGCCGGCCACCGTGGTCACCGAGCCGGCCAGGCCCACCAGGGTGCGGGCCTCGCCCAGCGGGACCGTCTCGGCCGCCAGGTCCAGCGCGGCCTCGATGTCGGCCCGTATGGCGGCGATCTGCTCCGGCGTCGGCGGGTCCGTGACGACCCCGTCGACCACCAGGTGGCGTTCGGTCATCCGCACGCAGCCCACGTCGACCGAGCGGGCGGCCCGCACGTGCTCCTCGCCGACCACGAACTCGGTCGAGCCGCCGCCGATGTCCACGACCAGGAACGGCCGTTCGAGGTGGTCCAGCCCGGTGAGCTCGCGCGTGGCGCCGGTGAAGGAGAACTCCGCCTCCTGGTCGCCGGTGATCACCTCGGGCTCGACGCCCAGGATGTCCAGCACGCCCCGGACGAACTCGTCGCGGTTCTCGGCGTCGCGCGAGGCCGAGGTGGCCACGAAGCGCACCCGCTCCGCGCCCAGTTCCTTGATGACGGCCGCGTACTCACGGCAGGCGGCGAAGGTGCGCTCCAGCGCCTCCGGAGCCAGCCGGCCGGTCTTGTCCACGCCCTGGCCCAGGCGGACGATCGTCATCCGCCGGTCCAGCTCGACCAGCATGCCCGTGGCGGGGTCGCAGTCCGCGACGAGCAGGCGGATGGAGTTCGTACCGCAGTCGATGCCGGCGACCCGGGTCACGCCCGCTCCCCCGCCTGCTCCGCCGTCTGCTCCGCCTTCTGCGCGCACGGGGTGACGCAGGCGCCCTTGGCCCACCACTGCGGCAGCATCGCGAGGGCCTCGTCGCCGAACGGGTTCACGCCCGGACCGGCGGCCAGCGAGTGGCCGACCAGCACGTGCAGGCACTTCACCCGGTCCGGCATGCCGCCGGCGCTCGGGAAGCCCTGGAGCACCTCGATGGCGTCGCGGCGCCGGATGTAGTCCTCGTGCGCGGCCTGGTAGGCGGCGGCGAGCTCCGGGTCCTCGGCGAGCCGGGCCTGCATCTCCTTCATCACGCCGTTGGCCTCCAGCGTGCCGATGGCGGAGGCCGCGCGCGGGCAGGTCAGGTAGTACAGCGTCGGGAAGGGCGTGCCGTCGGGCAGCCGCGGGGCGGTCTCGACGACGTCCGGCTGACCGCAGGGGCAGCGGTGCGCGATGGCGCGGAGCCCGCGCGGCGGGCGGCCGAGCTGCTGCTCGAACGCCTCGATGTCCGCGTCGGTCGGCTCGGTCCGGTCGGTCTGGGGCGGGGGCGTCTGCATGCCTGGAGGAAGTCTCTTCGTTCTCGTGGATGGGTGCGGTACTCGTCAGTCGCCGGGGCGGTCGGCCTTGTCGACGCCGTCCCAGACGTTCGAGTACCAGGGGCGGTCGGAAGCGGCCTGTCCGGTACGGTGCCGCTCCGCGGCCTCGGCCCCGGGGTCCTTCATGATGTAGCCGATCTCTCCCGGCCGCAGGAAGTGCAGGTGCTTGCGCGCCTGCTGCTCCGCGTAGGCCGGGTCCTGCCAGCGGGCCTTCTCGTCCCGGAGTTCCTCCAGGCGCCGGCGCGCGTCGTCGGCGGCCCGCTGCTGCTCCGCGATCTCCGAACGCTGGGACACGTACTGGCGCATCGGATACGCGAGGGCGACGACCAGCGTACAGAGGACGAGCACGAGCAGCGCGGCCCGGCCGGTGAGCCGGCTGCGGCGGACCTGGCGGCGCGACTGCGACCGGTAGACGTGTGCGGCGGTCCGCTCGCCGAGCTGCTTGAGCCTCGTCGCGGTCGAGAAGGTGGAGAACCGGTCCCGGTTCCCGGCCATTGGTCCCGCCTCCCCTCTGTACGCACTACGCACTACGTCCCCGCACACGGTACGGGACCGAGTGCGGGGACGTAGGGAGGCTTGCGCCCCTAAAGGACGGTTCAGCCCTTGAAGCGCGGGAAGGCGGAGCGACCCGCGTACACCGCGGCGTCGTCGAGGATCTCCTCGATGCGCAGCAGCTGGTTGTACTTGGCGACGCGGTCCGAGCGGGCCGGGGCGCCGGTCTTGATCTGGCCGCAGTTCACGGCGACGGCGAGGTCGGCGATGGTGACGTCCTCGGTCTCACCGGAGCGGTGGGACATCATGCACTTGAAGCCGTTGCGCTGGGCCATCTCGACGGCGTCGAGGGTCTCGGTCAGCGAACCGATCTGGTTCACCTTCACGAGCAGGGCGTTCGCGGAGCCCTCCTCGATACCGCGGGCCAGACGCTCCGGGTTGGTGACGAACAGGTCGTCACCGACGATCTGGACCTTGGTGCCGAGGCGGTCGGTGATGGTCTTCCAGCCGGCCCAGTCGTCCTCGAACAGCGGGTCCTCGATGGAGACCAGCGGGTACGCCTCGACGAGCTCGGCGTAGTAGTCGGTCATCTCGGCGGCCGAGCGGGACTGGCCCTCGAACTCGTACTTGCCGTCCTTGTAGAACTCGGACGCGGCGACGTCGAGCGCGAGCGCGATGTCCTTGCCCGGGGTGTAGCCGGCCTGCTTGATGGCCTCGACGATGAGGTCGAGCGCGGCGCGGTTGGACTCCAGGTTCGGGGCGAAGCCGCCCTCGTCACCGAGACCGGTGGAGAGGCCCTTGGTGTGCAGGACCTTCTTGAGGGTGTGGTAGACCTCGGCACCCCAGCGCAGCGCCTCGGAGAAGGACTCCGCGCCGATCGGGGCGATCATGAACTCCTGGATGTCCACGTTGGAGTCGGCGTGCGACCCACCGTTGAGGATGTTCATCATCGGAACGGGCAGCAGGTGCGCGTTCGGGCCGCCGAGGTAGCGGAAGAGCGGGAGGTCCGAGGCCTCGGACGCGGCGTGCGCGACGGCGAGGGACACGCCGAGGATGGCGTTGGCGCCGAGCGAGCCCTTGTTGTCGGTGGCGTCGAGGTCGAACATGGCCTGGTCGATCAGGCGCTGCTCGGTCGCGTCGTAGCCGACGAGCTCCGGGCCGATCTGCTCGATGACGGCCAGGACGGCCTTCTCGACACCCTTGCCGAAGTAACGGTTGGGGTCACCGTCACGGAGCTCGATGGCCTCGAATGCACCGGTGGAGGCGCCGGACGGTACTGCAGCACGGCCGGTGCTGCCATCGTCGAGGCCCACCTCGACCTCGACCGTGGGGTTGCCTCGGGAGTCCAGGATTTCCCGGGCTACGACGACGTCGATGGACGGCACGAGCATCTCCTTCTGGGATGTGACGCTGGGTGTGCGGTGGCGTGTCAGGCCGTGGGATGGCCTTGCCGCCTAGAGCCTAACCGGATCCGGGGACTCGGCCGCCCGACCGCCCGGGTCCTGGGACGAAAAAGGGTCCGAATACCCGTCTTCCGGGACATACGGATCTTGATCATTCGGCCCGACCGGCACAAACGGCACCGCCCGGCGCGTAGGGGAAGACGCGCCGGGCGGTGGGGATCCCGTGTGTTGCTGACCCTCTGTCGGTGGTTACCGAGAGATTCAGCTGAGCTTCAGCTTCTGACCCGGGAAGATCAGGTCGGCGTCCGAGACGATGTCCTTGTTCAGCTCGAAGAGCTGCTGCCAGCCGCCCTTGACGCCGTTCGCCTCGGCGATGGTGCCCAGGGTGTCGCCCGGCTTGACCTCGTAGGAGCCGTTGCCGGTCTTCGGGGCGCTGGTCGTCGGCGCGGCGGGCTTCGGCGCGGCAGGCTTCGGCGCGGCAGGCTTCGGCGCGGGCTTGGACGGAGCCGGGGCCTGGGCGCGCTCGGAGCGGGTGACCGGGGCCTCGGAGCGCTTGGTCTCCTTCTTCGGCTCGGCCTTCTGCTGCTTCTTCGCCTCGGGCTTCGCCTTCGGCTTGGGGGCCTCGGCGGCGCCGCCCTTGTACGAGGAGGTGGACAGGCCCTTGCCGCAGACCGGCCAGGCGCCCTTGCCCTGGCCCTTGAGGACCTTCTCGGCGATGGCTATCTGCTGCGACTTGGAGGCCTTGTTCGCGGTCGCGGCGTACGCCTTGCCGCCGTAGCCGGCCCACGTGGAGGCCGAGAACTGCAGGCCGCCGTAGTAGCCGTTGCCCGTGTTGATGGACCAGTTGCCGCCCGACTCGCACGCGGCGACGCGGTCCCACTCGGAGGCGGTGGCGGCGGAGGCGGAGCCCGCGGCCATCAGGGGCGCCGCGACGGCCACGCCGGCGACACCGGCGAGCGTGACGATGCGGACGGCCTTGGAACCGCGGCGGTGCTTGCCCTTGCCGGAAAGCAGCATGGAGTTCTCCTCACCGACGCCTACGAGGTGAGCTGTCGGGTTCGGGCGAGTGAGTGCCCGGCCACACGTGGCGTGTGGCTTAACCCCTAGCCGTTCCTGACCGTCTCTCAACGGCCCCTCCCGGCGCCTACCTTGGTTCCCCCGCTCCTGCCTTCGGCGCTTGACGCGACGACTGTTCTCTCCGGCCGCCGGCAGGATTCGGCGATGCGGTCGAAGAGGCCCGCGGTGGCGAGCGATTCAGAAGGTAGACAGGTCTCCCCCCGATGTTCAACGAGGAACATCGGGGGTAGACGACCCCTACTTGCGCTCTCCGCAAGGACGTTTGCGCAGGTGAGGGCGGGGTTTGCGGAACGCTACCGGCGTGACACGCCAGTTGAACGGAAGAGACGCATGTCTCACTTACGGATATCCGACATTCAGGCCATTCCGGATGTCCGAAGTGCCCCTATTTCTTAGCTAGATCCAGGTTCTGGCCCGGCTTGATCAGATCCGCGTTCCCGCCGATGACCTGCTCATTGGCCTGGTAGAGCGCGTTCCAGCCGCCCTTGACGCCCTTGGCATCCGCGATGGCGGCCAGGCTGTCGCCCGCCTTGACGGTGTACGTGGGGTCCGACGCGGCGTCAGGCGCGCTGGCCGTCTCGACCGCGGGCGCCCCGCGGTGCTTTCCAGCACTCTCGCCCGCGGCGCCGGCCGCGCCGGACGGGCTCGGAGAGGCGCTGGGGCCGGTGGTGGCGCCCGGGGTCCCCGGGGCGGCCGGGTTGCCCGGCGTGCCGCTCGGGGAGGTCGGGGCCGTCGGCGAGGACGGGTCGACCGGAGTCGTGGGCGAGGTGGGGTCGGTCGACGGACCGCCCGGCGTCGTGGGGCTCGTCGGCGTCGTCGGGGTCGTGGACGGCAGGTCCGGCTCGGGCATGACGGGCAGTCCGAGCGAGGGGCCCTGCGGCAGGTCGGGCAGTCCGGTGGGCGAGCCGGACAGGCCGGGCTTCGGCGTCGGGGCGCCGTAGTCCCTGGCGGGCGTGTTGCCCTGCACCGGCACCTTGGCGTCCGGGCGGGACGGGCTCGGGGCGACCGGGCCGGGTGCGTCGGCGTTGCCCGGGTTGACGTCCGCCGACGGGCCGTCCTTGGTCAGACCCGCCGGGCTGGCGCACGTCGACCACGCCTCGGGGCCCTGGGAGGCCAGCACCCGCTCGGCGACGGCGATCTGCTGCGAGCGGCTCGCGAGGTCGGCGCGCTCGGCGTAGGACAGCCCGCCCGCGTTCTTCCACTCCTCCTGGCTGAACTGGAGTCCGCCGTAGGCGCCGGTGCCGGCGTTGGCGCTCCAGCTGCCACCGCTCTCGCATTCCGCAACCTTGTCCCAGGTGGCGGCGTCAGCGGCGCTCGCGTTGGTTGCCGCGAGCAGCGGCAGCGCCAACGCGGAGCCTGTGACTCCGGCGGTGACGACTATGGCGGGCACCTGGCGGGGGCGTCTGTGGCGGCCGTTCCCGGAACGCATGAGCTGCACCTTTCGCATAACGGCGGGGTAACGGCAGAACCTAGCCGCGTTAGCACGATCGTGACAACTCCGGTCGGAAACTGACTTCGGGTCAAGCGCTCCTCAGTCGTTTCGGGGTGTGAAGCGCACCGGAAGAGTGCGCAGGCCACGCATGATCAACCCACCGCGCCAGCGCAGCTCTTGGGCCGGCACGGCGAGTTCCAGGTCGGGAAGACGCGTCAGCAAAGTCGCGAGCGCGGTCTGCCCCTCCAGTCGTGCCAGCGGAGCACCCAGGCAGTAGTGGATCCCGTGCCCGTAGCCGAGGTGCTGGTTGTCGGTGCGGGAGAGGTCGAGGGTGTCCGGGTCGGCGAACCGCGCCGGGTCGCGGTCGGCGGCCGCGAGGACCACCAGCACCGGGTCGCCCGTCGCGATGTCCTGCCCGCCGAGGGTCAGCGGCCCGGTGGCGAACCGCCACGTCGCCAGCTCCACCGGGCCGTCGTAGCGCAGGAGTTCCTCGATTCCGGTTTCCAGCAGCGCGCTCTCGCCGGCGGCGAGGGAGGACTGTAGGCGCGCGCGCTGGTCCGGGTTCATGAAGAGGGAGTGGACGCCGTTGCCGATGAGGTTGACCGTCGTCTCGAATCCGGCGAAAAGCAAGATAAAGGCCATGGCGGTGGCCTCGGCCTCCGTCAGGTGGTCTCCGTGGTCACTTGCCCGGATCAGATCGGAGATGAGGTCATTGCCCAGATCATCCCGTTTGCGGTGGATGAGTTCACCGAGATAGGTCCGCATCTGCTTCACGGAACGGGCGACGCCGCCGCGCGGGCCGCCGCCGTGCCGGATCATCATCCCGGCCCAGTCCCGGAAGTCGTCCTGGTCCTCGCGCGGTACGCCCAGCATCTCGCAGATGGCGTAGATGGGGAGCGGGAAGGCGAACTCGTGGATGAGATCCGCCTCGCCCTTCGCGGCGAACCCGTCGATCAGGTGGTCGGTCAGCTCCTGCACCCGCGGGGCGAACTCGGCCACCCTGCGCGGAGTGAACGCCTTCGACACCAGCCGCCGCAGCCGGGTGTGGTCCGGGGGGTCGATGTTGAGCAGGTGCGTCATCAGCTCCGCCTTGCGCTCCCCCGGGATCCCGGTCTTGCCCTTGGCGTGCGCCGGCTCCGCGTGGTGCGCCGGGTTCTTGCTCAGCCGCTGGTCGGCGAGGGCCTGGCGGGCATCGGCGTACCGGGTGACGAGCCAGGCCTCGACCCCGCTGGGGAGCTTGGTGCGGTGCACCGGGGAGTGCTCGCGCAGCCAGGCGTAGGCCGGGTAGGGGTCGGTCGCGAACTCCCAGTCGAACAGGGTCGGACCCTGCGGGGTCGGGGGGTCTGCGGGGGCTTCGGGAGTCTGCTCATGCACCCGCAGACCGTATCCCGGCCGTCACCCGTCATCCCATATAGGTGGATCGTCGCGGCTGTCCGTAGATCCGCCATGACTTGACCTCGCGTGGTCCGCCGTTCCTACTTTCGGTTTTGTGGATGTGAGGATCTTGAAAAGCAGCTTCGCGGTGGTGGAGAGACGGGCCGAGCACGCGGTCAAGTTCTTCTACTCCCACCTCTTCTGGCACAACCCCGGGATCCGCGCCCTCTTCCCGGCCTCCTTCGAGGACATGGAACGCCAGCGGGACCGGCTCTTCGCCGCGCTCACCCATGTGATCGCCCACCTCGAACACGAGACCCTCCTCCCCTATCTCCGCGAGCTCGGCCGCGACCACCGCAAGTTCCTCGTCGGGCCCGAGCACTACGCGGCCGTCGGCGCCAGCCTGATGGCCGCCCTCGCCCAGACCTCCGGCGATGCCTGGACCCCGGACGTCGAGAAGGCGTGGGCCGAGGCCTACCAGGTGATCGCCGACGCCATGACGGAGGGCGCCGCGGCGAGCGAGGACCCGCCCTGGTGGGACGCGGAGGTCGTGCGCCACCTCCAGTACGGCCAGGACATCGCCGTCCTCACCCTGCGGCCGCACGTCCCGCTCCCCTATCTACCGGGCCAGTACGTGAGCGTGAGCAGCGAGCGCGTGCCGACCACCTGGCGCACGTACTCCATAGGCAACGCGCCCCGCCCCGACCACACCGTCGACCTGCACGTCAGCCGGATCGAGCGGGGCCGGCTCAGCACCGCCCTGGTCCGCGAGGTACGGCCGGGCGAGACGCTCCGGCTCGGCGCGGCCGGCGGGCAGCTGACGCTGCGCCGCACCGACCGGCCCGTCAGCCTGATCGCCGCCGGGACGGGCTGGGCGCCGATCCGGGCGCTGCTGGAGGAGCTGGCCGAGCATCCCCCCGACCAGGACGTACGGCTCTTCGTGGTCGCCCGGGACGCCGCCCACCTCTACGACCGGCCGCTCATCGACCGGTACGCGGCCTCGCTCCGCCGGCTCGGCGTCACCTACATCACGCCCGCGCCCGGGCAGCACCGCAACCAGGCCACCGACCGGCTGACGACCGCGCTGGCCAACCGGGCGCTCTGGCCCGAGCATGACGTCTACCTCAGCGGGCCGCCCCAGTTCATCGACGAGACCGCGTACGTCCTGGAGGAGCTCGGCGCGCGGCCCGACCGCCTCTTCCACGACTCCGTACCCACCGGCGGGAAGGGCCACGGCCAGGGCGGGCGTCCGCTGGGGTTCGGCGAGTGGTTCCTGAACCGCCCGGCCCCGCACTGGCACAACCCCTCGGCCCGCGCGCCGCGCGCCCGCGAGGAGGGTTAGGGGGTGTCGACGCCCTCGGCGGCGCGGATCGCGTCCCGGTAGGCGCGGGCCGCCGCGCGCAGCGCGGCCTCGGGGTCCACCCCCGCCGACTCGGCGCGCGCCGCCAGCGCCAGCAGCTCGTATCCGATGCCCTCGCCGCGCGGCAGTTCGACGGCCAGTTCCCCCGCGCGCACCCGGCCGGCCAGCTTGGCCGCGAGGGCGAGGCCCGGCTGGCCGAGCGGGATGCCGTCGGTGACCGACTCGCGCTGCTTCTCGACCGCCTTGGTGCGCTGCCAGTGCGCGCTGACGTCCTCCGGGGTCCGCGCCTCGGCGTCCCCGAACACGTGCGGGTGGCGGTGGACCAGTTTCTCCACGAGGCTGCCGGCCACGTCGTCGACGGAGAACGGCTGGTCGGGGTGCTCCTCGGCGATGCGCGCGTGGAAGACCACCTGGAGGAGCACGTCGCCGAGTTCCTCCCGTAGTTCCTCCCGCTCCCCGGTCTCGATGGCCTCGACCAGCTCGTACGCCTCCTCGATGGCGTACTTCACCAGCCCCTCGTGGGTCTGGCGCGAGGTCCAGGGGCATTCCCTGCGGACCCGGTCCATCACCTGGACCAGGTCCAGCAGCCGGGCGCCCGGCAGGTCGTACGAGCCGGGCAGCAGCTCCAGGTCGGGCATGGCGACGCGGCCGGAGCCGGCGAGGCGGGCCAGCCCGTCGGTGAGCCGCTGGTCGCCCTCGCCGGCCGGGATGACCACGACGGTGCGGCCGCCCGCGCAGGCCTCGACCAGGCTCTGCGCGTCGGGTGCCTCCCGCACGACCTCGACGCCCGCCTCCCGCAGGTACGGCAGCTGCGGGTGCTCCGGGTCGGCGCACAGCACCCGGTCCGCGGCGCGCAGGGTCTGCCACGCCGGCCAGGACAGCAGGCCGGGCGCCACCCGGTGGCTGGCGGTGAGCAGGACGATGCGGCCGGTGGGCTCGGCGGGTACGTGGTCGGTCACCCTCCGAACCTACCTCCGCGCGTCCGGCTCAGACCCCGGCGGGGGGCTGCTCGGGCCGGGTCCGCTGGGTGATCCAGGGGGTCTCGCCCTCGCCGAGCGCGATCTGCTTGGCGTCCCAGCCGCCGTAGCGCGGGTTCACCTCGATGTGCAGGGCGCCGGAGGCCTTGGTCAGGGCCGGCACGAAGGCGTCGTCGCCGAACTTCTCCCGGATCTTGCCGAGGAGCAGCTGGAAGCGGATGTCCTCGTCGATCTGGTCCGGTGCGACCGGGAGCCGCCGCGCGAGCGCCAGCTGCTCCATCTTCTGCGCGCCGCCGCTCTGGGTGGCGGTGTCCTTGCGGACGTCCTCGATCTCCCGGGTGGTGACCGTGATGCCTGCGTCCTTCGCGGTCTTCTCCAGGATCCGCAGCTGGATCATGTTGTTGAGCTTCATCCGCTCCAACCGCGCGGTGCCCGCGGCCTGGGCGCTCTGCGCGGACCGGCTCTGCGCGGTGCGCACGTCGTTGACCTGGACCTGGAGCGCGGAGGTGGTGATCCGTTCCCCGCCGACGACGGCCGCGGTGCCGGGCCGGGCGTCACTGGAGCAGGCGGACAGCAGGGGGGCCGCCGCGAGCAGGACGGCGGAGACGGAGAGCGCAGTGCGACGGTGCAAAGGAGCCTCCAGGGCCGGGAGATTGTGCGTCGGTGCACAAGGGCCGTGCGGTGATCGATGGTATGCAGTGTGGGGGTTCCGAGCCACCGGTTCGACCAACGATTCGCGGGGGTGTCGGGGTACGCCGCTGTTAGTGTTCCTGCCACTCTGCGGCCACGCTTCGTACGCCCTGCGCTGTCAGGGTCGGGCCACCATGTCGACTCCGCACCCCTCCCCGCGGCGCCACAGCCTGTTCGGCTCGGCGCTCGCCGCCCTGCTCACGGCCGCGGCCGTGTGTGCCGGAGACGCCGTCGCGGGCGTCTTCCCGTACGGGCCGCGCAACCGCAGCATCAACGACCTCGGCAATCAGTTCGTGCCCTTCCACGCGCACCTGTGGGACATGCTCCACGGGCAGGCGCGGGGCGGACTGCTGTTCAACTGGCAGTCCGGCTACGGCACCAGCTTCCTGCCCGACTTCGGGACGTACCTGACGAGCCCCTTCGCGGTGCTGGTCGCGCTCTTCCCGCGCGAGGACATCGACCTCGCGGTGTACGTCGTCACGGTGCTGAAGATGGCCGCCGCCGCGGCCGCGATGGCCTGGCTGCTACGGACCCTGCGGCGCGGGCCGTGGTGGGCGGCGGGGCTGCTGGGGGCCTCGTACGCGCTGTGCGGCTGGTCGGTGATCGAGGCCTCGTACAACCCGATGTGGCTGGACGGGCTGATCGCCTTCCCGATGCTGTGTCTGACGGGTGAGTGGGCGCTGCGGCGGCGCCGACTCGCGGTGGGGACGCTGGTGGTCGCCGTCTGCTGGACCGCCAACTTCTATACGGCGTACATGGCGACGCTGGGCGCGGCGCTGGTGCTGGTGGTACGGGTGGTGCTGACCCGGGACGGCGTACGGGAGCGGCTGCTCGTGATCGGCCGGGCGGCGGGGACCACGCTGCTGGGCATCGCGCTGGCCTCGCCCGTCCTTGTCCCCCTCTTCCTCAGCTCGGGGCAGGCGTATCCGGGGCTGGTGCGGGAGTTCCAGCCGGTGTCGTGGGCGGACACGTTCGCCCGGCTGCTGCCGGCGACGTACTCCTTCTCCTCCCCGGCGATCTTCGTGGGGACGGGGACGCTGCTGCTGGTCGCGGCGCTGCCGTTCCACCGGGCCGTGCCCAAGCGCGTGCGGTGGTGGTGGGCGGGGCTGACGGTGGCCGTGCTGCTCTCGTTCCAGTGGACGCCGACGCACCTGGCCTGGCACGTGTTCGCGACGCCGAACGGCAGCCCGTACCGGCAGACGTTCGTCCTCGCCGGGATCGTGGTGATCGCCGCGTGGACCGCCCTGGCGGCGGGCCTGCCGGGGCCCCGGGCGCTGGCGGCGGGCGCGGGCGTGCTGGTGGCGGTGGCGCTGTGGGCGAGCGGCAGCGAGCTGGTCACCGGCTGGACCTACGGGCTGTTCGGCGGCGGTCTGGCGATCGCGGCCGGGGCATGGTGGGCGCTGAAGCACCGCAGGCTGGTGCTCCCGGCGGCGGGGCTGCTGGCCCTGGTGCTGATCGGGCAGGGCGCCGCGACCACCGCGTGGGGGATGCAGGGCAAGCTCGGCGGGCTGGACGACTACCCGTCCTGGGGCGCCGCGCACAGCGCCCGCGCCAAGGCGCTGGCGGGGGCCGAGGGCTGGCCCGCGTACCGGACGGACCCGAGCCGGCCGGCGCTGAGCGGCAACGACCCGATGCTGCTCGGCGGCGAGGGCGGCGCGTACTACAGCAGCCACACCCCGGACGTGTTCACGCGCACGATGGTGGCGCTCGGCGCGGGCTGGACCTCGCGCGGGCGCAACGTACAGAGCATCGACAACCCGGTCACCGACGCCGTCTTCGCGGTCGGCGCCCGCCTCCAGCCGAACGGCGCCGTCGCCAGGGCCGAGGTGCCGCCGCTGATCACGACGCGGCCGCCGGGGCCGGAGCTCTCCTACGCCGAGGACGCGCCGTTTCGCAACCAGGAACTCCTGCTGGGCGCGAAGGTGTACGAGGACCCGGTCGCGCCCGGGGTCTGCCGCGCGGGCACCGAGGCCTACCTGTGGGCGCCGGAGTACAACGCGTACGCCCGCCTCACGGGCGGCCCCGGCTTCCGCCTGGACGGCAACTCCCCTCGCAACCGGGCCGCCGTCCAGCGGCTCGGCGTCTCGCGCGGGCCGGCCTCGGCGCTGCGCTTCGACTCGGCCCCGCCGCCGCGCTGGACCCTGGCCTGCCTGGACCGGGAGAAGCTGACGCGGGCGTCGGCCCTGCTGCGCGCCACGGCGGCCACCGGCATCAAGGTCGGCTCGTCGGGCATCTCGGCCACGGTGGCGCCGGGCACGAAGGGCACCGCGGTGCTCTCCTCCCCCGCGATCGCCGGCTGGACCTGCAACGGCCGCCCGGCCTCGGCCCACCTGGGCCTGGTCGCGATCCCGCTGGACGGCCGCACCACCACCGTCGACTGCTCGTTCCGGCCGCCGGGGCTGGTCCCGGGCGCGGCCGTCGCGGGGGCGGCCCTGCTGGTGCTGGCCTGGCTCCTGGCCGTGGGCGCGCGGCGCGCGCGGCGGCGGCCGCAGGAGGCCGACGGGCTCCCGCCGGTCGCGGCCGACGCCGAGGTGGAAGCCTCCGTACCCGCCTGAGGCGGGGCGGGGCGATCAGCCCCTGACCTGCCCCAGCCAGTGCAGGGTGCGCCGGATCTCCGCCGGGAACGGGTGGTTCGGGCCGTGCAGCCGCTCGGCGTCGAACAGCAGCCGGGCCAGGGTGTCGTGGGCCGCCGGACGGTCCCCCAGGGACAGCAGCAGGTGCGCGATCCGGCGGCGGACCTCCAGCGGCAGGCCCGGGTCCGGGTTGGCGTAGTGGTTCTCGAACAGCGGCAGCAGCGAGCGGTACTCCGCGAGGGCCGCCGCCGGTTCCCCGAGCTGCTCCAGGCATTGGGCCGCGTCGTAGCGGAAGCGGTGCGACTGGGGGTCCCCGGGCGGGAACTCGTCCGCCAGACGGCGCAGTTCGGGCAGCGCGCGGCGGTACTGGCCGTCGTCCATCAGCGTGGCGGCGTACTGCTTGCGCAGCGAGCGCACCACCGGCGAGTGCTCCCCGTGCTGCGCGGCGGCCGCCGGGAGGATGCCGCCGAGGATGTCCACGGCCTGGGTCAGACGGCCCTGGTCCAGCAGCTGCCGGGCCTCGTCCACGGCCGCCGGGATGTCCGGGCGCTGCGGGGCGGGCGGCTGCGTCGGCTGCGGCGGGATCACGGCCGCCCGGTCCGGCCAGGGGGCCTGCGGGCGCAGGAAGGGGCGGGTGGGGTCGAGCGGGCCCGCCGGCGCGCCCTGCTTGGGCAGCAGCGGGACGAGCGACTCGTACACCTCCTGGGCGGAGCCGGGGCGGTCCTGCGGGTCCTTGGCCAGCAGGTGCAGCAGGATCGCCTCCAGCTGGTGCGGGACCTCCGGACGCAGCTGGCGCACCGGCACCGGCGGCTCGTACAGGTGGCGGTGCAGCACCCCGAGCGCGGTGGACCCGGCGAACGGGACGTTGCCGCTGAGGAGTTCGTACAGCAGGACACCGAGCGCGTAGAGGTCGGTGTACGGGCCCACCGCGCCGCCCATGGCCTGCTCGGGCGCCATGTAGGCGGGGCTGCCGATGGGCGAGCCGGTGCTGGTGAGGCGGGTGGTGTCGGTGTCCATCACGGAGGCGACACCGAGGTCCAGGACGAGCACGGTGCCGTCCGGGCGGACCATCACGTTGCGGGGCTTCAGGTCGCGGTGGACGATCGGCACCGCGTGCACCGCGGACAGCACCCCGCACAGCTGCGCGACGACGGAGACCGCCCACTGCCAGGGGTACGGGTCGTGCTCGGCGAGGTGGTCGGCCAGGTCGGAGCCCTCGACGTAGCCCATGACGAGGAAGAGTTCGTCGCCGTCGCTGCCCGCGTCGTGCACGGTGACCAGCCCGGGGTGGTCCACCTGCGCGGTGACGCGGCATTCGCGGACGAAGCGGCGGCGCAGTTCCTCGGCGACGGTGCCGGGGCCCGCCACCTTGTCGGGGCGCAGCAGTTTGACGGCCACGCGCCGGTCCAGGCGCCGGTCGTACGCCGTCCAGACCTGGCCCATGCCGCCCTGGCCCAGGATGGTGGCCAGCTGGTAGCGCTCGCCGATGATCCGCTCGGTCACTGGTCGGGGTCCTGGAACGCGGTCTGGCTCGGGTCCTGGTACGGGTGGCCCGGGTTCGGGTTCGGCGCCGGGTTCTGGCTCGGCGTCTGGCGCCGCAGCAGCTCGCTGAGCTCGTCGAGTTCGGCGCGGACCTGCCCGATGCGCGGCGGCGGGGTGGTCGCCGGAGGCATGTTCGGGGCGGGGATCGGGGCGGGCGTGGGCGTCGGGGTCCGCGGGGCGGGCGGGTACCCGTAGCCGGGCACGGTCTGGTGCCCCTGCGCGTACGGGGCGGGCGCCTGGTAGGGGCCCGGGGCCGCCCAGTGCGCCTGCCCGGCCGCCGCCTTGGCCTCGTGGTGGCGGATGTCGCCGACGAGGAAGTACACGCAGATCGCGAAGCCCGACAGGATCGAGCCGCCGGCCCCGAGGTCGCTCTGCCAGCCGCTGGTGTCGGGCGTCTTGTCCAGCCCGACCAGCACGATGCAGGCGACGGAGACCACGAACCCGACCACCAGCAGGGTCCAGTCACGGTTCTTGCGGGTGACCAGGGCGAGCCGCAGCAGCGACCCCCAGGCGAAGAAGCCGCAGCTCAGGATGGGCAGCGCCGCGAACAGCACGCGCAGTGCCACCACGCTCCCGGACTGGGGCCGGGGGGCCTGGTGACCATGCTGCGGCTGGAGGCCGGGGCCGTGCATCGCTGCTCCTGACGGGCCGTGCGGAAAGGGTTTCGGGTCTGAGCGTATACAGCCTTTCCGGCCGCCAGTGAGGGGATGCGCGCAACCGTTGCACGGTCGGTTACCCGGGCGTGACCGAGCCGTCCGACAGACCGTCGTACAGGCCCTGTACGAGCTGCTCCCCGAGGCGGCCCGCGAGCCGCAGCGCGTCCTCGAACTCGGCGAGGGCGCGGAAGCGGTCGCCGTAGTGCCGCTGTTCGGCCAGCGGCAGCCGGGGCAGCCGCAGCCGGCGCACGTCGAGGCGCGTCGCGGTGGAGGCGTGGCTGCTGGCGCGGCGGTTGTTGGCGGTGCCGCGCAGGAACCCGGCGAGGAACCAGGGGTCGAGCGCGGCCGGGTCGGGGCGCAGCAGGTGCAGGTTGCGGCCGAGCACCGCTCCCGCGGCGTCCGCGGTGATGACGCGGGCCGTTCCGCCGCCGCCGACGACGGGGACGACCACGTCGCCGGCCGCGGTGAGCACGGGCTCGTCGGTCGCGGCCGCGGTGCCGGCCGCCGTGGCGGTCGCCGCCCCTCCTCCGGTGCCGGTCGCCGCCCCGGTGGGGCCGCTTCCGGTGTACACGTCGTGTTCGGTGAGGACCGGGGCCCCCTCGGGGCCGGTCCCGGTCCCGCCGCGCAGCAGCAGCGCGCCCGCGCGGGCGAGTTCGCCGATGGTGGTCAGCGGCTGCCGCGCCCCGCCCGGGTCCGCGTCCGGCGCGGCCGAAGGCACCGGCGGGGTGGTGCGGGCCGCCCGGCCCAGCGTCTCGTCCAGCCGCTCCCGTACGGCGGCCAGTTCGGCGATCCCGCCGCCCGCGGCCGGCGGCGGCAGGTGCCGGGCGGGGGTCAGGTCGACCTCGTCGTCGAGCAGCTCGATGACGGGGACGGTCCGGCTCACCCCCGCCACCTCGGGCACCGAGCCGGACCGGTCGTAGGCGGTCCAGGCGTCCAGCACCGTCCGGTGCACGGCGGGCCACGCGGCCCGGCCGCCCTGCCCCTCGGCTGCGAGCGCGGCGGTGTCCACCAGGAGCAGCCCGGCCGGGGGCGCGGCCTGCGGCGCGGGCTTGCGCAGCACCCACAGCTGGAGCGGGATCCCGTACGGCGGCGCGGCCCCGGCCGGCAGGGCGACGACGGCCCGCAGCGCGCCGCGGCGCAGCAGGTCGGCGCGGATGCGGCGGCCGGAGCGGCGGGAGGCGACGGCGGGCGGCATCAGCAGCACGGCGGTGCCGCCCTCGCGCAGGTGCGCCAGCGCGTGCTGGATCCAGGCGAGTTCGGATTCCGTGCGGGCTGGGAAGCCGTACTCCCAGCGGGGGTCGTAGGCCAGTTCCTCGTGTCCCCAGTTGCGTTCGTTGAACGGCGGGTGGCAGAGCACGGCGTCGACCGGGCCGGTGGCGGAGGGCGCGAACGCGTCGGCGCGCAGGCTGTCGGCGGCGGCCGCTCGGACCTGGGCGGAGCCGTGCAGGGCGAGGCGCAGGGCGGCGAGCGCGGCGAGTTCGGGCGCGGAGTCCTGCGCGTACAGGGCGGTGGCGCCGGGGACGGCCCGCAGCAGGGTGCCGGTGCCGCAGGCCGGGTCGAGCACGGTGCGGGCGGCGGGCCCGGCGAGGGCGGCCATCAGCGCCGCGCAGCCGTCCGGGGTCAGCGTGTACTGCCGGGGGTTGGCGTCGAGGTGGCGGCCGAGGAGGAACTCGAAGGCCTTGCGGGCGCCGAGTTCGGCGGCCAGTTCGGCGGCGGCGCGCAGCAGCGGCATGCCCGCGGGACGCGGCGGGGCGGCCGCGGCGCCGGGCAGCGGCCGCCCGGGGCCGAGCCGGGTGGCGAGCACCCGGGCGAGCAGGGGCGCCAGCCGGGCGGCCATCCGTTCGTCGGAGCCGGCGGTCAGCTCCAGCCAGTCGGTGGGCCGCTCGTGTACGAGGAGCAGCGCGCCGCCGGTCTCGACGAGCGCGGCGACGGCCCCGGCGGGGTGGGAGGCGATCTGCTGCCAGACGCGTTCGCGCAGCGGGACCTCGGCGAGCTTGCCCTGGGCGCGCAGCCAGTCCTCGACTTCGGGCAGGGCGAAAGAGGGGCTGGTCTCGGTGCCGCCGACGGGTTTGGGGAAGTCGGCGTGGCGGCGGCGCCAGTTGCTCACGGCGGCGCGGCCGACCCCGGCGAGGCGGGCGATCTCGGCTGCGGTGACCTCGGGTGCGGCGTCTGCGGCGGTGTCCTCCAGCATGCGGGCGAGCATACCCGTACACACGCCAGAGACCACTTCACAGCGTGAATCGAAGAAGCTTCGCAAATCGTGTTGACTCGGTTCACAGACTCTGTTGAGATGATCCCGTCAACAGCAAGCAGGCACAGCGAGGCAGGAGTCACACCCATGTCCCACACCCCGCGCACCGCCCGTAACGCCCAGACCGCCCGCCGCACGGTTCTCACGGGATGCGGCGTGCTCTTCGCGCTCGTCGCCGTGAGCGCGTGCGGCGGCGCCGACACCGCGAAGGACGGCGCCAAGAAGCCGGCCGCGTCCAAGAGCGCCCCGAAGGCGGCCGACGGCAAGAAGAAGGCCGCCGAAAGCAAGGACGGGGACCCGGCCGCGGTCGCCGTCAAGGGCAGCGGGACCTTCCAGGTCGGCAAGGACGTCCAGCCCGGCACGTACCGCACCAGCGGCAACAAGAGCGGTGACAACTGCTACTGGGAGCGGGCCAAGGACTCCTCGGGCGAGCTGGAGTCGACGCTTGCCAACGACAACGTCACCGGCACGAGCTACGTGACCGTCAAGGCCACCGACAAGATCTTCAAGTCCAGCGACTGCAAGGGCTGGGAGGCGGTGGACCCCAAGGCCACAAACGGAACCCCTCGTTCCGAGTTCTCCGGTGACGGCGGTATGTTCAAGGTCGGCTCCGACATCGCCCCGGGCACCTACACGTCCGAGGGCCCCGCCGACGGCGGCGCCGGCTGCTACTGGGAACGCGCCAAGAACGCCGACCACGAGCTCGACTCGATCATCGCCAACGAAAACCCCGAAGGCTCGGCGGTCGTGACGATCGGCGCCAAGGACGCCTACTTCAAGACCACCGGCTGCACGAATTGGAAGAAGAGTTCCTGATGCGTTCCACCAGATCCGGCCTGAAGGCCACCGCGGCCACCGCCGCCACCCTCCTCGGCCTGACCGCCCTCACCGGCTGCTTCCCGTCCGGCGACAAGGGCCCCTTCGCCGGCCAGAACGGCTCGCAGGTCGCCGACAAGTCGGTGGCCGCCCTGCGCACCGCCGACTCGCTGACCGTCAAGGGCTCGGTCCGCGACGAGGGCAAGGCGATCCGCCTCGACATGGCCGTCAGCAAGTCCGGCGACTGCAAGGGCACCATGCAGCTGGAGGGCGAGGGCTCCTTCGAGCTGATACGCAACTCCGAGTACGTCTTCATCAAGGCGGACGAGGCCTTCTACCGGACGCAGGTCAAGGACATGCCGAAGGACCAGGCCGACGAGGTCCTGAAGATGCTGGCCGGCCACTGGGTCAAGTCGAAGAACACGACGGAGGACTCCAAGGACCTGGCCGCGATGTGCGACCTGGACGAGCTCCTCAAGGAGTTCGACAAGAGCGCGGGCGCGAAGAAGGGCAAGGTCGTCACGGAGGGCGGCCAGGAGGCGCTGACGCTGGCCACCCGCATCAGCGACGACGACATCGAGACGCTCTACGTCGCCACGAAGGGCACCCCGTACCTGCTGCGGGCCGTCGAGACCGGCAAGGACCCGGCCGACCTCGCCTTCTCCGGGTTCAACGCGCCGGTCAAGGCCGAGGCCCCCACCGGGGACGTCATCGACGCCGACGAGTAACGGGGCGGCGGGCCGGGGGCGGGGCGGCGGTTAGGCTCCAGCGACACATGGTCTTTCCAGGGGGGAACTTCACATGCGCAGCCGCACGGTCGTCACCACGGCGATCGGTACCACTGCCCTGCTCGCGCTGACCGGGTGCCTGCCCGGCGGCGACAAGGCCGCCGTCCTCGGCAAGGCGGCCCGGGCCTCGGCGGGCGCCACCGCCCCGGCGCCCTCCGCCTCGCCTTCCGCCCCGGCCTCCGGCAAGCTCGCGGACCTGTCCGGCCGGGAGATCCTGAGCCAGGCCTACGAGGCCACCCGCAAGGCCGAGTCCGCCCATGTCGTCGCCACGGTGCGGATGGACGGCAAGCCGATGGCCATCGACCTCTCGCTGGACAAGAAGGGCAACTGCAAGGGCGTGATCCGCCTCGACGGCATGGGGAAGATGGACCTCATCAAGTCCGAGGACCTCCTGCACTTCAAGGGCGACGAGGCCTACTGGCGGGGCGCGGCCAAGCTCAAGCACGCGCCGAAGAAGCAGACGGACCAGATGGTGGCGGCGCTCGCCGACCGCTGGGTGAAGGTGTCCACCTCCGATCCGCAGGCCTCCTCGATGGCCGGCATGTGCGACCTGGACAAGCTGACGCGCGACACCGGCCGCAACAGCCTCCTCGCCCGCAAGGGCGCCACGGCCACCGTCGACGGCAAGCCGACGGTGATGGTCACCTCCCCGGTGAAGGAGGGGACGGAGACCGACTACGTGGCCACCGAGGGCACCCCGTACATCCTCAAGTCCACCCTGAGCGGCGACCAGGAGGGCGAGGTCGCGTTCTCGGAGTTCGGCAAGCCCGTCGACGTGACCTCGCCGAAGGACTCCGACGTCCTCGACATGGGCAAGGTGCGCGGCGGCGGCCCGGGCGAAGCGGTCTGACCCGGGCGCGATCGGGCCGCGTGCGGCCGGGGACCACGAGGTCCCCGGCCGCACGCGTCTCAGGAGCCGAGGATCGTGGTGAGGAACTCCCCGGTCCAGGCCAGCAGTTCCCGCCCGACCAGCGGCTTCCCGCCGACCCGGGCGGTCTTCGGCCGCGGGATCAGCACCTGCGAGGTGGCCGGCTTGAGCACCGAGCCCGGGTAGAGGCGCTTCAGGCGCAGCTCCTGCGACTCGCGCAGCTCCACCGGCCCGAAGCGGATGTTGGGGCCCTGGAGGGTGATGTCGCCGACCCCGCAGGCCCGCGCCAGCATCCGCAGCCCCGCCACCAGCAGCAGGTTCTCCACCGGCTCCGGCAGCTTGCCGTAGCGGTCGTGGAGCTCCTCCCGGACGGCCTTGACGTCGGCCTCGGAGTTCGCCGAGGCGATGGACCGGTAGGCCTGCAGGCGCAGCCGCTCGCCGGGCGCGTAGTCGTGCGGGACGTGCGCGTCGACCGGCAGCTCGATCTTGACCTCCAGCGGCGGCTCCTCCTCCACCCCGCCCTCGACGGCGGCCCGGTAGTCGGCCACGGCCTCGCCGACCATGCGGATGTAGAGGTCGAAGCCGACGCCCGCGATGTGGCCGGACTGCTCGCCGCCGAGCAGGTTGCCCGCGCCGCGGATCTCCAGGTCCTTCATCGCCACGTACATGCCGGCGCCCATCTCGGTGTGCTGGGCGATCGTCGCGAGCCGCTCGTGCGCGGTCTCGGTCAGCGGCTTCTCCGGCGGGTAGAGGAAGTACGCGTACCCGCGCTCGCGGCCCCGGCCGACGCGGCCGCGCAGCTGGTGCAGCTGGGAGAGGCCGAAGTTGTCGCCGCGCTCCACGATCAGGGTGTTGGCGTTGGAGATGTCGATGCCGGACTCGACGATCGTCGTCGAGACGAGCACGTCGAACTTCTTCTCCCAGAAGTCCACGACGACCTGTTCCAGGGCCTGTTCGGACATCTGGCCGTGCGCCGTCGCGATCCGCGCCTCGGGCACGATCTCGCGCAGCTTGGCGGCCGCCCGGTCGATGGACTCGACCCGGTTGTGGATGTAGAAGCACTGGCCCTCGCGCAGCAGCTCGCGGCGGATGGCCGCGCCGATCTGCTTCTCCTCGTAGGGGCCGACGAAGGTCAGGACCGGGTGGCGCTCCTCCGGCGGGGTGGTGATCGTCGACATCTCGCGGATGCCGGTCACCGCCATCTCCAGGGTGCGCGGGATCGGGGTCGCGGACATGGTGAGCACGTCCACGTTGGCGCGCAGCTTCTTGAGCTGCTCCTTGTGCTCGACGCCGAAGCGCTGCTCCTCGTCGACGATGACCAGGCCGAGGTCCTTGAACTTCGTCTCCTGCGAGAACAGCCGGTGGGTGCCGATGACGATGTCGACGGCCCCTTCCTTCAGCCCTTCCAGGGTGGCCTTGGACTCGGTGTCGGACTGGAAGCGGGACAGTGCCTTCACGTTGACGGGGAACTGCGCGTACCGCTCGGAGAAGGTCCCGAAGTGCTGCTGCACCAGCAGCGTGGTCGGCACGAGGACCGCGACCTGCTTGCCGTCCTGGACCGCCTTGAAGGCCGCGCGGACCGCGATCTCGGTCTTGCCGTAGCCGACGTCGCCGCAGATCAGGCGGTCCATGGGGACGGACTTCTCCATGTCCTCCTTGACCTCGGCGATGGTGGTGAGCTGGTCGGGCGTCTCCGCGTACGGGAAGGCGTCCTCCAGTTCGCGCTGCCAGGGGGTGTCGGGGCCGAAGGTGTGGCCGGGGGCGGCCATGCGGGCGCTGTAGAGCTTGATGAGGTCGGCGGCGATCTCCTTGACCGCCTTCTTCGCGCGCGCCTTGGTCTTGGTCCAGTCGGCGCCGCCGAGCCGGTGCAGGGTCGGGGCCTCGCCGCCGACGTACTTGGTGACCTGCTCCAGCTGGTCGGTGGGGATGTAGAGGCGGTCGCCGGGCTGGCCGCGCTTGGCCGGGGCGTACTCGACGAGGAGGTACTCGCGGGTGGCGCCCTGGACGGTGCGCTGCACCATCTCGATGTAGCGGCCGACGCCGTGCTGCTCGTGGACGATGTAGTCGCCGACCTCCAGGGTGAGGGGGTCGATGGACTTGCGGCGCCGGGTCGGCATCCGGCCGAGGTCCTTGGTGGCGGTGCGCTGGCCGGTCAGGTCGGTCTCGGTCAGCACGGCGATCTTGAGGGCGGGGTCGACGAACCCGTTGTCGAGGGAGCCGCACGCCACGTGGACGATCGACGGCTCCAGGGTGCGCAGGTCGGCCTCCAGGCGGGCCGCGATGCCCTCGCCGCCGAGCACCTCGACGGTGCGGGCGGCCGGGCCGTGGCCCTCGGTGAGGTAGACGGTGTGCCAGCCGTCGGCGATCCAGCCCTTGGTGTCGGCGAGCGCGCGGGCGGTGTCGCCGCGGTAGGCCTCGGGGGCGTGCATGCCGAGCGCCAGCGTGTCCCCGCCGCCGTCGACCGCGTCGGCGGCGAAGGGGGACACCGACCACCACATCATGCCGAGCTCGCGCGCGTGCTCCCGTACGTCGGCGATCCCGCGCAGCGAGGCCGCGCCGACGTCGATGGGGGCCTGCCCGCCGCCCGCGGTGGCCGCCCAGGAGGCCATCAGGAACTCCTGGCTGGTGGCGACGAGGTCGGCGGCCCGGGTCCGTACCCGCTCCGGATCGCAGACGACGGCCATGGCCCCGGCGGGCAGGACGTCGATCAGCAGTTCCATGTCGTCGACGAGGACCGGCGCGAGGGACTCCATGCCCTCCACGGCGATCCCCTCGGCGATCTTGTTCAGCAGTTCGCCGAGCTCGGGGTGCTCCTCGGCGAGGGCCGCCGCCCGCTCGCGCACCTCGTCGGTCAGCAGCAGCTCGCGGCAGGGCGGCGCCCACAGGCCGTGCTCGGCGACCTCCAGGGAGCGCTGGTCGGCGACCTTGAAATAGCGGATCTCCTCGACGTCGTCGCCCCAGAACTCCACGCGCAGCGGGTGCTCCTCGGTGGGCGGGAACACGTCGAGGATGCCGCCGCGCACGGCGAACTCCCCGCGCTTCTCCACGAGCTCGACGCGTGCGTAGGCGGCGGCCGCCAGGGCCTGCGTCACCTCGCCCAGATCGGCGCTCTCGCCCTGCCGCAGGCTCACCGGTACGAGGTCCCCCAGCCCCTTGACCTGCGGCTGGAGCACGGAGCGGATCGGCGCGACCACGACGGAGACGGGCCCGGCGGCCGGGTCGTCCTTGCTGGGGTGCGCGAGCCGGCGCAGGACGGCGATCCGCCGGCCCACGGTGTCGCTGCGCGGCGAGAGCCGCTCGTGCGGCAGCGTCTCCCAGGACGGGTACTCCGCGACCTCGTCGGGCGGCAGCAGGGAGCGCAGCGCGGCGGCGAGGTCCTCGGCCTCGCGCCCGGTGGCGGTCACCGCGAGCACGGTCCGCTCGGTGCGCCGGGCCAGCGCGGCGATCGCGAAGGGCCGCGCGGCGGGCGGGCCGACGAGGTCCACGTGCATCCGGTTGCCGTCCCCTGCCGCGGTGACCGCCTCGGCGAGGGCGGGGTCCCGGGTGACGGCGTCGAGCAGTCCGTGCAGGCTCATGAATGGAGGCTTCCGTCCGGTGAAGGGGCAACGCGAAGGGCCCGACACGTCGCACGGGCCGGGGGTTCCCACCCTACGACGCCGGTCCGTCACTCGCGCGAGGGATTGAGGTCCCCCCGAGGAGTGAGCGAGCGGGCCCCGACCCCTCGACCCGCCCCGAACCCTCACCCTGCCCCGAACCCTCGACCGGCCTCGCGCCGGTCCCGGCTGAAAGCCCGCCGGCCCCGGACCGCCCTGGGTGGGCGGGCCGGGGCCGGCGGGTCCCCCGTACTACCAGCGGAGCACTCGGCGGAGCTACTCGCTGGCGATCGCGTTCAGGACGTTCATGCGGCCCGCCCGGAAGGCCGGGACCAGGGCGGCGAACAGGCCCACGAAGGCCGAGCCGATGAACACCCCGATGATGGTCGGCCACGGGATCTCCAGGACCTTCAGGCCCTGCAGCTCCAGCAGCTTCTGCGCGGTCGCGCCCCAGCCCATGCCCAGGCCGAGGCCGAGGAGGGCGCCGAAGAGGGCGATGACGACCGACTCCAGGCGGATCATGCGGCGCAGCTGGCGGCGGGAGAGGCCGATGGCGCGCATCAGGCCGATCTCGCGGGTCCGCTCGACCACCGAGAGCGCCAGGGTGTTCACGACACCCAGCACCGCGACGATGATCGCGAGGGCCAGCAGCCCGTAGACCATGTTCAGCAGCGTGCCGACCTGGTCCTTGAGGGCCTGCTTGTAGTCGGCCTGGTTGAGCACCTGGTACTGCGGGTAGTCGGCCAGCGCCTTCTTGACCGCGGTGTACGCGGCCGCGTCGGACTCCCCGTCCTTCGCCGAGGCCAGCAGCATGAACGGCCGCGGCATCTTGTCGGCCGGCACGAACTGCTCGGCCGTCGCGGTGCTGACGTACATCGAGCCCTTGTCGAGGTTGCCCTCGTCGGAGGTGATCGCGACGACCTTCAGCTTGGTCGTCCGACCGCCCTTGAAGGCGACCGCCATCTCGTCGCCGACCTTGACGCGGTGCTCGTCCGCGAAGTCCGAGCCGACCGACATCGCACCCTTGCCGTACGCCGCCGCGTGCTCCCCGGCGATCATCTTGCGCCGGACGTCCTGCGGGTACGTCGGGTCGGTGACGCTCAGGCCGTCGTCCTTGACGCTCCCGTCGGGGGCGGTGACCTTGGCCTCCACCTGGCGGTACGCGGTGACGTGGTCCAGGCCCTTGGTGGCGCGCAGCGCCTCCTCGGCCTGCGGCACGACCGGCTGCCCCGTCTGGGACTGGACGATGTAGTCCGCGCCCACCGACTTGTCGAGCTCGTCGGTGGCGGAGGCCACCATCGAGGAGCCGACCACCGACAGGCAGGCGACCAGCGCCAGCCCGATCATCAGCGCGGCGGCGGTGGCACCGGTACGGCGCGGGTTGCGCAGCGCGTTGCGCTCGGCGAGCCGGCCGACGGACCCGAAGGGCCGCAGCACCGGGCCGGACAGGGCCCGTACGACGACGCCGGCGAGCAGCGGGCCGATGACGATGAACCCGATGAGCGTGAGGACCACGCCCAGGCCCAGCCACATCGATCCGGCGGCGGCCTTCTCCGCGGACCCGGCGAGGAACAGGGCCGCGCCGCCGATGCCGGTCAGGACCAGACCCAGCGCGGCGCGGATGCGGCCGGCCTTCTTGTCGCCGGGGGTGCCCGACTCGCGCAGGGCCGCCATCGGGGAGACCTTGCCTGCCCGGCGGGCCGGGACGAAGGCGGAGACGACGGTGACGACGACACCGAGGAACACGCCGATGACCGGCGTGGTCCAGGCGACGGTCAGATCGTCGGTCGACAGGTGCATGCCCATCTGGCCCATGAGCTTCATCAGGCCGACGGCCAGGCCCACGCCCGCGCCGACGCCCAGCACCGAGCCGACGACACCGAGCAGGAAGGCCTCGACGACCACCGACTTGAGGACCTGGCCGCTGTCCGCGCCGATGGCGCGCATCAGGCCGATCTCACGGGTGCGCTGGGCGACCAGCATCGAGAACGTGTTGAAGATCAGGAAGATGCCGACGAGGAAGGCGATGCCCGCGAAGCCGAGCATCACGTACTTCATGACGTCGAGGAACGAGCCGACGTCCTTGCGGTTGGCGTCAGCGGCTTCCTTGGCGGTCTGGAGCTTGTACGTGTCCGCGCCGACGGCGGCGGCGACGTTGCGCTTGAGCTGCTCGTCGCTCACCCCCTCCTTCGCGACCACGTTGACGTGCGTGAAGGCGTCGGCGGAGCCGAGCAGGCCGCGCTGGGCGGTGGCGGTGTCGAAGTAGACGACGGCCGCGCCCGGGTTGGTCACGGTGAAGGAGGCGATGCCGGAGATCTTGGCGCGGATGTCGCCGGTGACGGCGATCGTGCGCAGCTCGTCGCCCAGCTTCAGGTGGTGCTTCTTCGCGGTGTCGGCGTCGACCATCACCTCGGTGGGGCCGCGCGGGGCCTGACCGGAGGTGATCTTCATGGACTTGAGCTCGTTGTCGCTCCAGTTGCCCGCGATGGTCGGGGCGCCGGTGGTCGAGCCCATGTTCTCGTTCTTGGAGTTGACGACCGTGACGGCCATCGAGACGACGCCGCCCTCGGCGGACTTGACCCCCTGCGCCTTCCCGACCTTCTCGACGGCCGAGGCGGGCAGCGACTCGGGCTTGCCGGTGGCCGCGATCTCCTCGCCGCCCTCGGCCGCCTTCGGGCTGACGGTGACGTTGGAGTTCGTGACCGCGAACAGCTTGTCGAAGGTGGTGTTCATGGTGTCGGTGAACACCAGGGTGCCGCACACGAAGGCGACGGAGAGCAGGACGGCGACGGCGGAGAGCGCCATGCGCCCCTTGTGCGCGACGAAGTTGCGCCGCGAGGTCTTCAGGACGGTGTTGCTCATGAGGTGCGTCCGCGCGCGTCGAAGTCCTTCATGCGGTCGAGGACCTGGTCCGCGGACGGCGCGTACATCTCGTCGACGATCCGGCCGTCGGCCAGGAAGATGACGCGGTCCGCGTACGAGGCGGCCACCGGGTCGTGCGTGACCATGACGATGGTCTGGCCGAGCTCGTCCACGGAGCGGCGCAGGAAGCCGAGCACCTCGGCGCCGGCCCGGGAGTCCAGGTTTCCGGTCGGCTCGTCACCGAAGATGATCTGCGGGCGGGCGGCGAGGGCGCGGGCGACCGCCACGCGCTGCTGCTGGCCGCCGGAGAGCTCGGTCGGGCGGTGCTTGAGGCGCCCCGCGAGGCCGACCGTCTCCACGACCCGGTTCAGCCACTCCGCGTCGGGCTTGCGGCCCGCGATGTCCATGGGGAGCGTGATGTTCTCCAGGGCGTTCAGCGTCGGCAGCAGGTTGAACGCCTGGAAGATGAAGCCGATCCGGTCGCGCCGCAGCTGGGTGAGCTTCTTGTCCTTCAGGCCGGTGATCTCGGTGTCGTCCAGGTGGATCTGGCCGCTGGTGACGGTGTCCAGGCCGGCGAGGCAGTGCATCAGCGTGGACTTGCCGGAGCCCGAGGGGCCCATGATCGCGGTGAACTGGCCGCGGCGGATGTCCACGTCCACCTCGTCGAGGGCGACGACCCGCGTCTCCCCGGAGCCGTAGGCCTTGACGACCTTCCGCGCCCGGGCCGCGACGGCTTCATGCCCTCCAGTACCCCCGTGCCTGGTTTCGGTCATAGCCGTTGTCACGGTGCTTCCCCTCGTTGATGTCCTGCGCCTGCTCTGACGTGGTTGAAGTCTGTTGCCCGGGGGGTCACGAACACCCTGGTGCCCGTGTCCGTATCCGTCCGGGGGTTAACCCCACCCCGGGGCTACCCGCCCCATGTGAATCAGTTAAAGACGCGGAACGTCGCTCTTCGTCCTCCGCCGGGACGAACGGCCCCTGGGCCTCAGTGAGGAGCGCCCCCTAGGGGATGTCAGCCCTGCGGGGGATCCGGTGTAAGGGATACCGTCCGCCCGCCCGGAGTGAGAGGGTGTTCCCCGGCACATGCGTGCAGCATGAAAGGACTTTCGGGTGGGGACAGAGGAGAGCGCCGACCGCATACCCGGGGCGACGGTTTCGGCGGAATCCGCCGAAACCGACGCCGGCGCCGCCGATGCCGGGGCGCCGGCCGGCCGGCCGCCCACCCCCGTGGTGCTGTCCCTGATGCTCGGCATGGCCCTGGTCGCCCTCGACACCAGCATCGTCTCCACCGCCGTGCCCCAGATCGTCGGCGACCTCGGCGGGTTCTCCGTCTTCTCCTGGCTCTTCTCCGGCTATCTGCTCGCCGTCACCGTCACCCTCCCCGTCTACGGCAAGCTGTCCGACACCTTCGGCCGCAAGCCCGTGCTCCTCTTCGGCATCGCCCTGTTCCTCGTCGGCTCGGTGCTGTGCGCGTCCGCCTGGAACATGGCCTCCCTCATCGCCTTCCGGATCGTCCAGGGGCTGGGCGGCGGCGCCCTCCAGGGCACCGTGCAGACCCTGGCCGCCGACCTGTACCCGCTCAAGGACCGGCCCCGCATCCAGGCCCGGATGTCCGCCGTCTGGGCGACGGCCGCCGTGGCGGGCCCGGGGATCGGCGGGCTGCTCGCCTCGTACGCGAACTGGCGCTGGATCTTCCTGCTGAACATCCCGCTGGCCGGCATGGCCCTGTGGATGGTGGCCCGTCACCTCGTCGAGCCCGCACGGTCCGTCGCGCGCCGGGGCCGCATCGACTGGGCCGGCGCCCTCGGCATCTTCGCCTGCGGCGGCCTGCTGCTGTTCGCCCTGGTCCAGGGCGGGGTCGCCTGGCCCTGGCTGTCGGCGCCGTCGCTGGGACTGCTGGGCGCGAGCGCGCTGCTGGGCGGCGTGGTGTTCTGGGTGGAGCGCCGGGCCGAGGAGCCGATCCTGCCCGGGTGGGTGTGGCGCAGGCGGACCATCGCCGCCGTCAACCTGGCCCTGGGAGCGCTCGGGCTGCTGATGGTCGCCCCGATGCTGTTCGTCCCGACGTACGCCCAGTCCGTGCTCGGCCTCGGCCCGACCGGCGCCGGGTTCGTCATGTCCACCATGACCCTGAGCTGGCCCATCTCCGCCGCCCTGAGCCAGCACGTCTACCGGCGCATCGGCTTCCGCAACACCGCCGTGGTCGGCAGCTCGCTGGCCGCCGTGATCCTGTTCTCCTTCACCCTGCTGCCGCCGGACGCCGATCCCTGGCTGCCCGCGCTGATCATGCTGCTGCTGGGCGGGGCGCTGGGGCTGTGCCAGCTCCCGCTGATCATCGGGGTCCAGTCCACCGTGGGCTGGGCGGAGCGCGGGGTCGCGACCGCCTCGATCCTGTTCTCCCGTCAGGTCGGGCAGAGCGTCGGGGCGGCCCTGCTGGGCGCCGTCGCCAACGCGACCATCGCCGCCCGGCTGGCGGACGCCCCGATGCCGGGGCTCCCGGACAAGCTGGACGACGTGACCAAGGCCCTGGAGGCGCCCGCGCGCCTGCCCGCCGCCGGCGCCGGCTACCTGCGCGAGGCCGTGGCCGCCGCCGTGGAGCACGTCTTCTACGGGGCGACGGCGGCCGCCGTACTGGCGCTGCTCGCGCTGCTGTTGCTGGCGCCGCGGCGGTTCCCCGTACTGCCGGAGCAGCACGAGCAGGAGTAGCGGGCCGGGGGTGCCGGGTTGTCATGGCCGGGGCGAGAGGGTATCTCTCTGCCAGGTACCTGATCCCAGGCACCGCATCCGGGGGGACAGCATGACTTCCGCACTCTTCGCACTCGCCTTACTGGCCGCCGTGGCCACCCCGATCGGCCTGCGCCTGCGCCGCGCACCGGGCTTCGTCACCGGCCGCGACGGCCGGCTCTCCACCTCCACCACCCTGGCCCTGGCCTGGACGGTGATCCTGGTCTGGCTGCTGCTCACGATCCTCGCGTACGGCCTGACGGCGGGCGGCGGCGCCGACTACTTCCAGGGGGAGCACGGCCCGCTCTCCTCGCTGACGACGGTCTACCTGCCGCTGCTCGGCGGCCCGTACGTGGCCCTGATCGCCGCCAAGGCGGTCGTCGGCATCCGCGTCGAGAGCGGCACGATGGCCAAGCCCGCGCCGAAGCCCACCGCGACCGGGCGGCGCCCGCTGCGGGAGCTGATCGCGGGCGACGGCGGGCGCACCGACCTCGTCGACCTGCAGTACGTCGCCCTCAGCGCGGTCACCATGCTCTACGTCGCGCTGTTCTTCCTCTCCGACGTGGGCGCGGGCCTGCCGAGGCTGCCCGAGGAGATCTGGGCCCTGACGGGCGCTCCGGCGGGGGCGTACCTGGTGAACAAGATGGCCACCCGGGCCAACCCGGTGATCACCCACGTGAGCGTCGCGGACGGGGACCTGACCGTCGAGGGCGGCGGCTTCGCCCCCGACCAGGCGGGAGTCCCGGCGCGGGTCACGGTCGACGACACCGCGCTGGCGACCACCCCGGACCCGCTGACCGGCGCCCTGACGGGCCCGCTGCCCGAGGGCACGGCGGCCCCGTTCACGGTCGTGGTCACCGCACGGGGGCTGCGCAGCGACCCGTACCGCTACGAGCCGACGGCGGGGCCGGCCGGCCCGGCGGCCAGCCCGGCGACTGCGGGCCCGGCCGGCGCGAGTGCGGGCCCGGCGGCTGCGGGCCCGGCCGGCGCGGCTTAGGCAGCCCGCGGCTCAGGAAGGCAGCTCAGGAAGACTCGGACCCGCCCTTGCCGTGGCGGGCGTAATACCGGGCCACCCGGGCGCGGTTGCCGCAGACCGAGGCCACGCACCAGCGGCGGCGGGGGTTCGCCGGGAGGAACAGCAGGACGCACTCCGCCCCCTCGCACTCCCGGACCTCGCCCACCCGGGGGTCGGTCAGCAGCTCCGCCACCGCCTCGGCCAGCTCCGCCGCGAGCCGCCGGGGCGGGGCCGCCGTGCGGTGCGAGGCGGCCGCGAGGCCCCCGCCCCCGCCCTCGCCCCACACGAGCTCCCGGTGCGCGGGCGCGCCGGCCAGCGCCGCGTTCAGCGCGCGCAGCGCCCGGCCGGGGGCCGTTCACCGCGCCGCGCGGCGGCCAGCGCCGGACTGGCGGCCTCCCGTACGGCGTGCACGGCGGCCACCTCGGCCGCGCCGACCTCGGCGACCGGGGTCAGCCGGCCCGCCTGGGCCTCCAGCCAGGCCGCGAGCCCCGGCGGGGCGGCGATCAGGTCCCCGGACTCGGCGGGCCGGGTGTTGAGCAGGTCCAAGGCCAGGGGTTCACCGGTGAGCGGAAAGGTCACTGTCACGCCACTAATGCTACCCAACCCCCTTGACCCATTACCGCCCCCGGGTCAAACTAATGCCACAGACACCCCTGGAGGCATGTGATGAGCACCGCTGGCGGCACCCTTCCGACTGTCCGGCACCGCACCGTCGAGGTGGCCGGCGTGCGCGTCGCCTACCGCGAGAGCGGCCCCGCGGACGCGCCGGTCATGCTGCTCCTGCACGGCTTCCCGACCTCCTCGCACCAGTTCGCCCGCCTGATGGACGCCCTCGGCGACACCCCGTACCGCCTGATCGCCCCCGACTACCCCGGCTTCGGCCGGACCGAGGCCCCGCAGGGGTTCACGTACACCTTCGACCGGCTCGCGGACATCGTGGAGGGCTTCACCGACGCCCTCGGCCTGGACCGCTTCGCCCTGTACGTCTTCGACTTCGGCGCCCCGGTCGGCCTGCGGGTCGCGGCGCGGCGGCCGGGGCGGGTGACGGCGCTGATCGTGCAGAACGGCAACGCGTACGAGGAGGGACTCTCGGACGCGGCCCGGGAGTTCGCCGGGCTGCGGCGCGAGGTGCCGGGCAACGAGGAGAAGGTGCGGGCCCTGTTCACCGAGGAGGGCACCCGCTTCCAGTACGAGACCGGCGTCGGCGACCCGTCCCTGATCTCGCCGGACTCCTGGACGCTGGACGTCCACTACCTCGGCCTGCCGGGGCGCGCCGACGCGCAGGCCGACCTGGCCTTCGACTACGCCTCGAACTTCGCGCACTACCCGGCCTGGCAGGCGTGGCTGCGCGCGGCGCGGATCCCGGTCCTGGTGCTGTGGGGCGCCGGCGACCCCTTCTTCACCCCGGCGGGGGCGAAGGCCTACCTCCGCGACGCCCCGGACGCGGAGCTCCACCTCTTCGAAGACGCGGGCCACTTCGCCCTGGAAACCCACCTCCCGGCGATCACCCCCCTGATCACCACGTTCCTCAGCCGCCTGCTCTGACCCCGCGGCGCCCCCCGCCCCAACCGATCCCGGTCGAGACCCCGCCACCCCCGGGCGCCACCGCACCGCGACCCCACCGGAGCCGGGCCTCCACGACACCGCGGCGGCACCACACCGGGCCCCACCGGACCGGGGCTCCACGGCGCTGCCGTGCCGGGGCTCCGCCCCGGGGAAGTTCTCCCCGCCCCGCCCTTTCACCGTTTCCCGGGGCAAGCCCCGGACCCCTTCCCATGCTGCGGCGCCGCTGCTGGGGGCCAACCCCCAGACCCCCGCGCCTCAAACGCCGGCGAGGCTGGAATTAAGCCGAGGCCGGAGCTGTCCTAGGGCCGGAGTTGAGGGGGTGGGGGTGGGGTGGGTGTTGTCCGGGACGTAAAACGTGATTTGTGGCGCGGAACGCCGCCGCACGACGACAGCTCCCGAGCAGGCGCCATAAATCATGCAGTCCCGGACAACACCCACCCCACCCCCACCCCGGCCCCGGCACACCCCCGGCAGGGGAGCGGCACCAAGCCACCAGCGCACCGCCAACCGCCCGGCAGCGGCAGCGGCAGCGGCAGCGGCAGCGGTCAGCCCTCCGCCGGCGCGCGCCCCGTCAACGCGGCCAGGCTGGAGCGGACGTGGTTCATGTGCGCCCGCATCTCCTCCTGCGACTCCGCGTGCTCCCGCAGGATCCGCTCCGTCTCCCGCCCCACCCGCTCCTCCCGCACCCGCGCCGCCGCCACCAGCTCCGCACCCCGCGCCTCCGCGTCCTCCTGCCCGTGCCGCGCCGACTCCTCCGCCTCCGCGAACGCCCGCCGCGCCTCCGCCAGACGCGCCTCCGCGTACCGGTCCAGCTCCAGGTGCCTCGCCTCCGACTCCTCCACCCGCGCCGCCAGCTCCCGCTCCGCCGCGTCCCGGCGCTCCACCCGCTCCTGCTCCCGCTCCGCGAGCAACGCCTCCGACCGCCGCACCATCTCCGCCAGCGCCGCCTGACCCTCCGCCCGCCACTGCGCAGCCGCGTCCCGCGCCTCGGCCCGCACCCCGTCCGCCTCCCGCTGCGCCCGCAGCAGCAACTGCCGCGCCCGCACCTCCGTCTGCTCGCGCACCGCCTCCGCGTCCTGCCGCGCCAGCTCCGCCGCCCGGTCCGCATGGGCCTCCGCCGCACCCTGGATGGCCAGGACGTCCGCCCGCGCCTCACCCCGTACCGCCTCGGCCTCCTCCTCCGCCAGCAGCAGGATCCGACGGGCCCGCTCGCTCAAGTCGTCGTACCGCTGCGGAGCCAACGCCGACACCGCTTCCCGCAGCCGCCCCGCCTCCGCCTCCATCCGCTTCGCGAGGACCGTCAGCCGCGCCACCCGCTCCCAGGCCTCGTCCCGGCCGTCCGACAGCCGCGCGAGATACCGGTCGACCTGATCCGTCCGATACCCGCGACCGCGCACGGTCCCGAAGCCCTGGCCGTGAGGTGACATGGGTGCACTCATCCTGGAAGCGCCTCTCTCGCGGGGATTCCTGTCAAGGATGCGTCATTTGCTCCCAGAAGCCGGAATGGCCGGGCCGAGACCCCCCGCAAGGGGTCCCGGCCCGGCCACCGAACCGATCACACGCTCAACAGGCGCTCAGAGCAGCCCGTCCCACATCTGCTCCAGCAACACCGACCACCAGTTCTCCGGCGAAGCCAGCGCCGCGCTGTCCAGGCCCGCCAGATTCGCCTGGAAATCGACGGTCCACCGGCCCGCCTGCTCCGGCGTCAAATGCTGACGCAGCCGCCACATGTGACCCAGCATCGCCAGCGAACGCGCGAACTGCGGCAGGCTCGAATTCACGAACTGCGGCGCCGCCGGCGCACCACCGGGCCCGGCCTCCACCGGGACCGCCACTATGTGCGCCGTCCCGTACTGCACGCACAGCGCCTTGCCGAAGTCGCTGCCGACCACCAGGTACGAACCCGCGTCCGACGCCGCCTGCACCTGCCGCTGCGCGGCCAGCTCGGCCAGCGTCGGCACCGGCGCGCCCGGCACCGCCTGCGCCCAGAAGAACGGCCCGAAGTCCGTCGGCAGACCCGCCCACACCAGGGTCTGAGCCACGATGTCCGGCACGCCCTGGCGGGACACGGCCCGCTGCTCGAACCGGAACACGCCCTGCGGACCGAACGCCCCGACCAGCTCCTGGCCGATGGCCTCCAGCGGAATCGCCGGCTGCAACGGCACCTGAGGCAACGGGGCGCGCACCGGCGCGGGACGCGCCGGACCGTCCGCCACCTGGTGCAGCTCACCCTGGTGGGTGAGCAGGTGCCGCATGCCCTGCTGACGTCCCGCGTGGTCCTTGCCGTACGGGGCCACGCTGGTGATGCGGACCTGCGGCCAGGTCTCCCGGATCATCCGGGCGCAGTAACCGCCGGGCAGCTCACACGACTCCAGCTCGGTGTGCAGCTCCAGCACCTGCTGCGGCGGCACGTTCATGGCGCGCAGCTCGTAAAGGATCTGCCACTCCGGGTGCGGAGTACCGGGCGCCGAGCGGCGGATGAGCTGCTGCTCGGAACCGTCGGGCGCGCGGTAGCGCAGTACGGCCTGGTAGCCGGGGCCGACCGTGGGCGCCCCGGAGGGAGCCGCAGCGGGACCGGGACCCTGCGGCGCCGGACCGGGCGGCTGCGGAACGACACCGGGACCCGCCAGCATCGTCGCGGCGTGATGCGCCCCGCCACCGGGAGCCCCGGGCGCACCCGGCGCACCGGGAGGACCGGGCGGACCGGGAGGCTGCGGAACGACACCGGGACCGGCCAGCATCGTCGCGGCATGATCCAGCCCACCACCGAGCGACCCGGGAGCCCCGGGAGGCCCCGGAGGCGTCGGCGCACCAGGCACCCCGGGCGGACCGGGAGGCCCGGGCGGCGTCGGCGCGGCACCGGGCGCCCCCGGCGGACCGGGAGGACCGGGCCGCTGCACGACGGCCGGACCGGCCAGCATCGTCGCGGCATGATCGAGCCCACCGCCCAGCGACCCGGGAGCCCCGGGGGGCCCGGGCGGCCCAGGAGGCGTCGGCGCACCGGGCACCCCCGGCGGACCGGGAGGACCGGGAGGACCGGGAGGCTGCGGAACGACACCGGGACCGGCCAGCATCGTCGCGGCATGATCCAGCCCGCCACCGAGCGACCCGGGAGCCCCAGGAGGCCCCGGAGGCGTCGGCGCACCGGGCGGACCCGGCGGCTGCGGTACGACACCCGGACCGGCCAGCATCGTCGCGGCATGGTCCACCCCGCCACCGGGCGGCGGCGTCGGCGGACCCGGCGGCGTCCGCGGCGCGGCCTGCGCGCCCGGCCGCTTCACCGTGGCCTTGCCCGTCGGCGCGTCGGCGATGTCCGACGCCCCCGTCACCACGGCGGGCGCGATCGCGGTCGCCGGCAGCCCGCTGCCCCCCGCCATCAGGGTGGTCTTCGCCTCCGGGGCGACCCCGGACGACAGCACGTCCTCCAGGTCCGACCCGGACAACGGCGGCGCGAACACCGTCGCCGGCAACGGTACGGACGCGTCGTCCGCACCGGAGTTCACATCGGTCCCGGCCCACGGCGTGGCCCCGGCCGGAACCCCGTCGTTGGCGGTCGGCTCGTACGCCACCTCGCCGCCCCGCCGCAACGGCACGGGGTCGCCCGGAGCCGGAGCCGGAGAAGCCACGGGCGCGGCCACCGCGGCCGGCACGGGCTCCGCATCCACCGGAGCCGAAACAGCCTCCGCGGCAGAAGCGGCAGGCCCGGCGGGAGCAGCGGGCACAGCAGGCGCGGCAGGCGCGGCCACCGGCGGAATCCCCGCCCGGTCCGCCGCCTCCTGCAACCACGCCGGCGGGCTCAGCATGAACGAGGTCTGCTCCGCGTCGATCCGCGGCGTCGGCACCGAAGCCTCCGCCACCGGCGCGGCCGCGACCCCGTACTCCTCCTCGTACCGGCGGATCACCTCACCCACCGGCAGACCCGGCCACAGCGTCGCCTCACCGCTGTCCCGCGCGATGACCAGCCGCTGCCGGCCACCCCCGGACACCGGACCCGCCGCACGGTCCTCCGCCCACACCACGAACCCGAGCCCGAACTCCCGCACCCGCACCTCACGGTGCTGGTACGCGGGCACGTCCCCGTTGATCCACTCCTCGGCGCGCTCCTGCGCCTGCGCAAACGTCACCATCGCGCCATCACCCCTCCACCTGCGCGGAACCCGCCGCCGCGGCCGTACCGGCCACGGGAACCGAGCGCGCGAATCCGCCGTCCACCATCAGACCGGCCACCGTCTCCAGCTCCGGCGGGTTCCCCGCCAACCGCTCAAGAAAGGCGTCGAAATCGGCACCGCACGGCAGCAACAGACGCTCCACGCGCTCCTGCACCGACCAGCCGTCCCGGTCGCGCGCGTCGTCGTACGGGGAGAACCACACCGAGCCGAGACCCTCGCCCTTGACCTTCACCGCGAGCAGCCCGCCCTGCACGAAGGCCACGCACAGGTAATCCTTCGTCAGATGGTCCCGCAGACACTTGTTGACGTAGACCAGGTCGTTGACCGCGGCCTCCTCGCGCACCGTGAAGAACGGCTGGTCCACGAGCAGACCCAGCTCCACGTCCAGCCCCGCGCCCACCGGCGCACAGCCGCCCGCGGCCTTCAGGAACGCCCGGTACGCCTCCGGCAGCCGGTACCCGAGGTCCTCCTCGACGCCCTGCACCTGCTGCTCCGACACCGACACCACCGACTTCGGCAGCCCCAGGTGCACCGGACGCAACTCCTGCAACGGCCGCGTCCCGCGCTTCTCGTGGTCCGCCGGCGCCGTCGCCAGCCCCGCGTGATGACGGAGCAGCGCCTTCACCTCGACCGGCACCAGTTCCATACGGCGAGAACCGGCCACGTGGTGCCACGTCCAGCCGTGCGGGGTCGCCACCGGACCGACCGTGTCCCACAACGCGTGCCCGGCGGCCTGCATCGCCGCGTTCGCCGACACGTAGTCCGTGAGCCGCAACTCGTCCACGCCGAAACCCTCCGGCGGCTCGGCGATGTCCACCGCGGCGCGCGCGTACGGCGCGAAGTCCGGATGGCCCTCACCGTCCATCCGCACACCGTGGGGATGCCGAGCGGCCCGGACCGGGTCCGGGAAATGCACGACCTGCCCCGAGTAAGCGGCGTTGGGTGGCGCGGCCTGCTGCCCGAGCCGACCTGTCGTCATGGCGGTAGCCCCCTGCTGGATCTGGCTGGTTCACCACAGCCTATGTGGTCCGGCAAGAGCCTCACCCGCCCGCGACCCGCCCACACGCACCAGGGCCGGGAACATCCGAATTGATACGAATATTCGACCCCGCTTCCACACGGCAGAGGACATTTGACAGGCTGTCCCCGCGGCACGGGGGCGTGCGCGACAGCGGCCACCACCGCAGCCACGGGAGGGAAACGACCATGCACAACACGGCGACACGTACGGACCCGACACCCGCCGACGACGACAACACCGCGGCCACGGCGGCCGGACACAACCCCGCCGCCCCCGCCACGGGCGCCACGGACACATCGGGCCCCACCAGCACCACGGGCCCCACCGGCGACCCCCGGCTGCGCTGGAGCGCCACCGACGGCCCCACCGTCCCCGTGCTCCGCTTCCGCCGCGACGGCATCCTCCCCACCGTCGCCGCCGCCCTCTCCGTACGCGGCGAAACCCTCACCAGCACCGCCGGCAAGGCCGACCAGCCACCCGCCCTGCACCCCCTCGTCCAGGACTTCCTCGACACCCTCACCAGCGGCCAGCGGGAACGCTTCACCGGCCGCTGCCCCGAAGCCATCCTCGTCTCCCGCCACCTCACCGCGGTCGAAGGCGCCCGCAGCAAACGCGCCTCCCGCAAACCCCTCACCGCGAGCGAAGCCCGCCGCTCGCTCAAGCAGGCCAAGATCACCGCCCGCCGCATCCGCGAGGACGGCGACCCCCTCCACGGCAGCTACGCACCCCCCTGCCGCTCCTGCGACGCCCTCCTCTCCCACTTCGGCGTCCGCTCCATCGACCTCACGCCCGCCCCCCAGAAGGCCTGACCGCACCCACCATGAGCGCCACCTCATCCGCGTCCTACGACCGCTCCTCGGCCACCCGCTTCCCGGCCGCCGTGGACTCCGCGCTGCGCACCGCCGGCTGGGAACCCGGCCGCTGGGACATCAAGCAGGCCGAATACTGGGCCGACGCCCTGCGCGACCACACCACCCCCGCCGGGCACCGGCACACCGTCTTCCCCGCCGCCGTCGAGGCCTGGGCCGAATTCGGCGGCCTCCACATCACCGCGCCCGGCCCCGGCCGCCAGATAGCCCCCACCCCGGTCCACCTCGACCCCCTCACGGGCCTCTACCTCGCCCGCACCTTCGCCGACCTCGGCCGCGCCCTGTCCACCGAACTCTGCCCCCTCGGCGTCGACGCCGACGCCGGCTCCCACCTCGCCATCGACTGCGAGGGCCGCGTCTACGGCATCGACCACACCGGCGACTGGTTCCTGGGCCCCGCGGTAGACGAAGCCCTGACCCTCCTCCTCACAGGCCTCCAACCCACCCGCCTCACCACGCACTAACCCAGCCCACCCGGCCGCAGCCCGGGGCGGACGCGGCTCGGCCGGGCCCCGGCGCGGAAGGGGTCAGCCCCGCCCGTCCGGGCCGCCCGTCTTCAGGGCTGGGCGCACGGGAGGACCGCCGAGACCCGGAAG
Organism: Streptomyces sp. NBC_01551; assembly: GCF_026339935.1. NCBI lineage: Bacteria > Bacillati > Actinomycetota > Actinomycetes > Kitasatosporales > Streptomycetaceae > Streptomyces > Streptomyces sp. NBC_01551. The sequence continues at coordinate 2,497,438 of NZ_JAPEPX010000001.1, forward strand.
CCGCCCTCGTCCGTCGGGCCGGACACGAAAACGCCGCCCAGGCCGAGCACCCGCTCACGCATGCCGACCAAGCCGTTCCCGCCGCTCGGCAGACCCGGCTCCGCCGCCTTCCCGTCACACGGCCCGTTCTCCACCTGCATCGCCACCTCCCCCTCCCGATGCGCCAGCCGTACGACGACCCGCGCACCCGGCGCGTGCTTGTGGCAGTTGGTCAACGCCTCCTGCACCACCCGGTACGCCGTCTGCTCCACCTCCGGCGGATACCCGTCCCCCGAAGCCACCCCACCCCGTACGTCCAGCTCCACGGCCATGCCCGCCGCCCGGGACTGCCCCACCAGCGCATCCAGCTCCGCCAGCGACGGCCCGTCCTCGAAACTCCCCGCCAGCGCCACCGCCGCCACCGCGACCACCGCCGGCTTCGGCGACTCCGCCCGCAGCACCCCGAGCATCTCCCGCAACTCCGTCAACGCCTGACGGCCCATGTCCCCGACCAACGCCGCGTTCCGCGCCGCCTTCACCGGATCCTTCGCCGCCACCGCCTGCAACGCCGCCGCGTGCACCACCATCAGCGACACCCGGTGCGCCACCACGTCGTGCATCTCCCGCGCGATCCGCGTCCGCTCCTCCGTACGCGCCCACTCGGCCCGCTCCTCCGCCCGGTCCGCCAGCAGCGACAGCTCCCGCTCCAACGAGTCCGCCCGCTCCTGCAAGCTCTCCATCAGCCGCCGCCGCGCCCCGATGTACAGCCCGAACAGCACCGGCGGCACGGACAGCGCCACCGCCACGAAGACGGACAGCGAGATCACGAGCGTGTGCTCGTCCGCCGCGCCCTCGCGGGTCCGCAGGTACATCACCACGAACGTCGCGACCATCGACATCGACGTCAGCGTGGCCGTGATCCGCCGGGGCACCTCGGAGGAGGCCAGCGTGTACAGCCCGACCACCGACAGCAAGAACCCCATCGCCGCCGGCGACACCGCGATCCCGACGAGCACCACGGCGATCGGCCAGCGCCGCCGCAGCACCAGCACGGCCCCGACCACGATCCCGAACAGCGCCCCCAAGACGACCGGCACCCCGGCCTCGCGGGCGAACGCCACCCCCTCGAAGGCGCACTCGACGGCGGACACCGCGCCGAGCCCGACATCCAGAACGGCCTCCCGCGGCCGCTCCCACCACCAGGGCCCATCCCGCCCGGCCCCGCCCCGCTCTTCCCCCGTAATGGTCATGCCGTCCAGCCTACGCAGGGGCCCCAGCACAGAGCCCGGGGAAATTCCCGCAAACCCCGGGTAATCGCACATACGACTGAATCGTCCGCTCACCGAGACCTGAATCCCGCATTCCAGACGACATTGGCGACATGACCGAAATTCGACGCCGCCCCGGCGACGGCACCGGCGGCCTGCGCAGCGGAGCCGCGACCTTCGACGAACTCCGCGAACAGGCCGTGGCCCTCCGCCGCGAGGGCCTCAGCCGCCGCCAGATCCGCGACCGCCTCCAGGTCCACAACAACGACATCCTCAACGCCCTGCTGCAGGGCGAGCCGCCACCCGCATGGACCAAGCGCCCCAACGCCAAGGACGACCTCCGCGACCGCGCCCGCGAGCTCCGCCTCCAGGGCATGACCTACGACCAGATCCAGGTCGAGCCGGGCTGCTCGAAGAGCTCCATCTCCCTCTGGGTCCGCGACCTCCCCAAACCAGAGCGCAGGCCCCCCGGGGAGCAGGGTCGGGACGCGGCCCGGAAGCGATGGGCGCACGAGGGGCCCATCCGGGAAGCCGCCCGGGACGCGGAGATCGAGGCGGCGCGCGACTCCGTCGGCGCGATGAGCGAGCGGGAGCTGCTCCTGGTCGGCACCGCGCTCTACTGGGCGGAGGGCAGCAAGAGCAAGACGTACCGGCGCTCCGAGACCGCGATCTTCATCAACAGCGACCCGGGAGTCATCGCCGTCTACCTCGCGTGGCTGAACCTCCTGGGGATCACCCCCGATCGGCTCCGCTTCCGAGTGATGATCCACGAATCCGCCGACGTCGTCGGCGCGGAGCAGTACTGGGCCGACTTCGTGGGCGTGGACCGGGGCCAACTCCAGCGGACGACCCTCAAGAAGCACAACCCCAAGACCGTCAGGAAGAACACCGGCGCCGACTACCGCGGATGCTTGATCGTCCGCGTCTCCGCGAGCTGCGACTTGTACCGTCGCATTGAAGGCACTTGGTGCGGCATAGTTGGCTCCGCCGGTTCGACCAAGTGACTAAATGTCCGGTTTCATCGGCTTTGCCATCCCCTGTGGTGTAATCGGCAACACGGGTCACTTTGGATGATTTGTTCCAGGTTCGAGTCCTGGCAGGGGAGCTTCGCGCGTTCGGGTCCCGACCTCACGGTCGGGACCCGCGCTCGTTAGGGGCCCGTAACGCCCCGGTATCCTTCACGGGTCCACCACCCAAAGCCGAAGGGCACACCCGTGAGCGCCAACCGCCCGGCAGCCGTCGTCGTACTCGCAGCGGGTGAAGGCACCCGCATGAAGTCGGCCACTCCCAAGGTCCTGCACGAGATCTGCGGGCGGTCGCTCGTCGGACACGTCGTCGCCGCCTCGCGCGAGCTCGACCCCGCGCACCTCGTGGTCGTCGTCGGCCACGCCCGCGAGCAGGTCACCGCGCACCTCGCCGCCGTCGACGCGGGCGTCCGCACCGCCGTGCAGTACGAGCAGAACGGCACCGGCCACGCCGTCCGCATGGCCCTGGAGGAGCTCGGCGGCGAGATCACCGGGACCGTGGTCGTCGTCTGCGGCGACACCCCCCTGCTGACCGGCGAGACCCTCGCGCAGCTCACGGCCACGCACGAGGCCGACGGCAACGCCGTCACCGTGCTGACCGCCGAGGTCCCGGACTCCACCGGCTACGGCCGGATCATCCGGGGCGAGGACGGCGCCGTCACGGCCATCGTCGAACACAAGGACGCCACCGACGCCCAGCGCGCGATCCGCGAGATCAACTCCGGTGTCTTCGCCTTCGACGGCGCGCTGCTCGCCGACGCCCTCGGCAAGGTCCGTACGGACAACAGCCAGGGCGAGGAGTACCTCACGGACGTGCTCGGCATCCTGCGTGAGGCGGGTCACCGCGTCGGCGCGGCCGTCGGCGCGGACCACCGTCAGATCCTCGGGATCAACAACCGCGTGCAGCTCGCCGAGGCCCGCGCGCTGCTGAACGCGCGCCTGCTGGAGCAGGCGATGCTGGCGGGCGTGACCGTGGTGGACCCGGCGAGCACGTTCGTGGACGTGACGGTGACGTTCGGGCAGGACGCGATCGTCCACCCGGGCACGCAGCTGCTGGGCGCGACGCACGTGGCCGAGGGGGCCGAGGTCGGCCCGAACACCCGGCTGAAGGACACGCGGGTCGGTCCGCGGGCGCGGGTGGACAACACGGTGGCGGACACGGCCGTCATCGGCGAGTCCGCGACCGTCGGCCCGTACGCGTACCTGCGTCCCGGCACGAACCTGGGTCTGAAGTCGAAGGCCGGCGCGTACGTGGAGATGAAGAACGCGACGATCGGCGAGGGCTCGAAGGTGCCGCACCTGTCGTACGTGGGTGACGCGACGATCGGCGAGTACAGCAACATCGGCGCCGCGAGCGTGTTCGTGAACTACGACGGTGAGCACAAGCACCACACCACCATCGGCTCACATTGCAGGACGGGTTCGGACAACATGTTTGTGGCTCCCGTCACGGTCGGGGACGGCGCCTACACGGCCGCCGGGTCCGTGATCACGAAGGACGTGCCGGCCGGTGCGCTGGCCGTGGCCCGTGGTCAGCAGCGCAATATCGAGGGCTGGGTGGCCCGCAAGCGTCCGGGCAGCGCCGCGGCGACGGCGGCCGAGTCGGCGGCCCAGGAGGACTCCGACCCGCGTCCGGGTACCGCTGAGGTGAACTGACCGGAAACAGGTACGTCCGCGACGGCGTACCGTGATAGGTGCACGCAATTCGGCTGGCTCACCGTGTGCGGGACGGACGCACATGGGGGCGAGCAGCTTTCCACACGTCTGAGGAGACAGTGCTGTGACCGGGATCAAGACGACCGGCGAGAAGAAGCTGATGCTCTTCTCCGGCCGCGCCCACCCCGAGCTGGCCGAGGAGGTCGCACACCAGCTGGGAGTCGGCCTCGTGCCGACCAAGGCTTTCGACTTCGCGAACGGTGAGATCTACGTCCGTTTCCAGGAGTCGGCTCGCGGCGCGGACTGCTTCCTGATCCAGAGCCACACGGCTCCGATCAACAAGTGGATCATGGAGCAGCTGATCATGATCGACGCGCTGAAGCGCGCGTCGGCACGCTCCATCACCGTGATCATCCCGTCCTACGGGTACGCCCGTCAGGACAAGAAGCACAAGGGCCGTGAGCCGATCTCGGCGCGCCTGGTGGCCGACCTGCTGAAGACGGCGGGTGCGGACCGCATCCTGACGGTCGACCTGCACACGGACCAGATCCAGGGCTTCTTCGACGGCCCGGTGGACCACCTTTCGGCGCTGCCGGTCCTCGCGGACTACGTGGGCGCGAAGGTGGACCGCACGAAGCTGACGATCGTGTCTCCGGACGCGGGCCGTGTGCGCGTGGCCGACCGCTGGTGCGACCGACTGGACGCGCCGCTGGCGATCGTGCACAAGCGCCGTGACAAGGACGTCGCCAACCAGGTGACGGTCCACGAGGTCGTCGGTGAGGTCAAGGGCCGCGTCTGTGTCCTGGTCGACGACATGATCGACACCGGTGGCACCATCTGCGCCGCGGCCGACGCGCTGTTCGCGCACGGCGCCGAGGACGTCATCGTGACGGCCACGCACGGCATCCTGTCGGGCCCGGCCGCCGACCGTCTGAAGAACTCCAAGGTCAGCGAGTTCGTGTTCACGAACACCCTGCCGGATCCGTCCGACCTGGAGCTCGACAAGATCACGGTGCTGTCGATCGCCCCGATGATCGCGCGCGCGGTGCGCGAGGTCTTCGAGGACGGTTCGGTCACCAGCCTCTTCGAGGAGCAGCAGTAACCGCTCCGCGGTAGATCCTTTTTGGTACGGCCTCCCCTGCCGGGTACACTCGACGAGTTGCTCGGCGAGGGAGGCCGTACCTGTTTTCCGGTACGGATGCTCCGTTATCGACGCGCTCTTCGTAGCAGGCCGTTCCGGCCGGGTGACTCTGTCCGTTTTCCGTCACCCCACGAGGAGTGAGCATGTCCGAGATCAAGCTTGCCGCCAAGATCCGCAACGACTTCGGCAAGGGCGCTGCCCGTCAGGCCCGTCGTGACGCCCTGACGCCCGCCGTCATCTACGGCCACGGCACCGACCCGAAGCACGTCAACGTCGACGCCCACGCCCTGCAGCTGGCGCTCCGTACCCCGAACGTCCTGATCTCCCTGGACATCGAGGGCGACTCGGCCGAGCTGGTCATCCCGAAGGCCGTGCAGAAGCACCCGCTGAAGCGCTCGATCTCCCACGTCGACTTCCTGATCGTCAAGAAGGGCGAGAAGGTCACCGTCGACGTCGCGATCGTCACCGAGGGCGAGCTGGCGGCCGGCGGCAACATGCTGGAGACCCTCCAGAACACGATCTCCGTCGAGGCCGAGGCGACCCACATCCCGACCGAGGTCACCGTCTCCATCGCGGGCCTCGAGGCCGGCGACACCATCCACGCCAAGGACCTGGTCCTCCCGGCGGGCACCACCCTGGCCGTCGACGGCGACATCGCCGTCCTGCAGGTCGTGGCCCCGCAGGCCGAGGAGCCGGCCGCCGAGGCCGCCGAGGGCACCGAGGCCTGAGCCTCGCCTTCCTCCCTCAGCAGTTGCTGACCGACCGCCGTCCGGCTCCACTGGAGCGGGACGGCGGTCGTCTTCGTTCAAGGCCTTAAGGAGCTTTTGATGTCGGACGACGCGGCACCCTGGCTGATCGTCGGCCTCGGCAATCCCGGACCGGAGTACGCGGGCAACCGCCACAACATCGGCTTCATGGTGGCCGACCTTCTGGCGGAGCGGATCGGCGGGAAGTTCAAGGCGCACAAGGCGCGGGCGCAGGTGGTGGAGGGCCGCATGGGTCCTCCGGGTCCGGCGAACCGGCGGGTGGTGCTGGCGAAGCCGATGTCGTTCATGAACCTGTCGGGCGGGCCGGTGACGGCGTTGCGCGATTTCTACAAGGTGCCGTTGGAGCGGATCGTCGCGGTCCATGACGAGCTGGACATCGACTATCCGACGCTGCGGCTGAAGCTGGGCGGCGGGGACAACGGGCACAACGGTCTGAAGTCGATGACGAAGTCGATGGGGCCGGATTACCACCGGGTGCGGTGCGGGATCGGTCGTCCGCCCGGCCGTATGCAGGTGGCGGATTTCGTGCTGAAGGACTTCTCGTCGACGGAGCGCAAGGAGCTGGACTGGTTCGTGGACCGGTCCGCCGATGCGGTGGAGTGCCTGATCGCGGAGGGTCTGGAGCGCGCCCAGTCGGCGTACAACTCCTGAGGCCCGTTCGCCGTACGGGGAAGCCCCCGCGCTCCGGTTGGTCCGGAGGGCGGGGGCTTTCGTGTGTCCGCGGTGGTGTGTCGGAGGGGTCAGCCGGTGTTGCGCAGGCCGGCGGCGACGCCGTTGACGGTGAGCAGGAGGGCTCGGGAGAGCAGCGGGTCGGGGTCTTCGCCGCGGGCGGCGGCTGCGCGCTGGCGGGCGAGCAGGGAGACCTGGAGGTAGGAGATGGGGTCGAGGTAGGCGTCGCGGACGGCGAAGGTCTGCTGGAGGACGGGGTTGGAGTCCAGGAGCTTGTGGCCGCCGGTGATGCGCAGGACTTCGCGGACGGTGAGCTCGTGTTCGGCCTGGATGCGGTCGAAGACGTGCTTGAGCTCGTCGGGGACGAGGGTGTCGACGTAGTGGCGGGCGATGCGCAGGTCGGTCTTGGCGAGGGTCATCTCGACGTTGGAGAGGAAGTTGCGGAAGAAGTGCCACCGCTCTCCCATCTCGGTGAGGGCGTGTTCGCCGCCGGCTTCGCGCAGGGCCTTGAGGCCGGAGCCGACTCCGTACCAGCCGGGGACGATCTGGCGGGACTGGGTCCAGCCGAAGACCCAGGGGATGGCGCGCAGGCCGTCGAGGCCGGCGCCTGAGTCGGGGCGTCGGGAGGGCCGGGAGCCGAGGTGGAGGTCGGCGAGCTGGTCGACGGGGGTGGCGGCGAAGAAGTACGAGGGGAGGTCGGGGTCCTCGACGAGTGCGCGGTAGGCGCTGTGGGCGGCGTCGGAGACGGTGTCCATGGCCGCGTCCCAGCGGGCGAGGTCGTCGTCGGACTGGCGGGGCGCGGTGTGCAGGGCGGAGGCCTGCAGGGTGGCGGCGACGGTCAGTTCGAGGTTTTCGCGGGCGAGGGAGGGGACGAGGTACTTGTCGGAGATGACCTCGCCCTGTTCGGTGACCTTGATCTCGCCTTCGAGGGTGCCCCAGGGCTGGGCGAGGATCGCGTCGTGGGAGGGGCCGCCGCCGCGGCCGACGGTGCCGCCGCGGCCGTGGAAGAGGCGCAGGCGCACGCCGTAGCGGTGGGCGACGTCGCGCAGTCGGCGCTGGGCGCGGTGGATCTCCCACTGGCTGGTGGTGATGCCGCCGAACTTGCTGGAGTCGGAGTAGCCGAGCATGACCTCTTGGACGTCGCCGCGCAGGGAGACGAGGCGCCGGTAGGAGGGGTCGGCGAGCATTTCGTCGAGGATGACGTCGGCGGCGCGCAGTTCGTCGGTGGTTTCCAGGAGCGGCACGATGCCGATCTTGGCCCAGCCGGCGTGGAGGTCGACGAGGCCGGCTTCGCGGGCGAGGACGGCGGCGGCGAAGACGTCGTCGGCGCCCTGGCACATCGAGATGATGTAGGACTCGATGACTTCGGGGCCGAACTTCTCGAAGGCGTCCTTGATGGCGAAGAAGACGCCGAGGGTCTTGTGGCCGGCCGCGTCGAGGGGTGCGGGGGTGGGCGCGAGCGGGCGGCGGGAGCGCAGCTCCTTGGCGAGGAGCTTTTGCCGGTAGTCGCGCGGCATGTCGGCGTAGCGCCAGGATTCCTCGCCGAGCCGGTCGAAGAGCTGGCCGAGGGCGTGGTGGTGGGCGTCGGCGTGTTCGCGGACGTCCATGGTGGCGAGCTGGAGGCCGAAGGCGGCCAGGGTGCGGATGGTGCGGTCCATGCGGCCGTCGGCGAAGAGGGCGCCGCGGTGTTCGCGCAGGGAGGTCTGGATGAGGGTGAGGTCGGTGAGTAGCTCGGCGGTGCCGAGGTAGTCGCGGCCTTCCTCGTGGGGGATGCCCTGGGCCAGTCGGCGGCGGGTGTTGACCAGCTTCTGCCGGATGCAGGTGGCCTTGAGGCGGTACGGCTCTTCGGCGTTGAGCCGCTTGTAGCGCGGGCTGATCTCGGGGAGGCGTTCGAGGTCGGCCTGGAGGGAGGCGAGGAGTTCCTCGGTGGCTCCGGTGTAGCGGATGGAGTTGGAGAGCAGGCCGCGCAGGAAGTCGACGAGTTCGAGGGCGTCGGTGATGCCGTGTTCGTGCTGGAGGATCAGCACGTCGCGGGTGACGTCGGGGGTGACGTTGGGGTTGCCGTCGCGGTCGCCGCCGATCCAGGTGCCGAAGGTGAGGGGGCGGGTGCCGGGGGGCAGGTCGACGCCGACGCGCTGGAGTTCGGCGGCGAGGTCTTCCAGGACGTCTCCGACGGCTCCGGCGTGGAGTTCGTCGAGGTAGTAGATGGCGTTGCGGGCTTCGTCGGCGGGCTCGGGGCGCACGACGCGCAGTTCGTCGGTCTGCCAGACGAGGTCGATGTTCTCGGCGAGGCGCAGGTCGTGGCGGCGGCGTTCGCCGGCGCCGGCGACGGGCTCTTCGAGGAGGGCGGCGATGCGGCGCAGCTTGTTGAGGACGCTGCGGCGGGCCGCTTCGGTGGGGTGCGCGGTGAAGACGGGGCGGACGTTGAGGTTCTTGACCGTCTCGCGCAGGTGTTCGGGGTCGGCGTCCTTGAGCATGTCCGCGGTGCGGGCGAGGAGGCCGCCTTCGGCGGCGCGGTGGGCGCGCAGTTCCTTGCCGCGGTGCACCTGCTCGGTGACGTTGGCGAGGTGGAAGTAGGTGGAGAAGGCCCGTACGAGCTTGGCGGCGGTCTCCAGGTCGGTGTCGCCGAGCAGCTCGGCGGCGGCTTCGCCGTCGGTGCGGGTGAGGGCGCGGACCTTTTCGACGAGGTCGAGGAGTTCCTGGCCTTCCTGGCGTACGAGGGTTTCGCCGAGGAGGTCGCCGAGGCGGCGGATGTCGGCGCGCAGCTCGGCGTTGGCCGCGCCGGCGGCGGACGTCGCCGTGGGGGTGGTGGAGGGGGCCTGGTCAGCACTGCTCACAGGTGCGGCTCCTTGCGGTGTTTCGAGCGCTACTGGGAGGTGGGTTCCCGGGGTGCGCGCGGCGGTACCTGTCTCCGGGCCCTGTCCGGTGGGGTTTCCCCCGGACGGGGTCTGGGGGGAGTACCTCCACCCTGATGCGCAGCTCGGGCTGCCCGTGCGGACCGCGCTGTCCGACGTGAACAGGATAGGTGTCCGCTCCCGGTGCCTCGGCAATACCGGCTGGTTGCCGGGGCGTCGTCTCGAAGGGTGGTCATGGACGGCCACGCTCCTCTTGCCGGGGAGCTCGGCTTTGCCATACTTACGTTGCCGTAGGTTACGGATCCGTAGGTCTGTGATCAGGGCACCTGCCGACTCCTCACCCCCCAGGGGATGCCTCATGACCATCAGCCCGGATTTGATTGAGGACGCCTCGGCGCCCTCCGATTCCCCCGAGGCGCCGTCGGCGACGCTCGGGGGCGAGAAGAAGCGGTCGATCGAGCAGATCGCGCTGCTGCTGTTCATCACCGTCCCGTTCGTGGCGCTGCTGGCGGCGATCCCGCTGGCCTGGGGGTGGGGGGTGAGCTGGCTGGACGTCGGCCTGATGGTGTTCATGTACTTCCTGGCCTGCCACGGGATCACGATCGGCTTCCACCGGTACTTCACGCACGGTTCCTTCAAGGCGAAGCGGCCGTTGCGGATCGCGCTGGCGGTCATGGGGTCGATGGCGGTGGAGGGTCCGCTGGTGCGCTGGGTGGCGGATCACCGCAAGCACCACAAGTACTCGGATCACGAGGGTGACCCGCATTCGCCGTGGCGGTTCGGGGAGACGGTGCCGGCGCTGATGAAGGGCCTGTGGTGGGCGCACATCGGCTGGCTGTTCGACGAGGAGCAGACCAATCAGCAGAAGTACGCGCCGGATCTGATCAAGGATCCGGCGCTGCGGCGGATCTCGCGGGACTTCGTGCTGTGGACGGTGGTGTCGTTGGCGATCCCGCCGCTGGTGGGCGGTCTGGTGACCATGTCGTGGTGGGGGGCGTTCACGGCGTTCTTCTGGGGTTCGCTGGTGCGTGTGGCGCTGCTGCACCATGTGACGTGGTCGATCAATTCGATCTGTCACGCGGTGGGCAAGCGTCCCTTCAAGTCGCGGGACCGCAGTGGCAACGTGTGGTGGCTGGCGGTGCTGTCGTGCGGGGAGTCCTGGCACAACCTGCACCACGCGGATCCGACGTCGGCGCGGCACGGTGTGCTGCGCGGCCAGGTGGACTCCAGCGCGCGGCTGATCCGCTGGTTCGAGCAGCTGGGGTGGGCTTCCGACGTGCGGTGGCCGTCGGGTGCGCGGATCGACGCCCGGCGCAAGGAAAAGACATCGAACGCGGCATGATGGGGGACGTGGCGATCGACGGCAACAGTTCCAGCAGTGACAAGCCCAGGCGGGGTCGCCGGGTCCGGATGACGGGCGCCGAGCGGCGTCAGCAGCTGCTGGACATCGGCCGTGCCCTGTTCGCCGAGAAGGGCTTCGAGGGCACGTCGGTGGAGGAGATCGCGGCGAAGGCCGGGGTGTCCAAGCCGGTGGTGTACGAGCACTTCGGCGGCAAGGAGGGCCTGTACGCGGTCGTCGTGGACCGGGAGATGCGCCAGCTGCTCGACGGGGTGACGGGCGCGCTGACGGCGGGACATCCGCGGGAGCTGCTGGAGCAAGCGGCGTTCGCGCTGCTGGACTACATCGAGAGCTATACGGACGGGTTCCGGATCCTGGTGCGGGATTCTCCGGTGGCCCAGTCGACGGGTACGTTCGCCTCGCTGATCAGCGATATCGCCACCCAGGTCGAGGACATCCTGGGGATGGAGTTCAAGAACCGCGGCTTCGATCCGAAGCTCGCCCCGCTGTACGCGCAGGCGCTGGTGGGGATGGTGGCGCTGACCGGTCAGTGGTGGCTGGAAACGCGTCGCCCGAAGAAGGCGGAGGTGGCCGCCCACCTGGTGAATCTGGCCTGGCACGGGCTGGACGGGCTGGAGGCGAAGCCGCAGCTGGTGGGCCGCCGCAAGAGCTGAGGGCGTGGCTGAAACCGCATGGATGCCCGGGCCTGATGGCCCGGGCATCCGCATGCCCGGAGGGGTGCCGGGGAGGATGATCTGAACGTGATCAAAATCCGGTTGGAAACCGCTTCTGTCACCCCTTCCCCAGAGGTACTCTTCGGTTACTTCCCGGGGGGGTAATGGCAACCTCTGCGCAATGTGCTGCGCCTTCGCGCGCCCTGCGCGAGTGCCTTCAACCCGGTTTCGCCTGATTTTTCAACAGGGAGACCTCTTGTCTTTCATGCGCCCCAAGCGCGCCGGCCGCATCGCGGCCTGCACCGCCGTCGCCCTCGCGGCCGGCATGCTCCTCGCCGGCCCGGCGTCCGCCGACGGCACCCCGAAGGCCCCCGCCGACATCGAGCGGCCCACCCTCGACCAGCGGGCCGGCGGCCACCTGTCGGACGTCGCGCCGAAGGCGACTCCGAAGGCACAGAAGCAGCAGCTCCAGCGTGGAGCCGAGGGCGCGCCGTCCGTCGCGACCGCCGGGACCGCAGGCGGTCCCCTCTTCGACGTGGACGGTGACGGCCGCGACGACATCCTCTACCGCACGCTCAACGGCAAGTCCTATCTCAAGGCCACGAAGAACGAGAACGGCGACACCGCTTTCGGCGTCCACAAGGCCGACGACAACGAGGACTTCAAGGACGTCGTCCCGGTGGGCGACCTCGACCACAACGGGCTCCCGGAGCTGCTCCAGCTGTCGGTCACGGGCCGCCTCTCGCTCGCCGAGGCCTCCACCACCGGCTCCGGCTTCTCGTCGTGGTCCGGCGGCGGCTGGGGCGTCTACAACAAGCTGATCGGGGCCGGCGACCTGACCGGCGACGGCAACCCCGACGTGCTGGCCCGCACGCCCGGCGGCTCCCTCTACCTCTACCCGGGCAACGGCAAGGCCGGGTGGAACGACCCGTTCGGCGACCGCATCTACATCGGTGGCGGCTGGGACATGTTCTCCCAGATCATCGGTGGTGCCGACTACGACGCCGACGGCAAGGCCGATGTCCTGGCCACCACGCCGTCCGGCCTCATGTACTTCTACAAGGGCACCGGCGCAGCCGGCACCTTCGCCTCGGGCAAGAAGACCGGTACCGGCTGGACGATCTACAACCAGATCACCGCGCTGTCCGACCGCTCCGGCCTCAGCTGGGTCCTGGCGCGCGAGGTGAACGGCCAGACCTGGGTCTACCCGGTGCAGGGCGACGGCGTCCTGGGTGACCGCACCAAGCTCAGCTCCGGCTGGGAGTACGTCAACCTGATCTCCGGTCAGGGCGGCGTCCCCGCGCACGGCAAGTCCGAGGTCTTCGGCCGCACCAGCGGCGGCGCCCTCTACGGCTACTTCGGCCGCCAGAACGGCAACTTCGAAGACCGCCAGCAGCTCGCCGAGAACGGCAGCTTCCCGGCCGAGGTCGGAATGGCGCTGGTTTCCTCGCTGGACACCAACGCCGAAGCCAACATGCTGTGGTGGTACGGCGGCGACCTGTACAGCGGTGACACCTACATCGGCGGCGGCTGGGACATCTACAACTCCATCGTCGGCGTGGGTGACCTCAACGGCGACGGATACGGCGACCTGCTCGCCCGGGACAAGTCCAACGTCCTGTGGTTCTACGAGAGCAAGGGCACCGGCACCGGCTTCTTCAGCCGCGTGCGCGTCGGCGGCGGCTGGGGCATCTACAACAAGCTGCTCGGCGCCGGTGACGTCACCGGCGACGGCGTCGCGGACCTGGTGGCCCGCGGCACCGACGGCACCCTGTGGGCCTACCCGGGCACCGGCCGCGACGCCGGCGTCCTGGGCGACCGCGTGCAGATCGGCAGCGGCGGCTGGAACAGCTTCAACAAGCTCGCCGCCGTCGGTGACATCACCGGTGACGGCCGGGCGGACCTGATGGCCGTGGACTCCGCCGGTACGGCGTACCGCTACTCGGCCACCGGCCAGGGCGGTCTGAGCACCTTCAACGGCCGTTCCACCATCGGCAGCGGCTGGAACACGTACAAGGAACTGCACTAGCGGCTCCCGCACACGACGGCGCCCCGTCACCGGATCTCCGGTGGCGGGGCGCCGTCGCGTCGTCATGTCACATCAGGCCGCGTCGTGCGGCTCCAGGAACTCCAGCCGGTTGCCCACCGGGTCCTCGGAGTAGAACCGCCGGTGCCCCGGCAGGCCGTCGTCCCACACCACCTTGGCGCCGCGCTCCTCCAGGCAGCGCGCGTACGCCTCGATCCCGGTGACGCGCAGCCCGGGGTGGGCCTTGCGCGCGGGACGGAAGTCCTCCTCCACGCCCAGGTGCAGCTGCACCGGCCCGGCCGCGAACCAGCAGCCGCCGCGGGCCGCCAGCAGGGGAGGTTTGGGGATCTCCGCCATCCCCAGCACGTCTCTGTAGTACGCGCGCAGCCGGTCCTCCGATCCCGGCGGTGCGGCGAGCTGTACGTGGTCCACGGCTGCGAGCACGGTCAGGCCTCCCTGCGGGCGACGGCGAAGATGCGGCGGAACGGGAACACGGTGCCGCGCGGGCCCCGCGGGTAGGCCTCGCGCAGCAGGTCGCGGTACTCGCCGAGGAAGGCCTCCACGGCGCGGCGGTCGTCGCCCAGCGCGGTGAGCACCGGGCGCAGCGCGGTGCCCTTGACCCAGTCGAGCACCGGGTCGGGCCCGTCGAGCAGCTGGTGGTAGGTGGTCTCCCAGATGTCGGCGGAGCAGCCCAGCTCGGTGAAGCGGGCGAGGTACTCGGCGGGTTCGAGGAGGTGGATGTAGCGCGCGCCGTGGCCGGCGAGGCGCGCGCGCCAGCGGGGGGCGTCGCAGAGTTCGGCGAGCAGGCCGTGGCTGGGCGCGGTGAAGTTGGCGGGGATCTGGAACGCGAAGGTCCCGCCGGGGCTCAGGCCGTTGATCCAGGGGGCGAAGGAGCCGGGGTGGCTCGGGACCCACTGGAGGGCGGCGTTGGAGACGATCAGGTCGTACGGCTCCTCGGGGAGCCAGTGGCCGAGGTCGGCGCGGCGGAAGTCGAGGCTGCCGCCGCCGTCGGTGGGGCCGGCGTACTCCTCGGTGGCGCGGTGGAGCATCTCCGGGGAGAGGTCGTAGCCGGTGATGCGGGCCTGGGGCCAGCGGTCGGCGAGGAGCGCGGTGACGTTGCCGGGGCCGCAGCCGAGGTCGGCGATGCGCGGGGCGCGGGTGGGGAGCTCGGGTATGCGGGTGAGCAGGTCGAGGAAAGGGCGTGTGCGGTGTCCGGCGTGCCGCAGGTACTGCTGGGGGTCCCAGGTCGGGGCGGAGGGGGCGGCGGCCAGGGGGATCCTGGCAGAGGCGGTATCGGAATGCATGTTCGAGCCTCCCTACTGGTGGGGCGGGCGGAAGCGGAAGCCGTTCCGGCCCCCTCCATGCCCCGTGCCCTGGAAAATATATCTCGATGTCGAGAATCTCGCCATCAAGAAGATCGGCGCGAAAAAGATCGACATGAAGAGACTTCATATCGACAGACCCCTTACACTGATCGGCATGGAGGACGAGGTCGACCGACTGGTCGCGGCATGGCGGCGGGAGCGCCCTGACCTCGACGTGGAACCGCTCGAGGTGCTCAGCCGCGTCAGCAGGCTCGCGCGCCACCTCGACCGCGCCCGCAGGCTGGCCTTCTCCGAGCACGGCCTGGAGCCCTGGGAGTTCGACGTCCTGACCTCGCTGCGGCGCGCCGGCGCGCCGTACCAGCTCTCCCCCGGCCAGCTGCTGACCCAGACGCTGGTCACCTCGGGCACCATGACCAACCGCATCGACCGGCTCGCCAAGAAGGGCCTCGTCGAGCGGCTTCCCGACCCCAACGACCGGCGCGGGGTACTGGTCCGGCTCACCCCCGAGGGGCGTGACCGCGCCGACCAGTCCCTGGCCGGACTGCTGGCCCAGGAGCGGGCGATCCTCGCCCAGCTCTCCCGGGGCCAGCGCGGTGACCTCGCCGGGCTGCTACGCCAGTTGACCGCTCCGTTCGACAACATCCCCGGCTAGTTCCGCGGGCCGTACGCCGGCCCGCCGGGCCAGTGCCACGGCGGCGAGCGTCGAGTGCACGCCCAGCTTGCCCAGCACGTTCTGCATGTGGGTGCGGACCGTGTGCGGGGACAGGAACAGCCGGGCCGCCACGTCCTTGCGGCCCAGGCCCGCCACCATGCAGCGCAGCACCTCGTGCTCGCGCGGAGTCAGCGACTCCACCAGCCGTTCGCTGTCGGTGCGGTGCTTGCGCGCCGCCGTCAACTCGCGCAGCACCCCGGTCAGCAGGGCGGGCGGCAGGTGGGTCTCCTCCCGCAGGACGCCCCGGATCACGGCGAGCAGCCGCGACAGCGAGGAGTCCTTGGCGACCCAGCCCGAGGCCCCGGCCTGGAGCGCGAGGGCGGCCCGGCGGGGGTCGTCGCGTTCGGCGAGGACCACGGTGCGGACCCCGGGGTGCGACACCCGTACCCCGGCGACCAGGGCGATCCCGTCCGAGCCGGGCGGTGGCCCGGACCCCGGCTCCCGCTGGGCGGGCACGGCCCCGGCGGCGCCGAGATCGGCGTCCACGAGCAGGACGTCGAAGCGGCGGCCCTCGGCCGCCGCGCGTTCGAGGCAGCGCAGCGCGGCGGGGCCGCTGCCGGCCGCGGACACGTCCACGTCCGGCTCGGCCGCGAGCGCGGCTGCGAGCGATTCGGCGAAGATGCGGTGATCGTCGACGACGAGAACCCGGATACGAACCACAAAACCCCCAAGGGTCGGGGAACGGACGACGGCGGGTACGGCGCCCGGACCGGGTGATCCGCAGCCGCCGCGGCCGCCGCCGAGACATCTCTGCACTACCCCGGACCGGACGTCGTACCCGACTTGTCTCGACCCCTGAATCAACACCGGCCCCCACCGGTGTCACGCATCAGCGTAGGGCCGGGCGCGGCTCACGGTTGGCCGAATAGCAGAAGTTTTCCGAGCGATTTTCGGGGGCGCGCGCTCCGAACCCGCTTGCCGGTGGCTGGAAATCAACCGCCCGGCGGGTAGGGATGGCGGTTTACGGCCCGGCGCGTGCCTCGGGCAGATGCACGGGGTGCGTTTCACCCGGCGTACGCACGCCGGGCGCCCGCGCACAGCGCCCGGCCACGGCGTGCGCCGGACACCGGGCGCCCCCGCACCCCGCGGTGCGGGGGACGCGGACGGGCGGTGCCGAAGGGCTCGGGAGGCGCTCAGGAGGCGTGTGCGCGCGCGAAGTTCCAGGCGTCGGTCACGATGCCGGTGAGGTCGGAGCGGGTCGGGGTCCAGCCGAGCCGCTCGTGGGCGGTGCGGGCCGAGGCCACCAGCACCGCCGGGTCGCCGGCGCGGCGCGGGGCGACGACCTCCGGGATCTCCCGCCCGGTGACCTTGCGGACGGTCTCGATGACCTCCCGCACCGAGAAGCCGCTGCCGTTGCCGAGGTTGCACACCAGGTGCTCCCCGGGCGCCGCGGCCCGCAGGGCGGCCAGGTGGGCCTCCGCCAGGTCGGCGACGTGGATGTAGTCGCGCACGCAGGTGCCGTCCGGCGTCGGGTAGTCCTCGCCGAACACCGAGATGGACTCCCGCTGTCCGAGGGCCACCTGGAGGACCAGCGGGATCAGGTGGGTCTCCGGGTCGTGCCGCTCGCCGAACTCGCCGTAGGCGCCGGCCACGTTGAAGTAGCGCAGCGAGACCGCCGCCAGGCCGTGCGCCACGCACTCCCCCGCGATCATGTGGTCCACGGCCAGCTTCGAGGCCCCGTACGGATTGGTCGGCGCGGTCGCCGAGGACTCGGTCAGCGCGGCCTCGGCCGGCTCCCCGTAGGTCGCGGCGGTGGAGGAGAACACCAGCCGGCCCACGCCCGCCGCGCGCATCGCGGTCAGCAGGGCGAGCGTTCCGCCGACGTTGTTGTCCCAGTACTTGCCGGGGTTGGCGACGGACTCCCCCACCTGCGAGGAGGCCGCGAAGTGCAGGACCGCGTCGAAGGACGGGTCCAGGTGTGCGGCGGCGTCCTGGATCCGGCCCTCGATGAAGGAAGCGCCGCGCGGCAGTCCCGCGCGGAAGCCGGTGGCCAGGTCATCGAGGACGACGACCTCGTGCCCGGCCTCCAGGAGGTGGGCGGCCACGACGCTGCCCACGTACCCGGCGCCGCCGGTGACCAGGTACTTCGATGTCGCCGTGTCGCTCACTCGCCTGCTGCCTCTCGCGGGGGAACGCACGCGCGACGGCGCGTGCTGACCACTGGCATACCGGATCACGCCCCGCCGGGGAAAGCGTCAGAGCGTCCGGGTGGCCGAACCCGCCCGGTCCAGCAGGCCCGTCCGGGCGGCCAGCGCGGCCGCCTCCAGCCGCGATCCCACGCCCAGCTTCATCAGCACCCGCTGGACGTGCGTACGGGCGGTGCTCGGCGCGATGGCCATCCCGGCGGCGATCAGCCGGGTGTCCTCGCCCTCCGCGACCCGTACGAGGACCTCCACCTCGCGCGGGGTGAGCAGCCGCAGCAGCCTGCTGCCCTCGTCGTCGGGCTGGGCGGCGGGGTTCAGGAGCTCCGAGAACGCTCCCTGGAGCAGCTGCGGGGCGATGGCGACCTCCCCCGCCCGGGCCTTGGCGAGCGCCCGCTCGACGCCCTCGATGCGCTCGTCGTGGCGGACGTACCCCGAGGCGCCGGCGGCGAAGGCGGCCGCGATCCCGCGCGGGCTGGGCACCGGGCCCAGGACCACGACGGCGATCTGCGCGCGCTCCCGCTTGATGCGCACCACGGGTTCGAAGACCCCGGGGTCGGCGGGGGTCGCGGTGCCGAAGAGGCAGACCTCCGGGGCGCGGCTGATGACCAGTTCGGCGGCGCCCGCGGCCGGGGCCGCCGCCGCGAGCACGCGGTGCCCGCGCAGCTTCAGGGCCGAGGCGAGCGCCTCGGCCAGCAGCCGGTGCTCGTCGACCACCATGACCCGTACGCCCATTGAGGCACCCCACCCCCGACCCTTCTGACCCGGAAGCTACACGCTTGTTCGACGTCGCGCGGGGGATACCGCGCAGAAGCCCCCGGAAGGAGGGACCTTCCGGGGGCTTCTGCCGGCTTCGGTGCGACCGTGCGGTGGCCGCGGAGCGGCTCCGCCGCGGTCAGCTCGCCGTCAGCTCGCGGTGAAGGAGACGAAGAGGTAGCGCGGGTCGCCCCCGGTGGAGGTCGACTTGCGGGCGTACTTCCCGGCCAGGAACAGCTTGCCGTTGTTGTAGCGGAGCTCCGCGTGGTCGACCAGGAAGGAGGTCTCGGCGCGCTGGCTGGTCTTGTCCGCCGGGTTCTCCATCAGGACGGTCTGCTTCATCGTCTTGCCGTCGACGGAGACGATCTGGCCGCCCTTGTCGTACGGGGGCACCTTGTAGACGATGACGTTCGAGCCGTCCATGCGCAGCGGGTACAGGGTGTACCGCTCGCCGGCGTCGGCGCGGTCGCTGGTCTGCTTGCCGGTCTCCAGGTCGAAGGAGAGCAGCTCGTTGGTCTTGCCGTACTCCGAGGTGCCCGCGTGCTCGTAGGAGGGCAGGTAGACCTTGCCGTTGCCGACGACCATGCCGGAGCACTGCTCGACGTCGTTTGCGGGGCAGTCGGGACCGAAGTTGCCGGAGGCCAGGCCGATGCGCGTCTTGAGCTGGCCCGCGTCGTCGAGGACGAACAGGTCGCTGACGTTGGTGGCGTTCTTGGCGGTGTTGCCGACGTTGGCCGCGATGACCATCGGCTTCGTGGAGATGATGCCGGCGTAGGGGATGCCCGCGGACAGCTTGTACGAGTACTTCGGCGCGCCCGAGGTCGCGTCGAGGAGCTGCGCGTACAGGGTCGGCTCGGAGGCACGGCCGCAGGAGCGGATCACGCCGAGCGCGTCGCCGCCCGCGTAGCCGACGTCCTTGCAGCCCTCGCCGTCGACCTTAGGCGACCACAGGGGCTTGCCGTCGGCGAGGTTCCAGGCGGCGCCGCCACCGAGGCCGCCGGCCGCGACGGTCTGGCCGCTGATGGTGACTTCGCTGAAGGTGACGGGCTTGTCGCCGCCGGTGGAGGACTTGGCGGTGGCGGACCACAGGAGCTTGCCGGTGTTCAGGTCGATGACGCCGACCTGGGTGCACGCCGGGTACTTCTTCTCCGCCGAGGGCTTGGCCTCGTCGAAGAGGATGGCCGACTTGTTGTCGGTGATGTACTTCGTGGCGCCGCAGACGTTGGCGGGGAGCGGGGTCTCCCACTTCTTGCCGCCGTCGACCAGGTTGTAGCCGACGACCTTGCCCACGTCGGACTTGGCGTAGACGGAGTCGGTGAGCCAGGAGCCCTCGACGGTGACCTGCTCCTCCGGCTCCGGGAGCGGGACGTTGACCAGGGTCTTCGACTTGGTGTTGGAGGGCACCTTCTCGGTGCCGCCGGGCGCGGCCGGCTCCTTGGCCTTGGACTCGCCCTTGCCGCCGCCGTCGGTGGCGGTGGTGCTCGTGCCGCCGTCGTCGCCGGAGACGTACCAGAAGCCCCCGCCGACGATGAGGACGATGGCGAGCAGCGCCGCGCCGACGATCATCAGCTGGGTGCGCACGTCACCGCCGCCACCGCCACCGCCGCCGGGCGCGGCCGGGACCGGGGCCTGGGGCGTGGGGACGGTCGCGGGCATGCCGGGGGCGCTGGGGGCGCTGAACTGCCCCGGGGCGCCGGGCTGCTGCGGGTAGCCGTAGCCCGCCTGCGGGTATCCGTACGCGGGCTGGCGCGGGTCGCCGGCCGGCGGTGCGGGCGGCTGCTGCGGGGGCGCGGGCGGCTGCTGCTGGGGCATCTGGGGCGGCATGGGCGGCTGCTGCGGGGGCGCCGGCGGTACGGGCGGCACCTGCTTGCCGAATCCACCGGGAGGGGGATCCTGCGGGGCGCCGAACCCGCCGGCAGGCGGCTGGCTGGGGGGTGGCGGGGTACTCATGGCGTGCTGCTGCCTCTCGGTGGGCGACTCGGTGGACTCGTTCACTTGCCGAAGACCATCAGGAACTTCTCGTCCTTGCCCCGGGCGATCAGCCGGGTGGCGGAGATGAAGAACCGGCCGTCCACGTAGTCGGCCCTGGGGGTGAAGAAGGAGCTCTCGACCTCGGCGGCGGCGCCCGACGGGTGGCGCAGCAGCGCGGTGGGCTGGCCGCCGGCGGCCGGGATCGAGAGGATCTCGCCGCCCTGCTCGCTGGTGGCCTCCCGGTAGAAGACCAGCTTGCCGTCGGCGGCCTTGAGCGGGACGAGGGTGCCCTTGTCCCCGGCCGGGGTGCGCCACTTGACCTTGCCGGTGCCCAGGTCGAAGGCGACGATCTCGTTGGCCTTGCCGACGTCGGCGGAGGTGGCGAGGTAGAGGGTGCCGGAGTCGACGGCGGAGTCGCCGCAGCCCTGCAGG
Organism: Streptomyces sp. NBC_01551; assembly: GCF_026339935.1. Classification (NCBI taxonomy): domain Bacteria; kingdom Bacillati; phylum Actinomycetota; class Actinomycetes; order Kitasatosporales; family Streptomycetaceae; genus Streptomyces; species Streptomyces sp. NBC_01551. Next base: position 2,518,174 of record NZ_JAPEPX010000001.1, read on the forward strand.
ACGTGGTCGCGCTTGCCGCAGTTGACGGGGAAGCTGCCTTCGCCGCTGACGCTGGTGCGGGGCTTGCCGTCGGGTCCGAGGACCACGATGGAGCGCTCCTTGGAGGTCTCGTTGCCGAGGTCGAGGACGACCGGGTCGACGGAGTAGACGCCCTTGACCTTGAAGCCCTTGGGGAGCCGGTAGGACCAGCTCTTCTTGCCGGTGACCGGGTCGGCGTCCTGGACCTCGACGGTGCGGTCGGGGTCCTGGCAGGTCGCGACGCCGATCATCTTGCCGTTGCCGGCCGCGTAGGCACCGGGCTGGCAGCCGTCGGCGCCGTTGCCCGCGAAGAGCTTGTCGCCGGTGCTGATCTTGTAGGCGCTGGTCTTGACGAGGCGGTTGATGGCGACGGTGTCCCCGGTGAGGGTCAGGTCGGCACTGCTGTCGATGTCGAAGGCGCCTTCCTGGGCGATCTCCTTCGTCCAGCCCTCCTTGCCCGCCTTGAGGTCGATCATCTTCATCTGGTTGCAGGCGGAGGTGTCGGCGTCGTTCGCGCGGACGACGACGATGGTCTTGCCGTCGGTCGTGGTCTTGCCGGCCGTGGCACAGATCTCGGTCTTGAAGTCGAGCTTCCACTTCTCCTTGCCGTCGGCCGCGGAGTAGGCGACGAGGGACTTCCAGGCGCTCTTGACGACGGCGTCGCCGGCGACCCACTGGCCCTTCGCCTCGACGCCCGACCCCGGACCGTCGATCTTGGTGGTCTTGAACCAGAGGACCTTGTCCTCGCCCTGCTTGCGGCCCGCGTTGAGGTCCTCCTGCTCCCCGCCGCCGTTCCCGCTGCCGTCGCCGTCGTCCACGGACGCGGAGGCGGACGGCTTGGGGTCGGCGGGGGCGGGGCTCTGCGCGACGGGCTCCTTCGGGTCGTCGGAGCCGCCGTCGGCGAAGGCGAAGTACGCGCCGGTGCCGAGGACGAGGACGCCCGCGACGGACGCGGCGATCAGGGCCGTCAGGTTCCGCCTCCGGCCCGGGCCGGGGGCGCCGGGCTGCGGCGGGCCGGGGAATCCCATCGGCGCCGTCGGGGGCATCCCGGGGCCCGTGGGGGGCGGGTACGCGTAACCGGGCTGGGGCGGCATCGGCGGCTGCATGGGCTGCGTGGGCGGCTGCTGCGGCTGCTGCGGCTGCTGCGCGTACGGGTTGTCGCCCGCCTGCGGGTACCCGTACCCGGGCGGCTGCTGGGGCGGTGGCCCGGGCAGGTGTCCGTAACCGGAAGGTGTCGGCGGCTGGTTCGGCGGCTGGGGCGGCTCGGTCATCAGCGCATACCTTCGGCGTCGGGCGGGTTGAGGAGGATCACCTTTCTATCACCCGTGGCCGACAAGCACCGGGCCGGTCCAGCCCCTGTACCCAAGGGAGAACCGGCCCGTGACACCGCCGTTATCCGGCCAGTTGGCCTCGGTGGCGGGCCGAACTCACGCGTCCTCGGCCAGTTCCAGCCAGCGCATCTCCAACTCGTCCCGCTCGGCGATGAGTTCGCGCAGCTCCGCGTCGAGCTTGGCGACCTTGTCGTAGTCGGTGGAGTTCTCGGCGATCTGGGCGTGCAGGTTCGTCTCGCGGTCCGACATCTTGTTGAGCTGCCGCTCGATCTTCTGGAGCTCCTTCTTCGCGGCGCGCGAGTCCCCGGAGGCGCTCGACTTGGCGGCGGCGGCCGGGGCGGGCGCCGGGGCGGCCGCCTCGATCATCCGCTGCCGGCGCTCCAGGTACTCGTCCAGGCCGCGCGGCAGCATCCGCAGGCTCGCGTCGCCGAGCAGCGCCATCACCGTGTCGGTGGTGCGCTCGATGAAGAACCGGTCGTGGGAGATCACGATCATCGAGCCGGGCCAGCCGTCGAGGAGGTCCTCCAGCTGGGTCAGGGTCTCGATGTCGAGGTCGTTGGTGGGCTCGTCGAGGAAGAGGACGTTGGGCTCGTCCATCAGCAGGCGCAGGATCTGCAGCCGGCGGCGCTCGCCGCCGGAGAGGTCGCCGACGGGCGTCCACTGCTTCTCCTTGGTGAAGCCGAACTGCTCGCACAGCTGGCCCGCCGTCATCTCGCGGCCCTTGCCGAGGTCGACGCGGTCGCGGACGCGCTGGACGGCCTCCAGGACCCGCAGGGACGGGTCGAGTTCGCCGACCTCCTGGGAGAGGTAGGCCAGCTTGACGGTCTTTCCGACGGTGACGGTGCCGGCCGCCGGCTGGGTCTCGCCCTGGGTACGGGCGGCCTCGGCGAGAGCGCGCAGCAACGAGGTCTTGCCGGCGCCGTTGACGCCGACGAGGCCGACGCGGTCGCCGGGGCCGAGGTGCCAGGTGAGGTGCTTGAGCAGGGTCTTCGGCCCGGCCTGGACGGTGACGTTCTCCAGGTCGAACACGGTCTTGCCGAGACGGGCGTTGGCGAACTTCATCAGCTCGGACTTGTCGCGCGGCGGCGGCACGTCGGCGATGAGCTCGTTGGCGGCCTCGATGCGGTAGCGCGGCTTGGAGGTCCGGGCGGGGGCGCCGCGGCGCAGCCAGGCGAGCTCCTTGCGCATCAGGTTCTGCCGCTTGGACTCCTCGGTGGCGGCGATGCGGTCGCGCTCGGCGCGGGCGAAGACGTAGTCGCTGTAGCCGCCCTCGTACTCGAACACGGCGCCGCGCTGGACGTCCCACATGCGGGTGCAGACCTGGTCGAGGAACCAGCGGTCGTGGGTGACGCAGACGAGCGCCGAGCGGCGCTCCTGGAGGTGCTTGGCCAGCCAGGAGATGCCCTCGACGTCGAGGTGGTTGGTGGGCTCGTCGAGGACGAGGAGGTCCTGGTCGGCGATGAGCAGCTTGGCGAGCGCGATGCGGCGGCGCTCGCCGCCGGAGAGCGGGCCGATGACCGTGTCGAGGCCCTGGCCGAAGCCGGGCAGGTCGAGCCCGCCGAAGAGGCCGGTGAGCACGTCGCGGATCTTGGCGTTGCCGGCCCACTCGTGGTCGGCCATGTCCCGGATGATCTCGTGCCGGATGGTGGCCGAGGGGTCGAGGGAGTCGTGCTGGGTGAGGACGCCCATGCGCAGGCCGCCGGACTGGGTGACCCGGCCGGTGTCGGGCTCCTCCAGCTTGGCGAGCATGCGGATCAGGGTGGTCTTGCCGTCGCCGTTGCGGCCCACGACACCGATCCGGTCCCCCTCGGATACGCCGAGGGAGATGCCGTCGAGCAGGGCACGGGTTCCGTACACCTTGCCGACTGCCTCGACATTGACCAGATTGACGGCCATCAGACGCGCTCCAGGGAAGGGTGTGGATCAGCCCCTCAGCCTAACCCTCCGAGCCGACGCGGAGCGTTCCACCAGGAGCCAGCCTCCCAGAGCCATGCCGATGGCGGCGGGCGCGGTGAGCGGGACGGCGATCAGGGTGGCGCTGTGACCCTCCAGCAGGCCGCCGAGGCCGGTCATGGACAGGCCGAGGACGCCGAGGAGGCAGAGGGTGATGCCGAGGGCGGCGCGGGGCCCGGATCCGGGGTCGGTGCTGCCGTGTCCGGGGGCCTCGAAGCGGCGGAAGACGGCGACGAGTGCGCCGGTCAGCGCGGCGGCGGCGAGCAGCCGGACGGGGACCTGGGCCCACCAGGCGGCGGTGGCGGGCTCGGGGAGGCCGAGGCCCAGGCCGAGCTGGGCGGCGTACACGGCGAGCATGGCGGTGAGGTGCCAGAGGAACGCGGTCATGGCGATCCCGTTGGCGGCGACGACGGCCCGCCAGACCCGGGGCCGGGCCAGCAGGGCGGCGGCGGGGCGGGCGAGCAGCTGGACGGCGCCGACGAGCCAGACGCCGTGCGCGAGCAGGGCGAGGGTGGGCGGGGCCATGTTGGAGACCTTCTCGCCCGGCATCCCGACCATGGAGAGCGGGTACGGCCCGTACGCGACGAGCAGCGCGGCGCCGGTGAGCCCGGCGGCGGCGAGGAGGGCGGGGCGGGTGAGGCGGCCGTCGGCGCGCAGGAAGCCGAGCTGGTGGACGGCGAGCCAGACGAAGGCGAAGTTGAGGAACTCGACGTACGGGACCCCGGCGGCGAAGCGGAGCAGGTCCACGGCGCCGGCGGCCGCGAGGAGGGCGGCGAAGGCGGCCCAGCCGTGGCGCTCGTGGAACCTGAGGAGCAGCGGGGTGAAGGCGACCATCGCAAGGTAGATGCCGATGAACCAGAGCGGCTGGGTGACGAGCCGCAGCGCGGCCCCGGCGAGGCGGCCGCGGTCGGCGCCGGCGAGCTGCACGACGAGCGCGGCGGCGGTCCAGACGCCGACGAACACGAGCGTCGGCCGCAGCAGCCGCCGCAGCCGGGCCCGCAGGAAGAGGGCGTAGCCGCCGGGGCCGGGGTGGCGGCGGTGCAGGGAGCGGTAGGAGAGGGCGTGCGAGAACCCGCCGACGAAGAAGAACACCGGCATGACCTGCAGCCCCCAGGTGAGCACCTGGAGCGGGGGTACGAGGGCGAGCAGGTTGCCTATGCCGTCGCTGCTGACGGCGGCCATCAGCCAGTGCCCGGCGATGACGGTCGCGAGCGAGGCGACGCGCAGCAGATCGACGTACCGGTCCCGAGCGGCGGGCGTGGCCGCGGCCATTTCGCGTGCGCTGGCTGTCATGCCGCTTACGCTGCCGCGCCGCCGGGCGCGCGAACAGGGCGCGGATACTCATCTCGCCCCTAGGTACCGCTCCCCGCGGCGCGGGGCCGCGCCTAGAACGCCGGCGGGGCTGAAAGATCCAGCCCCGCCGGCGTTTGAGGCGCGGAGGTCCGGGGGCGGGGCCCCCGGCGGCGGGGCCGTGGGCCGGGTCAGAGGACGGTGGCGCCCGGGGCCGGGGCGGTGGCTGTGCGGGTGGTGCGGCACAGGCCGGAGGCTTCCAGGGCGGCGGAGACCTTGGCGGCGGATTCCGCGTCGCGGACCAGGAACGCCGTCGTCGGCCCGGAGCCCGAGACCAGCGCGGCCAGCGCCCCGGCGTCGGTCCCCGCAGCCAGCGTCCCGGCGAGCCCCGGCCGCAGCGACAGCGCCGCCGGCTGGAGGTCGTTGACCAGGGTCGCGGCCAGCGCGTCCGGGTCGCCCGAGGCCAGCGCCGCGAGCAGCGCCGGCGACGCCTGCGGGGCCGGGATGGTCCGCCCCTGCGCCAGCCGGTCGAACTCGCGGAACACCGCCGGGGTCGACAGCCCCCCGTCGGCGACCGCGAACACCCAGTGGAACGTACCGGCCTCGGCCGGGGTGAGGATCTCCCCCCGGCCCATGCCGAGCGCCGCCCCGCCGACCAGGCTGAACGGCACGTCGCTGCCGAGCTCCGCGCACATGTCCAGCAGCTCCGCCACCGGGGTGTCCAACCCCCACAGCGCGTCGCACGCCACCAGCGCGCCCGCGCCGTCCGCACTGCCGCCCGCCATGCCGCCGGCGACCGGGATGTGCTTCGCGATGTGGATGTGGACGGCCGGAGCGGGCAGCCCCTTTCGCTCCGCCAGGATCTCGGCAGCCCGCGCGACCAGGTTCGTACGGTCCAGCGGGACCTGGTCCGCGTCCGGGCCGGCGCAGGTCACCGTCAGCTCGTCGGCCGGGGTGACCGTCACCTCGTCGTACAGCGACACGGCGAGGAAGACGTTGGCCAGGTCGTGGAACCCGTCCGGCCGCGCGGCGCCCACCGCCAGCTGGACGTTGACCTTCGCGGGGACCCGTACGGTCACGGCGCGGGGGTTCTCGGCGCGAGGGACCTCGGCGCGGGGGTTCTCGCCGCGGTTCACAGCGCGGGCCTCTGCGCCGCCGGCTTGTGCTCGGCGATCGCCGCGAACTCCTCCACCGTCAGCGACTCGCCGCGCGCCTGCGGGGAGATCCCGGCCGCGACCAGCGCCGCCTCGGCGCCCGCCGCGGAGCCCGCCCATCCGGCCAGCGCGGCCCGCAGCGTCTTGCGGCGCTGCGCGAAGGCGGCGTCCACGACCGCGAACACCTCCGACTTCGAGGCGGTGGTCTTGATCGGCTCGGCCCGCCGCACCAGCGAGACCAGACCCGAGTCGACGTTCGGCGCGGGCCAGAACACCTTGCGGCCGATGGACCCGGCGCGCTTGACGTGGGCGTACCAGTTGGCCTTGACGGAGGGCACCCCGTAGACCTTGTTGCCCGGCTCGGCGGCGAGCCGGTCGGCGACCTCGGCCTGCACCATGACCAGCGTCCGCTCGATGGTCGGGAAGCGGTCCAGCATGGTCAGCAGCACCGGCACGGCCACGTTGTACGGCAGGTTCGCGACGAGCGCGGTCGGCGCCGGACCCGGCAGTTCCGTCACCAGCATCGCGTCGGAGTGCACGAGCGCGAAGCGGTCCTTGCGCTGCGGCATCCGCGCCTCGATGGTGGCGGGCAGCGCGGCGGCGAGGACGTCGTCGATCTCGACGGCGGTCACCCGGTCGGCGGCCTCCAGCAGGGCCAGCGTCAACGAGCCCAGCCCGGGCCCGACCTCGACGACCACGTCGTCGGGCCGCACCTCGGCGGTCCGCACGATGCGGCGCACCGTGTTGGCGTCGATGACGAAGTTCTGCCCCTTCTGCTTCGTCGGCCGCACGCCGAGTACGGCGGCCAGCTCCCGGATGTCGGCCGGGCCGAGAAGGGCGTCGGAGGTCGTGCTTTCAGGCTGCTGCTCTGCGGTGCTCACCGGTAAAGCCTACGGCCGCAGTGGGGCCACGGGGTCGCCCCCCGCTGGACGTAGAGCTTCTTGGCCCGGTACGTCTGCTCCTGGCCCGGGGCGTCCTGGGGGCGGCCGGTGCCGCCGAGGGACTGCCAGGTGTGTACGTCGAACTGGTAGAGGCCGCCGTAGGTGCCCGAGGGGTCGGTGGCGGCGGGGCGGCCGCCGGACTCGCACTGGGCCAGCGCCGCCCAGTCGAGGCCGTCCGCGCCGGCCACGGAGGTGGGCAGCGGTTTGGTGCCGACCTTGATCCGCTGGGTGACGGGCTCGCGGACGGTCTCCTCGGCGATCTTCCGGGGCTTCTGGCGGACGCCGTTGACGGTGCGCAGGCCGTAGGTGACCCGGCGGGCGCCGGGGCGGCCGGCCTGTTCGACGACCTCGGTCCCGGCGAAGAGGGTGGGGTCCTTGACCTTCTCCGTCTCGTACGGGACGCGTTCCTCGCGGACCTCGCGGGTGCCGGTGATCCGCAGCACGGTGACGGTCTGGCCGTCGCGGGGGAAGGAGGCCGGGGGCACGGAGGTGGTGTCCTGGTCGTGGAGGGTGATGCCGGCCTGGTCGAGGGCCTCCTGGACGGTGGCGGCGTTGGTGCGGATGGTGCGTTCGCGGCCGTCGGCCATGAAGGTGACGCTGCGCTCGGTGCGGACGCTGAGGGTCAGGCCGGCGCGGGGCACCGGGGCGGTGCGCGGGGCGGACAGGTAGGCGCCCTCGGCGCGGACGCCGAGCTGGCGCAGGGCGCCTTCCACGGTGCGGGCGGTGGTCCACACCTGGCGGTGGTCGCCGTCGAGGGTGAGGCGCAGGGGGCGGCCGTAGCGGACGATGATCTCGTCGCCGTCGTCGAGGGCGGCTCCCCTGGCCGGGGCGACGAGGTCGTGGGGGCCGACGCCGAGGCCTTCGGCGGCGAGCAGTTCGTCGACGTCGCCGGCGAAGGTGTGGAGGGTCTGCGGGACCCCGTCGACGGTGAGCCGGACGGACTTGTCGGCGGCCACGAAGGCGGTGGTGCCGCCTGCGAGGAACGCGACGACCAGCGCCTGCGGCACGATCCGCCGCCAGTTGTCGCGCGCGGCGGCCGAGGGGGCCGGCGCGGCCGCCCGCCGCCGCCCGCTCCCGGAACCCGCCCCGGCTGGCGCCCCGGCGGGCGCGGCCCCGGGGCTCCGCCGCCGGCCCGTACCCGCGCCCGGCGCTTCCTCCCCGCCGTCCGGCGCGGCCGCGCGGCCGCGCCGGCCCGTGCCCGGTCCCGGGTCGACGTCCAGCGCGGGGGCACGCCCCCGGCGGCCCGTGCCCGGTTCCGGGGTGGGGTCCAGCGAGGGGGTACGCCCCCGGCGGCCGGCGCCCGGCTCCGGGTCGGCGTCCGGCGAGGCCGTGCGGCCGCGGCGGCTCGTGCCCGGGGCGGGGGGTTTGCGGCGGCGGGTGCCGCGGCGGGGGGTGGGGACGCCTGCCTCGGGTTCCCCCGCGGGGGCGACCGGGCCGCCGAGGTCCGGGGCCGGCCAGGCCCCCGGCAAAGGACTATCGCTCACGACGCTCGCTCCAGTGGTCCGGCCCCGGTGCTACGGGCACGGCACCCTAGCGGGCGAGACCATCACTCACCAAAGTCACGTCGCTACCCAGCGTGTCGGAGGGCGGGGGTGCTCAGTACCCGAAGGCCCGCGCCGTGTTGGCCGCCAGCGCCGTCGCCATGGCGTCCTCGTCCAGGCCGCGGACCGCCGCCATCGCCCGCACCGTCAGCGGAATGAGGTACGGCGCGTTCGGCCGGCCGCGGTACGGCGCCGGGGTCAGGTACGGCGCGTCCGTCTCGACCAGCACCAGTTCCAGCGGGGCCACCGCCAGCGCCTCGCGCAGGGGGGCCGCGTTCTTGAAGGTGACGGTCCCGGCGAAGGACATGTAGTACCCGGCGGCGGCGCACTCGCGGGCCATCTCGGCGTCCCCGGAGTAGCAGTGGAACACCGTCCGCTCCGGCGCGCCCTCCTCCCGCAGCACGCGCAGCACATCGGCGTGGGCGTCGCGGTCGTGGATGACCAGGGCCTTGCCCTGCCGCTTGGCGATCTCGATGTGGGCTCGGAAGGAGCGTTCCTGGGCGGCCATGCCCTCGGGTCCGGTGCGGAAGTAGTCCAGCCCGGTCTCGCCGACCGCCTTGACGTGGTCGAGGGCGGCCAGCGCCTCGATCTCCGCGAGCGCCTCGTCGAGGGCCGCCTCGCCGCCGCCCGCCCGGGCGCCCTGGCGCGACCAGCCGTCAGGGTCCCCGAGCACGATGCGGGGCGCTTCGTTCGGGTGAAGGGCGACGGCGGCGTGGACGTTGTCGTACGCGGCGGCGGTCTCGGCCGCCCAGCGGGAGCCCTTCACGTCGCAGCCCACCTGGACCACGGTCGTCACGCCGACGGAGGCGGCCTTGGCCAGCCCCTCCTCGACGGTGCCGGACTGCATGTCCAGGTGGGTGTGGGAGTCGGCCACCGCCACCCGGAGCGGTTCGGGCAGCGGGGGCGGGGCGTCGTTCGAGGTACGGCTCATGCGGCCGATCTTATGACCGGAACATCGCCCTCAGCCGGGCCAGCAGCCCGCGCCGCTCGTCGCGCCCCTCCGGGTCGATCGCCACCGGCCCGGGCGCGTCGTGCCTCGGCCGACGCGCCTTGCGCGGCTTCGGGGTGCGGGGGACGTCCACTCCCGCCGGCACCGGACCGGCTATGCCGGGGGCCACGGGGTGGTGGTAGATGCTGTCGAGCGTGCCGCGCACCGCCGAGACCTGGCCCTCGCGCATGATCCGCACCACGTGTCCGCCGCAGTTCATGCAGGTCGGATTGGACAGCGGCGACGGAACCCGCTCACCGCTCACCGTGTACATGATGAACGGCTGGCCCGTGCCGTCGACGTGGTGCTCGATCTCGTACCCCTGCTCCCAGCTGTAGCCGCACTTCATGCAGGCGAACGAGTACGCCTCGTGCACGGTGTGCACGGGAGGGGTGGACAGGACCGGGGGCGCGGGTACCGGGGTGTCAGCGATGTCACTCATGCCAGCTCCTCTTTTTCCACTGGTGCACAGCCAGTGGACGCCTCTTGGGGCGGGAGCGCATCAGGCCATGTCCAGTATTGGACGGTCTTTGGGTGACTCCATGCCCAAAGCGCCCGGTGCGCGGTCTGAGCTTTGCTTTTCAGGTTAGCTCTTTACCGTCTTAGAGCACCTTTTGTGCCGCGTTCTTTGCCGCCACGACCGCGTCGAACACCTCGCGCTTGGGTACCCCGGCCTCGGCCGCGACCGCCGCGATGGCCTCCTTGCGCCGCTCGCCCGCCTCCTCGCGCACCCGCACCCGGCGCACCAGCTCCTCGGCGTCCACGTCGCCGGGCCCGGCCTCGGGCGCGCCCTCGACCACGACGGTGATCTCCCCGCGCACGCCTTCCGCGGCCCAGGCGGCCAGTTCGCCGAGCCCGCCGCGCTTGACTTCCTCGTACGTCTTGGTCAGCTCGCGGCAGACGGCGGCCCGCCGGTCGGCTCCGAAGACCTCGGCCATCGCGGCCAGGGTGTCGTCGAGCCGGTGCGGGGCCTCGAAGTAGACGAGCGTGCGCCGCTCGCCCTCGACCTCGCGCAGCCGGCCCAGGCGCTCGCCCGCCTTTCGCGGCAGGAACCCCTCGAAGCAGAAGCGGTCCACGGGCAGCCCGGACAGGGCCAGCGCGGTCAGGACTGCGGACGGCCCGGGCACGGCGGTGACCTTGATGTCCTTCTCCACGGCGGCGACCACGAGCCGGTAACCGGGGTCGGAGACGGAGGGCATCCCGGCGTCGGTCACGAGCAGCACCCGCTTGCCCGCCTCCAGGGCCTCGACCAGCTCCGGGGTGCGCGCCGACTCGTTGCCCTCGAAGTACGAGAGCACCCGGCCGGTGGTGTGCACGCCGAGCCCCTGCGTCAGCCGGCGCAGCCGCCGGGTGTCCTCGGCGGCGATCACGTCGGCCCGCTCCAGCTCGGCCGCGAGCCGCGGCGGGGCGTCGGCGAGGTCGCCGATGGGGGTGCCGGCGAGCACGAGGACGCCGGTCGGGGCGGAGGAATCGGGGCCGAGGGGCTGGTCAGTCGTCACCCACCCATCCTCTCAGCCCGCCCGGCCGTCCCACCCCGCGCGCCCCGGCGCTGGGGTTCCCACAGGCGCGTTCCCTACGATGATCCGGTGACCAGTACCGCGACGCCGCCGAACAGCCCCGCGGGGGCCCCGCCCGCCCCTTCGGCGGGGCGCGACCCCGACGTGGGAACGTCCCCCTGGCTGCGCCGTCTGCGCGCCTTCGGGTACGCCCCGCCGGCCCGCGGCGGGGCCCGTGACGCGGACGTCCGCACCCGTCTGGTGCCCCCGTACGCGAAGCCGTCCGCGCAGCTGTGGACGGCGCTCGGCGTGCCGCCCTCGTCGGTGGACGCGGTGCTGCGGGTGCTGGCGTGGGCGGGGCCGCTGCTGGTGGCGCTGGTGGCGGGCGTGCTGCGGTTCGTGCACCTGGGCAGCCCGAAGGCGGTGATATTCGACGAGACGTACTACGCCAAGGACGCCTGGGCCACGGTCCGGCAGGGCTACGAGGCGAGCTGGCCCAAGGACATCGACAAGTCGATCCTCGCCAACCCGGACGGGATCTCGCTGCCGCTGGATCCGGGGTACGTGGTGCACCCGCCGGTCGGCAAATGGGTGATCGGCGCCGGTGAATGGATGTTCGGCTTCACCCCGTTCGGCTGGCGGTTCATGACCGCGGTGCTCGGCACCCTGTCGGTGCTGATGCTGTGCCGGATCGGGCGCCGCCTGTTCCGTTCGACGTTCCTCGGGTGCCTGGCGGGCGCGCTGCTGGCGGTGGACGGCCTGCACCTGGTGATGAGCCGGACCGCGCTGCTCGACCTGGTGCTGATGTTCTTCGTGCTGGCCGCCTTCGGGTGTCTGCTGATCGACCGGGACAAGGCGCGGGCCCGGCTCGCGGCGGCGCTCCCGGTGGACGCCGAGGGGCGCACCCGTCCGGATCTGGAGATCGCGGAGTCGCTGCGGCTGGGGTGGCGCCCGTACCGGGTGCTGGCCGGTGTCTGCCTGGGCCTGGCCTTCGGCACGAAGTGGAACGGGCTGGTCGTGCTGGCCTTCTTCGGCGTCCTCACCGTGGTGTGGGACGCCGCCGCGCGCCGCACCGCGGGGGCGGGCGCCCCGTACGCGGCGATGCTGCGCCGGGACGCGGTGCCCGCGTTCCTCTCCACGGTCCCGGTGGCGATCGCGGTGTACGTGGCCTCGTGGACGGGCTGGATCCTGAGCTCGGACGACGGCAAGGGCGGTTACTTCCGCGACTGGGCGGCCAAGCACGACCAGGGCAGCTCGCTGGCGTTCCTGCCGGAGTGGCTGCGCAGCCTGTGGCACTACGAGACCGAGGTCTACAAGTTCCACGTCAACCTGCACGACGGGCACACCTACGAGTCGAACCCGTGGAGCTGGCTGGTCCTGGGGCGGCCCGTCTCCTATTTCTACGAGTCCCCCGCACCCGGCACCGACGGCTGCCCGGCGACGGAGGCCGGAAAGTGCGCCCGCGAGGTGCTGGCGCTCGGCACGCCGATGCTGTGGTGGGCGGGCTGCTTCGCGCTGCTGTACGTGCTGTGGCGGTGGTTCTTCCGCCGCGACTGGCGTGCGGGCGCGATCGCCTGCGCGCTGGGCGCGGGTCTGCTGCCCTGGTTCAACTACCAGGAGCGGACCATCTTCTTCTTCTACGCGGTGGTCTTCGTCCCGTACCTGTGTCTGGCGGTGGCGATGATGATCGGCGCCCTGCTGGGGCCGGCGGGCTCCTCGGAGCGGCGCCGGGCGCTCGGTGCGATCTGCGCGGGTGTCCTGGTGCTGCTGATCGTCTGGAATTTCATCTATTTCTGGCCGATCTTTACCGGCCAGACCCTGCCCATGGACTCCTGGCGGAACCGGATGTGGCTGGACACATGGGTTTAGGGGGACGGTGGTCGCCTCCGCGCCATGGCGGGATCGGCGGCATTGCGGTCCGGTAACGAGCTGTACGCACTTCGTTCGCACAACGTAAGGTCTTGCACCCGGGGTTCTTTGAACGCGTTCAGAGAACCGAGGTTCCTGGGGGAGGGGACGCAAGTGAACGGGGCGGCCAAGGGTGCCATCGTCGGCGGGGTGTTCCTCGCGATGATCGGCGGAGCCGGGTACGGGGTGTACGCACTGGTCGGCGACGCCGGCGAGCAGGACGGTACGGACGGGGCCAAGGGCGACGGGACCACCGTCCAGGCGGAACGGGGCAGCGGCCCCGTCACCGAGAAGGAGGCCGCCAAGACCGCCAAGGCCTTCCTGGCCGCGTGGGCGGCCGGCGACGACCGCGCGGCCGCGGAACTGACCAACAACGCGCAGGCCGCGCAGCCGGCGGTGGCCGACTTCAAGGGCAAGGCGTACGTGTCCAAGGCGGTGATCACGCCCGGCGCCCAGAACGGGGCCACGATGCCCTACAAGGTCGCCGCGGAGATCACCTACGAGGGCGTCACCAAGCCGCTGGAGTACTCCTCTGAGCTGACCGTCGTCCGCGGAGTGACCAGCGGGCTGCCGCTCGTCGACTGGCAGCCGTCGATCATCCACCCGGAGCTGAAGAAGGACGAGAAGCTGCGCGCGGGGGCGCCCGCGACCCCGCCGGTCAAGGCGGTGGACCGCAGTGGCGAGGAGCTGACCGCCGAGAAGTACCCCTCGCTGCGGCCGGTCCTGGACCAGCTGCGCGAAGCGTACGGCGACAAGGCGGGCGGCAAGGCGGGCGCCGAGGTGTGGATCGAGCCGGCCGCGCAGGACGGGGCGAAGCGGACGCTGCTGACCCTGGTCGAGGGCGAGCCGAGCACCCTCAAGACGTACCTGGACGCGAAGGTCCAGGCGGCGGCGGAGAAGGCGGTCGCCCGGTTCCCGGAGTCCTCGGTGGTCGCCGTCAAGCCGAGCAACGGGCACATCCTGGCCATCGCCAACCACCGCAAGGACGGCTACAACGCGGCGATCCTGGGCATGCGGGCCCCCGGCTCGACGATGAAGATCGTGACGGCGGAGATGCTCCTGGACCGGGGCAAGGTGGCTGCGGACAAGCCGGCCGAGTGCACCAAGGACGCCGCCTGGGGCGGCCGCACCTTCCACAACCTCGACAACTTCGAGCTGCCCGGCGCGACCTTCGCGACCAGCTTCGCCAAGTCCTGCAACACCGCGTTCATCAAGCAGATCAACGACGTGGGCGACGACTCGGCGCTGTCGAAGGAGGCCCGGGAGGTCTTCGGCATAGGCCTGGAGTGGCAGACGGGCGTCAAGACCATCGACGGCAAGGTCCCGGACGCGACGGGCGCGCAGGCGGCCGCCGCGTACATCGGGCAGGGGCAGGTCACCATGAACCCGCTGAACGTCGCGTCCATCACGGCGACGGCGCGCAGCGGCGTGTTCCACCAGCCCGTGCTGGTCTCGCCGGAGCTCGACGGGCGCGAGATCGCGACGGCGGCGCGCCGGATCAAGCCGGGGGTGCAGCAGCAGCTCGTCTCGATGATGCGGCTGACGGCGACCAGCGGTACGGCCCAGAAGGCGATGGCCTCCGTCGGCGGCGACAAGGGCGCGAAGACCGGCTCGGCCGAGGTCGACGGCGCGGGCAGCCCGGACAGCTGGTTCACCGGGTTCAGCGGTGACGTGGCGGCGGCCGCGATGGTCGAGGCCGGCGGCCACGGCGGCGACGCGGCGGGCCCGATCGTGGCGGCGGTCCTCTCCTCTTGACGCGCCGCTCACACGACTCGGCCCTGGCGGGCCTCCCCTCTTGACGCGCCGCTCACACGGCTCGGCCCTGGCGGGCCTCCCCGGCTTCACACCGCTGCGCCGGACTCCGTCCGGCGATGGCGGGGGCCGTGGCCGATCGCCACATGGCGGGCTCGACGTTGGCGACAGCGGTCTTGCGACGCAGTCGGACGGGAGCCCATCGGGCACGCCGGGGCCGTACCGGCCGGCGTACGGGAGGCGCGGTCCGGTCACAGCACTAGAGCGAGGCGCGGACCGCGCGGACCAGGGCCTGGGCGCGCGGGTCGGCGGTGACCGACTTGGCCAGGGAGTTCGTGACGTACCCGAAGCCGATCCCGGCCTCCGGGTCCGCGAAGCCCAGTGAGCCGCCGCGCCCCGGGTGGCCGAAGGAGGCCGGGGACAGCAGCGGGGACGCCGGACCGTGCAGCATGTAGCCCGGTCCGAAGCGGGTGTTGACCACCAGCACCCGGTCCGGGCCGGAAGACAGCTCGCGGGCCGCCAGTTCGGTGGTCTCGGGGGTGAACAGGCGGGCGCCGTCCTGGGTGTCGCCCAGCGTGGCCGCGTAGAACCCGGCCAGGGCGCGGGCGGTGCCGATGCCGGCCGAGGCGGGGAGTTCGGCAGCCCGGTAGGCGGGCTCGTTCTCGTCCGGGAGCGGGTCGATCGCCGCGAAGGCGCGCCGGGTCAGCGACGCGGGGTCCGCGTAGGCCTCCGAAACGTTTCGGCGCGGCCGGGTGCGCAGCCCGCCGGCGCTCTGCGGCGGCTCCACGGGGGCGACCCGGCCCACCCGTCCGGCGGCGGCTTCCGCTTCCGGCAGGCCTATCCAGAAGTCCAGCCCCAGCGGGCCCGTGACCTCCTCGGCCAGCCACTTGCCCAGCGAGGCCCCGGTCACCCGCAGGACCAGCTCCGACAGCAGCCAGCTGAAGGTCTGCGCATGGTAGCCGTGCTCGGCGCCGGGCTCCCAGAAGGGCGCCTGCGCGGCGACCGCGCGCGCCCCGGACATCCCGTCGGCGGCCTCGGCCGGGGTCAGACCCCGGTCCAGGGCGGGGACGCCCGCCCGGTGCGCGAGGAGGTCGCGGACCCGCGCGCGGTCCTTGCCGCCCGCCTTGAACTCCGGCCAGTAGGCCCCGACCGGCGCGTCCAGGTCGAGCAGCCCCCGCTGGTGGAGCAGCAGCGGGACCGCCGCGGCCACGCCCTTGGTCGCCGAGCGCACCACCTGCGCGGTTCCCTCGGTCCAGGGCCCGCCGCGGTCGCCGTCCGCGGGTTCCGCGTCCCTCGTTCCGGCCCACAGGTCCACGACCCGTCGTCCGTCCCGGTACACGGCCACCGCCGCGCCCCGGTCCCCGAGCGCCTCGAAATTGCGTACGAAAGCCTCGCGGACGGCCTCGTAGCCCTCCGCCACGTCACCCTGGATGTTCACGAGCGCTGCAACAACCGCGGGCCTCCGCTTATGCCGCGCCTTATGCCGCGCCGACCGTCACGGAGCGGGGGTCGAAGCCGAACGGGAGCTCCAGGCGGTGGGCCCGCATCAGCTTCTCGTCGCACAGCAGCCGCTGCGTCGGCCCGTCGGCGGCGATGACGCCCTCGCTGAGGATCACCGACCGGGGGCACAGCTCCAGCGCGTAGGGCAGGTCGTGCGTGACCATCAGCACCGTCACGTCCAGCGCGCGCAGGACGTCCGCCAGCTCGCGCCGGGAGGCCGGGTCCAGATTGGACGAGGGCTCGTCCAGGACCAGGATCTCCGGCCGCATGGCCAGGACGGTCGCCACCGCGACGCGGCGGCGCTGCCCGAAGGAGAGGTGGTGCGGCGGCCGGTCGGCGAAGGCCGCCATGCCGACCTGCTCCAGGGCCTCCCGGACCCGGGTCTCCAGTTCCGCGCCCCGCATCCCGGCGGCCGCCGGGCCGAAGGCGACGTCCTCGCGCACGGTCGGCATGAACAGCTGGTCGTCGGGGTCCTGGAAGACGATGCCGACCCGGCGGCGGATCTCGGCGAGGTTCCGCTTCTCCACCGGCAGCCCGGCCACGGACACCGTGCCGACCCCGCCGCCGAGGATGCCGTTGAGGTGCAGCACCAGGGTGGTCTTGCCGGCGCCGTTGGGGCCGAGCAGCGCGACGCGCTCGCCGCGTCCGACGGTCAGGTCGACGCCGAAGAGGGCCTGGTGCCCGTCCGGGTAGGCGAAGGCGAGGCCGGACACTTCGAGGGAGGGGGAGTCGTTCACAGCGTCCATCCCATCAGACAGACGGCCAGGGCCGTCACCGGGAGCACGGCGGCGTACGCCCACTGGGCGCGCGTGGCCGCGATGTCGTCGATCACCGGCATCGAGCCGGCGTAGCCGCGGCTGACCATCGCGAGGTAGACCCGCTCGCCGCGCTCGTAGGAGCGGATGAAGAGCGCGCCGGCCGTCATGGCCAGCACCCCCCAGTGCCGCACGCCCCGCGCCTCGAACCCGCGCGAGCGGCGGGCGATCGACATCCGGCGCAGCTCGTCGGTGATCACGTCGCCGTATCGGATCATGAACGAGGCGATCTGGACGAGCAGCGGCGGCAGCTTGAGCTGCTGGAGGCCGAGGAGCAGCGCGCGCAGCTCGGTCGTCGAGGCGAGCAGGACGGAGGCGGCGACGCCGAGGGTGCCCTTGGCCAGGACGTTCCAGGCGCCCCAGAGGCCGGAGACGCTGAGCGACATGCCGAGGACCTCGACCCGCTCGCCCTCGGCCACGAAGGGCATGAGGACGGCGAACAGGACGAACGGCACCTCGATCACCAGCCGGCGCAGCAGGAATCCGGCGGGGATCCGGGCCACGGCCGTGACGGCCGCGATGAGGACGGCGTACAGGCCGAAGGCCCACATCGCCTCACGCGGTGTGGACACGACGACCAGCACGAAGGCGAAGGTCGCGGCGAGCTTGCAGTGCGCCGGCAGGTCGTGGACGGGCGAGTGGCCGTGCCGGTAGAGCTTGTGGGCGTGGCCCGCGCCCACCTCAGGCCACCGGGGCGGCGGTGGACGCGGCCGTCAGGTCCTGGGCGCGGCGGCGGCGCACGGCCCAGAAGATCCCGGTGCCGACGGCGACGGTGGCGCCTACGCCGATGACCCCGGCGAGGCCGCCGGAGAGGCGGGCGTCGGTGACGTCCTTGACGCTGTAGTCGGCCAGCGGGGAGCCGGCGGCCGCGTGCTCCTCGGCCTTCTGGTCGATGCCCTTGTCGGCGGCGACCTTCTCCAGGCCGTCGGGGCTGGCGGAGGCGTAGAAGGAGACGAAGCCGGCCAGGACGAGGGCGGTGACCAGGCCGGTGGCCCACACCTTCTTCGTGGAGCGGGCGGCGGCGGGGACGGCGGCCGGGGCCGGGGCGTCAACCAGCTCGCCGGCGACGCGCAGCTTGAGCGGCGCGGTCAGCCCGCGCGCCCCGTGCACCAGGTCGGGCCGTACGGCGAGCACGGCGCCCACCGTCGCGGCGGTGATGGCGGCCTCGCCGATGCCGATGAGGACGTGCACGCCGACCATGGCGGTGAAGACCTTGCCGACGGGTACGTCGGTGGTGCCGCCGACGGCGTAGATGGCGGTGAAGGCGGCGGCCGCGGCGGGCACCGAGAGCAGGGCCCCGGTGAAGGCCGCGGCGGTGATCGAGCGGCGGGTGGCCGGCAGCACCTTGAGCAGCCCGCGGAAGATCGCGTAGGCCACGACCACGGTGACGACGCCCATGACGCTGACGTTCACGCCGAGGGCGGTCAGGCCGCCGTCGGCGAAGAGGATGCCCTGCATGAGCAGGACGACGGACACGCAGAGCACCCCGGTGTAGGGGCCGACGAGGATCGCCGCGAGCGCACCGCCCAGCAGATGGCCGCTTGTACCGGCGGCGACGGGGAAGTTGAGCATCTGTACGGCGAAGATGAAGGCGGCGACGAGACCGGCGAGCGGCGCGGTGCGCTCGTCGAGCTCCCGGCGGGCGCCGCGGAGGCTGATGGCCACGGCACCGGCAGCCGCCACACCTGCGGCTATGGAGACGGGGGCGTCGATGAAGCCGTCGGGGACATGCATGGGCTGCTCCGCTTCCTGCGGTGAACTCACGCTGCGTAGAACGGTTCCTACTCACAGCGTCTTTAACCGTTCAAGAATAGTGCCCAGTTGCAAACCATTGGCAAGAGCGGGCGCATCACAAATGGTGGCGCGCACATTCGTGGGAATGTGCGAGGCTGGGGGGAATACGGACGCATATGTTCCGATTCGAGGAGTGTTGTCGATGTCAGCCACCGCCGAGAATGCGACCGCGACCGCGACGGCCACCGCGACCACCACGACCGCCCGCACCTCCCTCCCCGCCGTCGTCGAGGAACGGGTGCGCGGCCGTGTGATCACGGACGACCCGCTCTACCGGGCCATTCCGGTTGCCCTGCGCTTCACTCCCGCCGAACCACTGGCCGTGCGGATCGTCTTCCCCGCCGACCTCTCCCCCGAGGGCTCCGAGAACGAGTGGGTCTTCCCGCGCGCCCTGCTGGAGGCCGGGCTCCAGGCCCCGACCGGCACCGGGGACGTACGCGTCTGGCCCTGCGGCCGCGTCCAGGCGGTCGTCGAGTTCCACTCCCCCGACGGAGTCGCCGTGATCCAGTTCGACATCAAGGCGCTGCGCCGCTTCCTGCGCCTCACCTACGGCGCCACCACCCGGTAGGAGCAACGGCCCGGGCGAACGCGAGCGAGCCCCGCCCCACCGGACGGTGGGACGGGGCTCGGCTGTCACCGGATCAGTCGCTGACCAGCTCGATCAGTTCGCTGACCAGCTCGCGGTCCTTGCCCTTGCCCTTGCCCTTGTCCGAGTCCTCGGATCCCTTCGGGGACGTCTCGGCGAGGTGCTTGCGCAGGCTCTCGCCCTCCACGTCCACGTTCGGCAGGATCCGGTCGAGCCAGCGCGGCAGCCACCAGGCCTTGTGGCCGAGCAGCGCGAGCACCGCCGGGACGATGGCCATGCGGACCACGAAGGCGTCGAAGAAGACGGCGATCGCGAGACCGAAGCCGATCATCTTGACCATCTGCTCGCTGGACCCGATGAAGCCCGAGAACACCGCGATCATGATGACGGCGGCGGCCACGACCACCCGCGCGCTGTACTGGAAGCCGGTCACGACGGCCTGGCCCGGGCGCTCGCCGTGGACGTACGCCTCGCGCATCCGGGTGACCAGGAAGACCTCGTAGTCCATGGCCAGACCGAAGACCACGCCCACCATGAAGATCGGCATCATCGACATGATCGGTCCGGTCTGCTCCACGCCGAAGACCGAGCCGAGCCAGCCCCACTGGAAGACCGCGACGACCGCGCCGAGGGCCGCGACGACCGACAGCAGGAAGCCGAGGGCCGCCTTGAGCGGGACCAGGATCGAGCGGAAGACCAGCATCAGGAGCAGGAACGCGAGGCCGACCACCAGGGTCAGGTAGGGCAGCAGCGCGTCGTTCATCTTCTGCGAGAAGTCGATGTTCATCGCGGTCTGGCCGCTGACGAGCACGTTCTTCCCGTTGCCCGCGCGGATCTCGTGGACCAGGTCCTCGGTCTCCACGGAGGACGGGCGGTCCTTCGGGATGACGTTGATGATCGAGGCGTCCTTGGCCTCGTTGGGCATCGGCGGGGTCACCGCGGCGACGCCGTCCAGGCCCTTGATCCGCTCGACCGTGGCGTCGGCGAGCTTCTGGTCGCCGTCCACGACGACCATCAGCGGGCCGTTGAAGCCCGGGCCGAAGCCGTCGGAGAGCAGGTCGTACGCCTTGCGCTGGGTGGTGGACACCGGCTGGGCGCCGTCGTCGGGCAGGCCCATCTCCAGCTTGCTCGCCGGGATCGCGATCGCGCCGAGGCCGATCACGGCCACCAGCAGCACCAGCACCGGGCGGCGCAGGACGAAGCGGGCCCAGCGGGTGCCGCCGTTGGGCTTGGGCTCGACGCCCTCCGCCAGGGTCTTGCCCTTGCCGAACAGCTTGCTCTTCTTGCCGGCCGGCAGGACCGTGCGGCCCGCGAAGCCCAGCATGGCCGGGACCAGGGTGAGCGCGACGAGCACCGCGATGACCACCGTGCCGGCGGCTGCGAAGCCCATCTTGGACAGCATGGGGATGTTGACGACGGCCAGGCCCACCAGGGCGATGACGACGGTCAGACCGGCGAACACGACGGCGGAGCCGGCGGTTCCGGTGGCCCGGCCGGCCGCCTCGTCACGTGCGTGGCCCTCGGCGAGCTCCGCGCGGTAGCGGGAGACGATGAACAGGCCGTAGTCGATGCCGACGGCGAGGCCGATCATCATCGCGAGGGTGGAGGTGGTGGTGCCCAGGTCCAGCGCGTTGGCGAGCGCGGCGATCGAGGAGACGCCGATGCCCACGCCGATCAGCGCGGTCAGCAGCGGCAGCCCGGCCGCGATCAGCGAGCCGAAGGTGATGACCAGGACGATCGCGGCGACGAGGATGCCGACGATCTCACCGGGACCGGACTCGGGCGCCGCCATCAGCGCGTCGCCGCCGATCTCGACGGTCAGCCCGGCGGCCTGGGCGTCCTTGCCGGACTCCTTGAGCGCCTCACGGGTCTCGTCGGTCAGCTCCATGCCGCTGACCTTGTACTTCGTGCTGATGTAGGCGGTGGTCCCGTCCTGGCTGACCGCCTGGGCCTCGTACGGGTCGGCGACCGAGGCGATCTGGTCGGCGCCCGCGCCGTCCTTCAGACCGGTGATGATCTTCTGGACCTCGGTCTTGGTGGCGGGGTCGGTGACCTTGGCGCCGTCCGGGGCCTTGATGACGATACGGGCGGTGGCGCCGTCGGCGGCCATGCCCGGGAAGCGCTCTTCGAGGAGGTCGAAGGCCCGCTGGGCCTCCGTGCCGGGTATCGAGAAGGAGCCGGAGCTGGGTGCCGGCGCGGTCGCGGCGCCGAAGACGGCGGCGAACAGCAGCGCCACCCAGGCGAGGGCGACGAGGCGGCGGCGCCGGAAGGCGCCCCTGCCGAGCCGGTAGAGGAAGGTGGCCACGTCGGTGGTTCTCCCGTTCAGGTCGTGGATGGATCCGGGATCGGATCAGGGCATGGAGAGCCGGCCCGACGACGAGAGCGGCGTGTCAGGAGCAGCAGGAAAGGTGGTGCGGGACCGCGGGGACTGCGGCTTCGTGCGGGGAGCTCGTACTCAGACGCCGAGGGCGGGGAACACCACGGAGTCCATGAAGTCGGCGAGGAACGCCTGGTCCACGGATCGGTCCTCCATCAGCGGCAACGCGATGAAGGCGCCGATCAGCATGTGCGGCACGAAGCGGATCGCGGGACAGTCCGGGGCGATCTCGCCCCGCTCCACGGCCCGTCGCAGGATCTCGTCGAGCCCGGAGATCTCCGGCTCCATGAGCAGCCTGCGCAGCGCCTGGTGCAGTTCGGGGCTCTCGTGGACGGCGTGGGCGAGACCCCGCAGCAGTGCGGTGTCCTTCGCCATCTGCGCGTTGTCGGAGAGCTCGACCATGCGGTGGAAGTCGCCGCGCAGCGTGCCCGTGTCGATCTCCCGGAGGGAGGTCGGCTGGGTACATCGCAGGGCTCTGGCGACCAGCTCGGGCTTGCTCCCCCACTGGCGGTAGAGGGTGGCCTTGCTGGACTTCGTACGGGCGGCGACCGCGTCCATGGTCAGCGCCTCGTAGCCGACCTCGCGGAGGAGGTCGAGGACCGCCTCGTGGAGTTCGGCTTCCCGTTCGGGGGTGATCCGGCTGCGCCGCGACGAGACCTCTGACGAGACTTCTTCGGACATCTCCGACCCCTCCCATCCGAACGAAACTGTTTCGTACACCGATGACGATACCCCCCTCACCAACGAAACGAAACCGTTCCGTTTCGCTTGGCGGCGTGGCATGGATCACGTGTACGAGTTGCCAGGCCCCCTTGGCGCGGAAAGCATTGGGGGGTGAGTCACGACGGCGCGTACCTCCGCTTCCCGCACCTGCACGACGACCTGCTGTGTTTCGCCACCGAAGACGACCTCTGGGTCGCCCCGCTCGTCGCCGGGGGCGAAACCCCCGGCCGGGCCTGGCGGATCACCGTCGACCGGACCCGGGTGGGACACCCCCGGTTCTCCCCCGACGGCCGCCACATCGCCTTCACCACCTGGCGCAGCCTCGACCCCGAGATCCATCTCGCCCCGGTGGACGGCGGTCCGGCCCGCCGGCTCAGCTACTGGGGCGCCACCGACACCCGGGTCTGCGGCTGGACCCCGCCCGACAAGGACGGCCGCAGCGACATCCTGGCCGTGTCCTCGCACGACCAGCCCTTCTCCTACTTCGCGTGGGCCTACTGCCTGCCGACCGACGGCTCCCCCGGCGGCAAGCTCCCCTGGGGCCCGGTCTCGGACATCGCCGTCCACGAGGAGCCCGGCGGCGAGCGCCGCACGCTGCTGCTGACCGGCAAGCCCCCGCACGAGCCGGCCGCCTGGAAGCGCTACCGGGGCGGCGCGACCGGCCGCCTGTGGCTGCACGGCGAGAGACTGCTGGAGGACATCGAGGGCCACCTGGACTCCCCGATGTTCGTGGGCGGGCGGATCGCCTTCCTCTCCGACCACGAGGGCATCGGCAACGTCTACTCCTGCCTGCCCGACGGGAGCGACCTGCGCCGGCACACCGACCACGACGAGTTCTACGCCCGGCACGCCTCCAGCGACGGCTCCCGGATCGTCTACCAGTGCGCCGGGGACCTCTGGCTCGTGGACTCGCTGGCGCCGGACGCCGCCCCGCGCCGGCTCGACGTCCGCCTCGGCGGGCCCCGCGCGGGCCGCCGTACGTACCAGGTGTCGGCCGCCAGCCACGTCGACTCGCTCTCCGTGGACGCCACCGGCCGGGCCAGCGCGGTCGTCGTGCGCGGCAGCCTGTACTGGCTCACGCACCGCGACGGCCCCGCCCGGACCATCGCCGACACCCCGGGCGTGCGGGTACGGCTGCCCGAGATGCTCGGCAGCGGCGGGCAGGTCGCCTACGTGACGGACGCCGAGGGCGAGGACGCGATCGAGATCGCCTACCTGCCCCGGGCCTCCGGGGACCGGGAGCCGCGCCGGCTGGCCTCCGGCGAGCTGGGCCGCGTACTGGAGCTGCTGTCCGACCCGGAGGGGGAGCGGCTCGCCATCGCCTCCAACGACGGGCGGCTGCTGCTGATCGACGCGACCGAGGAGTCCAACGGGGAGGTCACCGAGCTCATCCAGTCCATCAACGGGCCCGTCACCGACCTGGCGTTCTCGCCCGACGGAGCCTGGCTGACCTGGTCGCACCCGGGCGTCGGGCGCTCGCTGCGGCAGATCAAGATGGCCAAGATCTCCGGCCCCGGCGCCCGCCTCATCGTCGACGTCACCAACGGCCGCTTCGACGACGAGAACCCGGTGTTCACCCGCGACGGCCGCTACCTGGCGTTCTTGTCCTGGCGCGGCTTCGACCCGGTCTACGACGTGCACACCGGCGACCTGTCCTTCCCGCTGGGCTGCCGCCCGTACCTGGTGCCGCTGTCCTCGGCGACCCCCTCGCCCTTCGCGTTCACCCCCGACGGCCGCCCGGCGGCGGGCGGACTGGACCCGGTGGAGGGCGAGTCCGGCGAGGGCGACGGCTCGGTCACCGTCGAGGTGGAGGGGCTGGAGAGCCGGGTCACCCCGTTCCCGGTCACGGCCTCCAAGTACTCGGCCCTGTACCCAGTCAGCGGCGGCGGTCTGGTCTGGCTGCGCTGGCCGATCTCGGGGGCGCTCGGCGAGACCTTCGCCAACCCGAACGACACCAGCGGCAAGCCGACGCTGGAACACTTCGACATCACCAAGGCCCGCAAGAGCGAACTGGCCTCCGGGCTGGACTGGTTCGCGGTCAGCGGCGACGGCACCCGACTCGTGGTCAACGACGACGGGGACCTGCGCGCGGTCCCCTCGACCGAGTCGGGCGACGGCGACTCCACCGTCTACCTGGACCTGCGGCGCATCCTGCACGAGGTGGACCCGGCCGCCGAGTGGCGCCAGGCCTACGAGGAGGCGGGGCGGCTCATCCGCGCGTACTTCTGGGAGCCGAAGATGTGCGGCATCGACTGGGACGGGGTGCTGCGCCAGTACCGGCCCCTGGTCGAACGGGTCGCCTCCCCCGACGAGTTCGCGGACCTGCTGCGCGAGGTGCTCGGCGAACTCGGCACCTCGCACGCCTACGTCTCCCCCGCCCGGCGCAACGAGGGCCCGCCGCACTACCAGCGGGCCATCGGGCTGCTCGGCGCCAACCTGGTGCCCAGGGAGGAGGGGTGGGTGGTCAAGCGGATCCTGCCCGGCGAGTCCTCCGACTCCAAGGCCCGCTCCCCGCTGGCCGGCACCGGCATGCGCGAGGGCGCGGTGCTCACCCACGTCGACGGGCGGCCGGTGGACCCGGTGACCGGCCCCTACCCGCTGCTCTCGGCGGCCGGCGGCACCACCGTCGAGCTCACCTTCACCCCGGCCGAGGGTGAGGGCCGCTCCCGACGGGTCGCGGTGGTCCCCCTGATCGACGAACGGCCGCTGCGCTACCAGGACTGGGTGTCCAAGCGGCGCGCCGTGGTCCGGGAGGTCAGCGGCGGCAAGTGCGGCTACCTGCACATCCCCGACATGGGCGGCTCCGGCTGGGCGCAGTTCAACCGGGACCTGCGCGCGGAGATGTCCCGGCCGGCGCTGATCGTGGACGTGCGCGGCAACGCGGGCGGGCACATCAGCGAGCTGGTGGTGGAGAAGCTGACCCGCTCGATCCTCGGCTGGGACCTGACGCGGGGCGCCCAGCCGGTCTCGTACGCCTCGAACGCGCCGCGCGGTCCGATCGTCGCGCTGGCCGACGAGGCGACCTCCTCCGACGGCGACATGATCACCGCGGCGTTCAAACTGCTGGGCCTGGGCCCGGTGGTGGGCCAGCGCACCTGGGGCGGGGTGGTCGGCATGACCGGCCGGCACCGCCTCGGCGACGGGACGGTGATCACGGTGCCGATGAACGCCGCCTGGTTCCCGGAGTACGGCTGGTCGGTGGAGAACCACGGCGTGGAACCGGACTTGGCGATCCTGCGCACCCCGCTCGACTGGGCGGAGGGACGGCACGCGCAGCTGGACGACGCCGTGCACCTGGCGCTGGAGCTGCTGGAGCAGGACCCGGCCGCGGTGCCGCCCGGCTACACGGACGTACCGGACCTGCGGCGTCCGAAGCTGCCGCCGCGGTAGGGCCCGCGGGCTGCCGCCCGCGGGCACGGCGAAGGGGCGCGACCCGCGCTACGGGTCGCGCCCCTTCGGACGTGGGTCAGATCAGATGTCCCAGTTGTCGTCGAGCTCGTCGTGCACCTTGGGCGCCTTCGGCTTGCCCTGGCGCTTCTTGTCGCCGGGCTGCTGGGCGGCGCGTTCGGACGCTTCGTCCTTCGCGCCCTGCTGCGCCTGCTGCGCCTTGTTCCTGAGCTCTTCCGCCTTGTCCTGGAACTGGTCCTTGATGCCCATGCTGGTCACTCCTGGAGGGGTGTAGGGGACTGGGCCTCGACCAGACTTGCACGGGCGGACAAAGCTCGCATTTCGATCAGTGACGCTGGGTGTCGGTGTCCGTCCGCGCCTTCTCGTCGGCGGCGCCTCCGGCCCCCACGAGCCCGCGCGAGACGCCGGCCAGCCTGGGCTCGAACCGCTTCATCTCGCGCTGCCCGACGGTCGCGATCACCCCCGGCAGGTAGCCGCGCACGCCCTGCATCCCGCGCAGCCACCACTGCGCGTACACGTGCGGCGAGCGACGCTCGATGCCGGCCACGATCCGGTCGACGGCCGGGCCCAGCGGGTACGTCCGGTTCGACGGCCACGGCAGCCTCTGACGCAGCTCCCGCATCACCTCGTCCTGGTCGGCGCCGCGCACCATGTCGGTGTCGGTCCAGGAGAGGTAGCCGACGCCCACCTTGACGCCCTTGTACCCGACCTCGGCGCGCAGGCAGTGCGCGAAGGCCTCGACGCCGGACTTGGAGGCGCAGTACGCCGTCATCATCGGCGCCGGGGTGATGGCGGCGAGCGAGGCGATCTGGAGGAAGTAGCCGCGGCTCTCCGTCAGTACGGGCAGGAAGGCGCGGGCGGTCACCGCCCCGCCGATCAGGTTGACCTCGATCACCCGGCGCCAGGCCTGCGGGTCGGAGTCCGCGAACGGCCCGCCCGCGGCCACGCCCGCGTTGGCGACGACGACGTCCACCTTGCCGAAGCGCCGCTTGACCTCCTCGGCGACTTGGGCCATCGCCTCGTGGTCGGTGACGTCGGCGTACCAGTGGTCGCTGTCGGTGTGCAGCCGCTCGGACACCTCCTTGAGGGCCTCGGGCTCCAGACCGACGAGCGCCACCTTCGCGCCGCGCGCGGACAGTTTGCGGGCGAGCAGCTCGCCGACCCCGCGGGCGGCGCCGGTGACGACGGCGACCTGGCCTTCCAGACTCCTGCGAGCGCTCACGGCGTCTTCTCCTTGTCGGTGGTGTCGAGGTACAGCGCGGTCAGGTCGCGCACGGCGTTGGTCACGGCCTCGGGGGCCTCGATCGGGGTCATGTGCCCCATGCCGGTGAGCTCGGTGAGCCCGACGCAGTTCGGGAGGGCGGCCGCGAGGGCGCGGGCGTGCACGACGGGGGTGAGCCGGTCGCCGGTGCCGCCGATGACGGCGGTCGGCACGGTGAGCGCGGCCAGGTCCGCGTCCAGGTCCAGCCCCGCCAGCACCTGGGACCAGGCGCGGCGCACGCCGGTCGGGCACGCGTGCACGATCCGGGCGCAGGCCTCTACCCGGTCGGGCGCCGATCCGGGGCCCATGGTCGCGTACTTGAGCACCGTGCGGGCGACCGGCGTGACCGGTCCGAGCGGGGCGCGCGAGCCGAGTACCGCGCCGGTGATACGGGTCCTCGCGCGCCCGGCGCGCAGCGGCACGACCAGGGCCTGCGCGACCAGCCGCGAGCTGCCGGTGCTGCACAGCAGCGCGGCGGCGGCGTGCTCGGCGAACTCCGGCCGCCCGGCGGCGGCCATGATCGTCATGCCGCCCATCGAGTGCCCGGCGACGACCGCGCGCTCGCCGGGGGCGAGGGTGGCCCCCAGCACCGCGACCAGGTCGTCGGCGAGGGCGGTGGTGCTGTGCGTACGGGAGGCGGGGCTTCGGCCGTGGCCGCGCTGGTCGTAGGCGATGACCCGGTAGTCGGCGGCCAGCGCCCGTATCTGCGCGGCCCAGAAGGCGGTGGAGCAGGTCCAGCCGTGCGCGAGCACCACGGCCGGGGCGTCCTCGTCCCCGTGCACCTCCGCGTGCAGCCGGGACCCGTCGGCGGAGACGGCGGTGAGCTCGCGGCGCGCGACGGGCGGGGCGTAGGGCCCGCTGGTCACATGGGTCAGCCGGGTCACGCCGCCCCCTCCCCGGCCACGGCAGCGGCCCCGGCGACCGGGACCGGCACGCGCTCCGGGTTCCGCACGACCTCGTACTCGGCCAGGTCCACCCCCCGGGTCTCGCGGCGGAACTCGCCGGTCGTGCCCGGCCAGACGGTCGTGTTGCGGCCCTGCGCGTCCAGGTACCAGCTGGTGCAGCCGCCGGTGTTCCAGACGGTGCGCTGCATCCGGGCCTGGACCTGCCGGTTCCACCGGTTCACGGCCGACGGCCGGGCGGCGAGCGCGACCCGCCCGCCGAGGGTGTCGAGCTGGCGCAGGTAGTCCGCCATGTAGTTCAGCTGTGACTCGATCATCAGGATCATCGAGCTGTTCCCGAGCCCGGTGTTGGGCCCGATGATCGTCATCCAGTTGGGGAAGCCCGCCGCCGTCGCCCCGCGCAGCGACTGCATGCCGTCCTTCCAGTGGTCGGCGAGGGTCCGGCCCTCCGCGCCCACCACCCGGTCGGCGATCGGCATGTCCGTCACGTGGAACCCGGTGCCGAAGACGATCGCGTCGACCTCGGTCTCGGTCCCGTCGGCGGCGACCAGCGTGTTGCCCCGGATCTCCTTGAGGCCGGAGGCGACCAGGTCCACGTTCGGGCGGGCCAGCGCCGGGTAGTACTCGCTGGAGAGCAGGATCCGCTTGCAGCCGATCCGGTACGAGGGCGTCAGCTTGGCCCGCAGCTGCGGGTCCTTGATCGAGCGCGCCATGTTCGCCTTGGCCAGCGATTCGATCAGCCCGAGCTGGTTCGGCCGCTTGGTGAAGGCACTGACCTGGAGCTCCCTGATCCCCCACAGCAGCCCGCGGCGGGCGGCCCGGGTGAACGGCAGCTGGCGGTGCAACCAGCGCTCGACGGTGGAGATCGCCCGGTCGGTACGGGGCATCACCCAGGGCGCGGTGCGCTGGAAGAGCGTGAGGCGGGCCACGTCGGGGGCGATGGCGGGCACGATCTGGATGGCGGAGGCGCCCGTCCCGATCATGGCGACGCGCTTGCCGCGCAGGTCGTAGTCGTGGTCCCAGCGGGCGGAGTGGAAGACCTTGCCGGGGAACTCGGCGAGCCCGGGGATCTCCGGCATCTTCGGGTCGGACAGCGGCCCGGTCGCGGACACCACCACGTCGGCGGTCAGCGATCCGCCGGAGGTCTCGATCTCCCAGCGCAGCGCGTCCGCGTCCCAGCGCATCATCCGGACCTCGGAGTCCAGCCGGATGTGCGGTCGCAGCCCGAAGGTGTCGGCGACGTGCTCCAGGTACGCCCGGATGGCGGGCTGCCCGGAGAAGGTCCGGGGCCAGTCGGGGTTGGGCGCGAAGGAGAAGGAGTACAGGTGGGACGGCACGTCACAGGCGCACCCGGGGTAGCTGTTGTCCCGCCAGGTCCCGCCGACGGAGTCGGCCCGTTCCAGTACGACGAAGTCCGTGATCCCCTCGCGCCGCAGCCGCACGGCGGCGCCCAGCCCGCCGAACCCGGACCCGATCACCGCCACCCGCACGTGCTCCCGAACGTGCTCCCCCACGTGCCCGTGCTCCCGCGCGCGCTCGCCCTTGCCGCCCATGCCCGCCGCCTTCCGCTTCCGCAGTCCAGCCCACACAACCACCCGAGCCATGCTGCCAGCAATCACTGGCACAATCGGGAGGGTAGAGCAGCCCCGTACCCATGGGTAGGGGTCGCGCCCGGAAAGTTACCGGGAGTACGCCCTAGGCTGCGGGTGTGGCTGAGATGGATACGGACGCGGAAGCGGAAGCGGGGACGGCAGTGCGTGAGTACCGCACGGAGGAACTGGCCGAGGCGGCCGGCATCCCCGTCCGCACCCTGCGCTTCTACCGGGAGCGCAAACTGCTCCCGCCGCCGCGCCGCGAGGGCCGGATCGCCTGGTACGACGACCACCACCTGGCCCGGCTGCGCACCATCGCCGCGCTCCTGGAGCGGGGCCACACCCTCGGCGGCATCGCCGAGCTCACCGCCGCGTTCGAGAACGGCCGCGACGTCGGCCAGCTCGGCGAGCTGCTCGGCATCGGCTGGTCCGAGGAGACCCCGGTACGCCTGTCGCCCGAGGCCCTGGCCGACTACTTCGAGGGCGAGGTCACCCCGGAGAACCTGGCGGCCTCCCTGGACCTCGGCTACCTCGCCACCGACGGCGACGCGATCGTGCACGTCAGCCGCCGCCTGCTGGACGTCTCCTCGGCGCTGGTCCGCGAGGGCGTCCCGCTGTCGGCCGTCCTGGAGACGGGCCGCCGGGTCCGCGAGCACGCGGACGCGATGGCCGCCGTGTTCACCGAGCTGATCACCGCCCACATCGGGGAGGACGCCGTCGCGCGGCTGCGGCCGCTGGCCAAGAGCGTGGTCGAGGCGGAGCTCACCATGGCGATGGACCGCCTGCGGGCCCCGGCCGCGCCGGACCAGCGGCGCCCGGATCAGACCCCGAGCTCGTAGACGACCGTCACGGGCGCGTGGTCGGACCACCGCTCAGGGTGCGTCTCGGCCCGCTCCACGAACGCCTTCACGGCCCGCTCGGCCAGCCCCGGGGTCGCGACCTGGAGGTCGATCCGCCACCCGGCGTCGTTGTCGAAGGCCCGGCCCCGGTAGGACCACCAGGAGTACGGCCCCTCCGTGTCCGGATGCAGTGCCCGCACCACGTCCACGTACCCGGCCTGCTCGTAGACCTGGCCGAGCCACTCCCGCTCCTCGGGGAGGAACCCGGCGTTCTTGCG
The DNA here is from genome assembly GCF_026339935.1 of Streptomyces sp. NBC_01551. NCBI lineage: Bacteria > Bacillati > Actinomycetota > Actinomycetes > Kitasatosporales > Streptomycetaceae > Streptomyces > Streptomyces sp. NBC_01551. Next base: position 2,548,621 of record NZ_JAPEPX010000001.1, read on the forward strand.
GTTGGTCTTCCAGTTCTTCAGGTCGGCTTCCTGGTGGCAGATGTTCCAGTCACCGCACACCACGACCTCGCGCCCCTCGGCGGCGGCCCGCTCCCGCAGTTCCTTCAGGTAGGCGAGGAACTCCCCCATGAACCGGTACTTCTCGTCCTGCTTCTCGGTCCCGGCCTCACCGGAGGGCAGGTACAGGCTGGCCACGGTCACCCCGGGGAGATCCACTTCGAGGTACCGGCCCGCCGTGTCGAATTCCACACTCCCGAACCCGACCCGCACCCGCTCCGGCTCGCGCCGCGAGTAGACCGCGACCCCGGCCCGGCCCTTGACGGCGGACGGCGCGAACACGGTGTGCCAGCCCTCGGGAACCCGTGCCTCGTCCGGGATCTGCCCCTCTTCGGCCCGTACCTCCTGGAGGCACACCACGTCGGCGTCCGACCCGGCGAGCCACGGCACGAAGCCCTTCTTGGCGGCGGCGCGGATCCCATTCACATTCACGGAGGTCACGGTGAGCATCCCAGCACCATAGCGGGACGGTTCCGTACGATGTTCGGATGTCTCACGGGATCCAGCTCCGCGCCGTGCCGTACGACCACCCGGACGCGCTCAAGCTCAACGACCAGGTCCAGCTCGAATACCAGGAGCGGTACGACGGCGAGGGCGACGTCACGTTCCTCGACCCGGCGATGTTCGCTCCGCCGCGCGGGCTGTACCTGCTGGCGTACGACGCCCAGGACGCGCCCGTGGCCAGCGGCGGCTGGCGCAGCCAGGACCTCAACGACGAGGGCTACTCGGACGGCGACGCCGAACTGAAGCGCATGTACGTCATACCGGAGGCCCGCGGCCTCGGCCTCGCGCGGCGCATCCTGGCGGCCCTGGAGGCGGACGCCGGCGCGGCGGGCCGCGTGCGCATGGTCCTGGAAACGGGCGACCAGCAGCCGGAGGCGATCGCCCTCTACCTCTCCTCGGGCTACACCCTGTCCGAGAAGTTCGGCCACTACCGCTTCCACGACTCAAGCCGCTGCATGACGAAACCCCTGCGCGCCTCTTCCTGACGCGCCCCTCGCACCGCTCGGCCCCGGCGGGCCGTCCGGGCTTCGGCCCGCTGCGCCGAACTCCGTCCGTCGTGCGCCGGGGCATCCGCGCCCCGTGCCCGGGGAGGCCGGGCGGCGCCCGTGACCGCGGCGGGAGGTCAGCGCGGGAGCCACGTCGGGTCGTCGGTGCCCCAGCGGGACGGGCCGCGGAGCCACTGCGCCCCCGGCAGCGGTGACGCCGCCACCCGGAGCCGGCCGTAGCCGGAGGGCACCTCCCGCAGCCACGGTCCGGCCGTGTACCCCACCGGCGCGACGGGGGCCGGCTCGACGTCCCGGACCAGCCACGACGCCGTCCCGGCCAGGGAGTACCGCAGCGCCCGCCCACCCCCCTGCGCCAGCGCCCGCAGCACGCCGGCCGCCACCAGATACCCCGTCCCGTGATCCAGCGCCTGCGCCGGCAGCACTCCCGGCCCGGCCTCGGAGCCACAGGCCGCGGAGATCCCGTACCCCGCCTGCACCAGCGAGTCGAACCCCCGCCGCCCCGCCCACGGCCCGCGCCACCCCCACGCGCACAGCTCCGCCACCACCAGCCCCGGCCGGCCGCGGGCCATCAGTTCCCGGACCCCCAGCCCGTACCGCTCCAACGCCCCCGGCCGGTACCCGCTCACCACCACGTCCGCCTCGGCCAGCAGCCCCTCGAACACCGCCCGGTCCCCCGACACCGCCAGGTCCAGCAGCGCGGACCGCTTCCCGAACCCGGTGTCCGCGTACGCGTCGTCCGACTCCGCCAGCCCCGGCGCGTCGATCCGCAGTACGTCCGCGCCCAGCAGCCCCAGCGTCCGCGTCGCGACCGGCCCGGCGATGACCCGGGTCAGGTCCAGCACCCGCACCCCCGACGCGGGCAGCGCCCCTGCGCCCCAGGCGGGCCGCCGCCCCGCGAACTCCCTTACCTCCACCAGCGGCTGCGGCGCCCCGTACTCCCCCGCGACCGCGACCGCGAGCCCGCCCTCCCCGTACGCCCGCTCCTGCACTTCGACGGCGCCCCGCCCCGCCACCGCCTCCCGCAGCGCCTCCGGGGTCGCCTCCCGCAGGCCGAGCGCCCGTACCAGCGCCCGCTCGTGGTGCGGGTAGTTCGCATGCGTGCGCACCCACCCGTCGGCCGCCCGCCAGAACCCCGACAGCGGGGCGAAGCTCACCGGAGCCCGCCCCTCCACCCGCAGGTGCCGCTCGCTGACGAACGCCGTCGCCACCGCGCCCTCGTCCACCACCAGCGGAGCCACATCGTCCGCCCCGCCGCCCGCCCGCACCGCGGCCAGCTCCGCCGCGGCGAGCGCGCACACCCCGACCGTCGCCCGCGCCGACTCCCGTACCGGCAACGGCCCCTCCCCGAGCCCGCCGGCCCCCCGGTACCCCACCCGCCCCACCAGCCCGGCGTCCCCGCCCAACGCCCGCCACGCCTGCGCCGTGGCCCTGTCCCCCGCACCCTCGCCCGCCATCAGAGGGCCACCACGCTGTCGTCCGCGCTGTACGTCCCCTTGAGGCTGACGACCCCCGCCTTGCCGTCGGCGAAGAAGCGGGAGAACAGGCCCGCCGGGCGGCCGTTGAAGAGCAGCGGGCCGAACACCGGGGCGATCTCGGCGTCGTGCGGCGCGTCCGCGTCCTCGGCGAGCACCGCCAGGCGGCAGGTGCGCGGCTCCACGAACTCCTGCACGATGCTCGTGCCCGTCTCCGCGGCCGCCGTCACCGCCGCTTCCCACCGCGCCGGCTCCGCCTCCCGCCCGAGGACGACCTGCATGCCGCTCATCCCGATGCTCTCCTTCAGCACGAGCCGCTCCCGGTTCTCCACCGCGAACGGAACCAGGTCCACCTTCCGGTCCCCCCGGTTCGTCCACCGGTGGGACAGCACCCGCGTCCACGGCAGGTACCTCTCGACCAGCGCCCGCTCGGCCGCCGTCATCCACGGCCGCCCCTCCGACAGCATGCCCATCGCCAGCTTGCTGGACAGGAAGGTGGAGGTCTGGGTCCCCACCAGCAGCACCCCGTGGTCCAGCGCCTCCCGCACCGGCGCGGTGTCGATGCCCAGCTCCAGCCAGTCCGGGATCGTGAAGTCCCGCAGCCCCAGCGGGTAGCGCAGTTCCGCCGGGCAGTCCCAAGCCTCGTGCAGGTTCGCCGGCTCGAAGAAGCGCGCGGTCAGCCCGTGGCTGTTGAAGTGGTCGACCTGGACGTCGAAGTACCGGGTGAGGTCCCCCTGGTCCCGCGCGTCGCCCAGCAGCGCCACCCGCGGCGCCACCCCCAGCTCCGCCGCCAGGTCCCGGAACATCTCGGTCCGGACGGCGAACGGGTCCTGGTACGAGAACGGCAGCCGCCCCTGCCCGTCGGCGTAGAGCTTGCGCCACACCTCCAGCCGCGAGTGCGTCTCCACCGGCCCGCCGAGCGCCCCGCTGACGTTGAACTCCAGGAACCTCGGACCGTCCGGACCGATCACCACGTCCGGCCGCGCCACGCAGTCCGCGTACCGCTCCTCGACGAACGGGTCGTCCAGGAACAGCTGGTGCTCGCTCTCCGGCATGTTGAAGGCCGCCAGCCGGCCCTCCGTCGTCGGCGCCGCCTCCAGCGCGGTCCGGCGTACGAGGCCCAGCAGGGCCGCGCTCACCCGGAACAGCTCCGCGTACGAGGCGCGCGGCAGCGCGACCGGCGCCGCGGGCAGCACCGCCTGGTACGGATGGCCGGTGTCGCGGATCTCGTGGACCAGCATCTCCCGGATCGTGTGCGCCGACGCCGCCGGCGGCGCCAGCCGGTGCCTGCCGAACCACGGGTGGCCCGAGGCCGCCCGGGTACCGATGTCCTCGACCGCGCTCATCCGCCTTCTCCCCAACCTGTGTTGTCCCCTCGGGGACGCTCCGAAATCAAAACTGACAGCCGACTAGCCTGTGGGCCCGACACCGCACGCACAGGGGGTACGACATGACGCTGCGCCGCGTCCAGGACAACGAGTACGTCGAAGAACACGGCGGGGACTACGAGGACTTCGAGCCCGGCATGACCATCCGGCACTGGCCGGGCCGGACCCTCACCGAGACCGACAACACCTGGCTGACCCTGCTGACCATGAACCAGCACCCGCTGCACTTCGACCGCCACTACGGCGAGGGCGCCGAGTACGGGCGGGTGCTCGTCAACAGCGGCATCACCCTGTGCCTGGTCGGAGGCATGACCGTGCAGGCCCTGTCGGCGCGCGCGGTGGCCAACCTCGGCTGGGACAAGGTCCGGCTGAAGGACCCGGTGTTCGTCGGCGACACGCTGTACGCGACGAGCCGGATCCTCGACAAGCGGCTCTCCAAGTCCCGCCCGGGCAACGGCATCATCACCGTGGAGACCACCGGCACGAAGTCGACCGGCGAGGCCGTCATCGTCTTCGAGCGCTCCTTCATGGTCCGCTGCCGCGAGACGAACTGATCCGCGCCGGCCGATGACGGCCGCGCCGCCCGGCCGGGGCATCCCCCGGCCGGGCGGCGGCATCAGCCCGCCCCGGCGCCCTCGTGGAGCGCCGCCGCGGCGGCGGTGTCCTCGATGGCCATGCCGACGCTGCGGAACACCGAGGTCCGGCCGCCCGCCGCGCTCGCGCCCGTCACCAGGGCGCCGAGCTCGTGCAGGTCGTCCGGGCCGATCAGCCCGGCGGCCAGCGCGGCCCGTACCTCGCCCGCCTCCTTGATCGCGGTGGCTCGCTCCTCGACCAGGACGAACGCGGACGCCAGCAGCGCCGGATCGACCTCGACGGCGTCCTCGTGGGTCCCGCCGATGGCGTTGACGTGCGCCCCCCGGGCGACCCAGTCGGCCTCCACCAGCGGCGTGCTGCCGGCCGTGGAGGTCGTCGTACAGATGACCGCGGCGTCGACGACGGCCTCCTTGGCCGTACCGCACACCCTGACCCCGACCCGCGCCCCCGAGGTCTCCCGGACCCACTCGGCGAACCGCTCCGTGCGCTGCGGCGTACGGGAGAACACCCGCACCGACCGGATGGGCCGGACCGCCGCCACCGCCCGCACCAGCGCCCGGGCCTGCACCCCGGCGCCGATCACGGCGAGGTCGTCGGCGTCGGCCGGCGCGCACAGCCGGGTCGCGAGGCCCGCGACCGCCCCGGTACGGACGGCGGTCAGCTCGGCCCCGTCCAGCAGTGCGGTGATCCGCCCGGTCTCCAGGTCGGTCAGGACGACCACCCCGTGGATCAGGGGCAGTCCGCGCCCCGCGTTGTCCGGGGTCAGTGTGGTGATCTTGACGCTGCCCACCCCGTGCCGCTCCCAGACCGCCGTGCCGGCCAGCAGCTCCCGCCGCGGGCCGTGCTGGACGATCGTCCGGGGCGGTGAGGAGGTGCGGCCCGCCGACAGGTCGGCGAACACGTCGGCCAGCGTGTCCATCACCCGCACCAGCCGCTCGGGCCCCGCCATGTCGCCGGCACCGATCATCACCGGCCCGAGCGCCTCCGGCCCGCTCACGCGGCGGCCCCCTTCGCGCTCAGCTCGGCCACGACGTCCACGATCAGGTCCTCCTGGCCGGCGATGGCCTGCCGCCTGCCCAGCTCGAAGAACACGTCGCGCGGATCGACCCCGGCGCGCCCGGACAGGTCCAGCACCTGGTGCTTGAACCCGGAGAACACCCCGGCCAGGCCGCTGACGATGCTCAGCGAGCCGGTGACCGGCGGCGCGGGCATGAGCTCGCGCTCGGCGAACTCGGCCGCGTCCAACAACCCGTACAGGTCGATGCCGGTCCGGAACCCGGTGCGCTCCAGCACCGGAACCAGCACCTCCAGCTGGGTGTTGCCCGCCCCGGCGCCGAAGCCGCGCGCGCAGCCGTCGATGATCCCGGCGCCGGCCTCGGCCGCCGCGACGGAGTTGGCGACGGCCATGCCGAGGTTGTTGTGCCCGTGGAAGATCACGGGCACGCCCTCCCCGACGGCCTCGCCGATCGCGCCGATCCGCTCGGTGACGTCCCGGGGCAGGAAGTGCCCGGCGGAGTCCATGATGCCGACCGCCCGCGCCCCGTACCCGACGGCGCGGACGGCGTGCTCGGCCAGTTCGGCGGGCGATGCCATGTGGCTCATCATCAGCACGCAGTGCGCGTCGGCGCCCTGCTCCGCCAGGTAGCCGAGGTGCCGTTCGGCCAGCGAGGTCTCGGTGCAGTGCACCCCGATGCGGATCACGTCGGCGCCGTGCTCGACGGCCTTGCGCAGGTCGCCGGAGGTGCCCCAGCCGGGCAGCATGAAGACGCCCATCCGGCTGTTGGCCAGCGCCTCGCGCACGGTCGACAGCATCAGGTCGTCGCTGACGGCGGCCCGCCCGACCTGGAGGGAGGAGGCGCCCAGTCCGTTGCCGTGCCCCACCTCCACGACCGGGATCCCGGCCGCGTCGGCGGCCAGCGCGTAGCCGCGCAGCGCGGCCACGCCGAGCTGGTGGCGCACCGCGTGCTGGCCGTCGCGCAGGGTGGGGTCGTGGATGACCACGGTGCTCATCGGGCGGCCCCCGTCCGGGCGGCCGGGGCGAGCCGGGCCGCGTGCTGCTCGGCGACCAGGATCGCGGCCGCGTTGATGATGTCGAGGTTCCCGGCGTAGCGGGGCAGCACGTCGCTGTCCGCGATGACCTCCACGGAGACGGTGACCCGGTCGCCGGTCACGGAGCAGGCGGTGACCTCGTAGCCGGGCGCGAAGGCCCGTACCCGCTCGGCGGCTTCGGCGACCACGGCGCGCACCGCTTCCTCGGTGGCTCCGGGGACGACGGCGTGGACGGCGGTGCGGAAGGTCGCCGGCGGCAGGGCCGGGCTGATGTTGAGGATCGCCTTGGTGTCGGGCACGCCGGAGAAGGCGGTGAGGGCGTGTCCGGTGGTGGCGACGTACTCGTCGAGGTTGAGGCGGGTCGCGCGGCCGGCGATGCTGCTGGCCACGGTGGAGACGACCTCGATGTACTCGACGTCGAAGGCGGCGGCGAGCGCGTGCGCGATCGGCGTCGAGGCCTGTCCGCCGCAGCTGATCAGGCTGACGTTGCGCTCGGTCGGGGCGTGCGTCCCGGTCAGGGTCGGCACGACCATCTGCCCGGCCTTGCTCGGGGTCAGGTCGATCAGCAGGGTGTCCAGGGGCCGCAGCAGCCGCCAGTGCTCGGCGTGCGACTGGGCGTTGGTGGCGTCGAAGACGACGTCGAAGGGGCGCGGGGCGGCGAGGACCGCGGCGATCCCGTCGGTGCTGGTCGGGTAGCCGAGCCGGGCGGCGTGCTCCAGGCCGCCGGAGTGCGGGTTGCGGCCGGCGACGAGGGCGCATTCCAGTACGGCGGACCGGTGGATCTTGCTGACCAGGTCCTGGCCGATGGCCCCGGTGCCGATGACCGCGACCGCGATGGGGGGTACGGTGGCCGGCTCGGCGGCGGTGAGGTCCTCAGCGACCATCATGGCCGGCCTCCTCGCCGCCGCCGAACCGCTGCGCCCAGGCATCGCCGAGGGCCACGGTGTCGCGGGCCATCCGGGCGAACGGCGGGCCGACCATGTTCCCGTCGAGGACGGCGATCCCGCCGGCCGCCGACCGTACGGCCTCGGTGACCCGCCGGGCGGCCCGCAGGGCCTCCGGGTCGGGGCGCAGGGCCGCGTTGATCGCGGCGAGCTCGTCCGGATGCACGGTCGCCTTGCCGTGGAAGCCCAGTTCGCGCGCCTTCGCGATCTCGTCGGCCAGGACGGCCGGCTCGGCCAGGCGGTAGTTGGCGGTGTCGATGCAGGCGGTGCCGTAGCGGGCGCAGGCCATGGCCATCGCCTGCCGGGCGGAGAGCATCCCGGCCCAGGTGATCTCGACGCCCAGGGTGGCGGCCAGGTCCGCCGAGCCGAAGATCAGCCCGTCGGCGGCCTCCGCGACGGCGTCGATCGCGGCGACGGCGGCGGGGGTCTCCAGCGTGACGTAGATCTGCGGGTGGGCCCCCGCCGAGGCGAGGGTGTCGCGCATCAGCGTCACCTCGACCGGGGAGTCCACCATCGTCATCACGACGAAGCCCGGCCGGGCCGGCGACTCGGTGAGCATCGCGAGGTCGTGCACGGCCGCGAGGGTGCCCAGTTCGTTGACGCGCACCGCGATGTTGCGGGGGTCCGGGGCCTTCTCCAGCGCCGCCCGGCACACGAGGCGCGCCGCCGCCTTCTCCTGCGGCGGGACGGAGTCCTCCAGGTCGATCAGGTGCACGTCCGCGTCGTAGGACCACGCCTTGACGACCCGTTCCAGGGACAGCGCGGGCGTGTAGAGGAAGCTGCGCGGGATGGCTCTGGCGGTGCCCGTAGTGCCCGCCGCCTCCCTCGGTTCCGTCATCGGACCGCCTCCCCCGGTATCGGGGCCGTCGGCTGGGCGCCGACCTCGGCGAGGACCGCGCACAGCCGGCGGATCTGGTCCTCGGTCTGGCCGGCGCGCATCATGACGCGCAGGCCCGCCGTGCCGCGGGCGACGATCGGGAAGAACACCGGCGAGACGTAGAACCCGGCCTCGAACACGCGGCGGCCCGCCTCGATCACGGTGTCGTCGCCCATCGGGACGAGGCGGATCGGGAAGGTGCTGCCGCTCTGGTCGGTGTGGATCAGCGAGTCGAAGAGCTCGATGTTGCGGTACAGCGTGTTCTGCAGGGCGACGAGTTCGCCGGTGCGGTGGATCTCCGCCGAGGCCAGGCCCGCGCCGACGGCGGGGGTGTTGAGCAGCTGCGAGTAGTTCAGGGCTCCGCCGAAGCGCTCGATGACGCGGAGGGTCTCCTTGTCGTACCCGTCGAGCACGATCGCCGCGCCGCTGGTGCCGAACGCCTTGTTCAGGGTCATCACGACGATGGTGCGCTCGTCGAGGACGGGGCTGTGGGTGCGGACGTAGCCGACGCCGCGCTCGCCGTACGCGGACATCGAGTGCGAGTCGTCGTAGTAGACGATCAGGCCGTACTTGTCCTGGAGTTCGGCGAGTTCCTTGACGGGCGCGTAGCCGCCGAGGCTGTCGCTGCCGTCGCAGACGTAGGCGACCTGCTCGTACTTCTTGCAGGCGTCCTCGATGAAGTCGAGGTCGTGGTGCCCGGAGGTGACGACCTCGGTCTCGTCGGCGCAGACCGGCTTGACGTTGGCCATCGAGACGTGGGCGTTCTTGTCGAAGATCATCAGCGGCCGCTTGCCGGTGCCGAGGTGCCCGGAGGCGATCAGCGGGAGCAGGCCGAACGTCGCGGTGCTGGCGGCGATGGAGCACACGACGTGGGCGCCGAACAGCTCGCCCAGGGACGCCTCCAGCTCCAGCATGGCGGGAATCTGGACGCGGCTGCGCGCGATGCAGTGGTCGAGGACGCCGTAGCGGCGCAGCGCCTCGATGCCGCCCTCGATGACCTTCGGGTGGGAGTCGAGGTCGAGGTACGAGCAGCAGCTGAAGTTGACGAACTCGTGGCCGGCCTCGATGAACTCGTGGCTGGCGTCGGTGCGCAGCACGCCGTCGCCGTAGTCGGCGACGATGCCGGCCAGGCCGTTGCGCTCGGACATGTCCCAGAACGCGTTGCCGATGCCGATCAGCTTGTCGTTGTTGCGGTACTTGTGGGCCGGCGTGATGCTCAGGCGCTCGGTCATGAGGTCCCCTCGGCGGGCTCGTAGTTGTAGACGCCCTTGAGCTTGCGGAACACGGCGGTGTAGAGCGCCACGCCGAGGACGTACGGCCTGCGGAAGATCTTCGGATCACGCAGCCAGAAGTTCACGTTGATGTTCATCTCGTCCAGCGACTCGGCCTGGTGCCACCAGCCGAGCGGCAGGTAGAGCATCTGCCCGGGTTCGAGGATGAGTTCGCGGCGCTGGGCCAGCTTGGAGGCGAGCTTGGGGTAGCGCGCCCAGTCCACGTCGTCGAAGTCGAAGACCTGGGACTTGTCGCCGAAGCCGTCCTTGAGCGAGCGCGGGTAGTACTCCCAGAACCCGGGGGGTGCCAGGACGAACCGCTTGCGGCCCTCCAGGGCTATGTTGAAGTTCTCGAGCTCGTCGAAGTGGCTCTGGGTGAACACGCCCTTGTGGCTGATCCACAGGTTGGCCGCGTTCATCGGGCGGCGGTAGTCGAACAGCCTGGCCGCGTCGAAGCCGAGGATGGCGTTGACGTCGGCGGGGCTGTTGCGGAAGTTCGAGACGATGCGGTTCCAGGTGCCCGGGTCGCTCAGGTACCGCTCGTCCTCGAAGAACTCGCGGAGCCTGATCTCCTTGGTGGTCCACCGTTCGGAGTTCTGCTTGTTGCTCGGCTCGGTGAACAGGGTGACCATCAGGTCGCCGAGGCGCTTGGCCACGCCTTCCCTGCCGAGGCCCTGCGCGCCCTGCGGCAGGGTGATCACCACGGGGACGTCGGCCCGGATGAGGGCCTCGCGCCCGAAGGCCATGAACTCGTCGAACGAGATGCGGGGTACCGGTAGGCCCCCGAGGCTCTCTCGCCCGGACACAGGATGTGCTGTATTCACCACTCTGTCCTCATCGTTCATTGTTCTTGTACCGCCATTTTTTTGGTGGCCGGTTCCTGGACCGGCCTGCTCCCGCGCAGGGCCGACTGGCCCGCGAGGCTCAGTACGAGGGCCACGGCCCCGCCGCCGACCCCCGCCCACGCCGCCCACGCGGAACTGCCCGTCTCGGCCAGCCGGCCGCCGACGGCCGTGCCCGAGGCGATGCCGAGGGCCCCGAAGCTGGTGAGCCACGAGAACGCCTCGGAGAGCGCGGACTTGGGGGCGAGCGACTCCAGCAGCGTGCTGCCCGCGATCAGCGCCGGGGAGATCGCGATCCCGGCGACGACGGCGAGGAAGCACATGAGGAGCGGGGAGCCGACGAAGGCCAGCGGGACCACCCCGAGGGTCAGCACCCCGGTGGTGACCGAGAGCAACCGGGCTTGCGAGAGGCGCCAGTTCGCCGATCCGTAGACCAGTCCGGCGATCAGGCTGCCCACCGCGATCAGGGAGATGAACACGCCGGCGAGTCCCGGTGTGTCCCGCTCCTGGGCGAAGGCGATCATCGTGACGTCGACCGCGCCGAACTGGAAGCCCATCCCGGCGTAGGCGATCATCAGCACCCACACCCCGGGCACGCCGAGCGCCCGCTCCGGGCCGCGGCCCGGCGTCGGCTCGGACGCCGCCTCGGACACCGGCTCGGAGCGCCGGTGCAGCGCGACGGCGACGGAGCCGACGGTGGTCAGGACCAGGCAGGCGACCAGGCCCGCGGCGGGGTGCACCGCGGACGCGAGCACCGTGACCAGCAGTGGTCCGACCAGGAAGATCGTGTCGTCCAGCATGGATTCCATGGCGTAGGCCGCCCGCAGCAGTCCCTGGTCGACCATCGTCGCCCAGCGCGCCCGCATGAACGAGGTGAACGAGACCGCGGTGCACCCGGCGGCCACCGCCGCGATCACCATCACCCACAGCGGGGCCTCCAGCACGATCGACACCAGCAGCGCCGTCATGCCGACCGCGTGCGCCACGCAAGCGGTGAGCAGCACCCGCCGCTGGCTGAGCCGGTCGGCCAGCCGGCCGAGCACCGGGCTGGCCACGCCCTGGGAGATCAGCATGGCCGCCGCGACGGTGCCCGCCGCGGCCATCGATCCGGTGAACGCGGAGATCAGGAGGAGACAGCCGACGGAACGCATGGCAATGGGGAATCGACCCACCATTCCCCAGAATCCCAGCGCCGCGGCGCCGGGTTCCCGGAGCAGTCGAAAATAGGTCCCGAGCCCAGACTTCGGCTCAGACGTACCCTCGGACACAAATGCCCCCGTCAGTGCGAAATGGCCATCCGGAACGTTCCGGCGATATGAGCCGGAAAACCCAGTCCCACCACACGTCAGGAGTCAATTGAGTTCGATTGACTCCCCACTGACCGTGCCGATGCCCGCGCCCCCGCTGCCCAACAGCGGCTTGACTCTAGGGGCGTTGCCAAGCCGCGTCAATAGCCTGAATGCGACCCCCACAGGCGGCCGATCAGGGCAGATCACGCTCCGCGAACCCCGGGAGGAATGTTGGACTCCGGGTCACATACGTGAACTCGCGACGAGTCAAGGCACTTTACGGCCAACCAGGCCCGAAATCTTTTGATCGGCATTCAATTTCCGCCCGCCAATTCCCGGATCGACCGGCAATACGCCCGCCGGAGTTCACGCGGCGCCGGGCCGCCGCTCGACCGGCTGATTCAGGACAACCTGCGGACCTGCGCCCGTCGCCGGTGGCTCATCCCAACAGCCGAGATCATCCCGGGAGTCGGCCACCCATACGATGGCGACGGCCTCGCGCGGGTGCGGAGGCAGTCGTGACCGATTCGATTCAGGAGGCAGTCGTGACCCAGGCGACGTCCCAGAGCCAGGACCCCGGCCAGGAGCTCCAGACCCCGGAGACCACCGAGGACGAGCAGACCGAGGCCATAGAGCAGCGGAAGAACGGTCTGACCGGCGGCGTGAGCGACGCGCTGGCCGAGAACATGAAGCAGGGCTGGGCCGACACCGAGCGCCACGACCTGGAGCCCATCGCGCAGGCCGCGCACACCGCCCGCCGCCGCTCCGCGCTCTCCGCCCGCTTCCCCGGCGAGCGCCTCGTGATCCCGGCCGGCAACCTGAAGATCCGTGCCAACGACACGGACTACCCCTTCCGTCCGTCCTCGGACTACGCCTACCTGACGGGTGACCAGACCCAGGACGGCGTGCTCGTACTGGAGCCGGAGGAGGACGGCGGCCACCAGGCCACCGCGTACCTGCTGCCCCGCTCCGACCGCGACAACGGCGAGTTCTGGCTCTCCGGCCAGGGCGAGCTGTGGGACGGCCGGCGCAACAGCCTCACCGAGAACGAGCGGCTCCTCGGCCTGCCCTGCAAGGACGTGCGCGCGCTCGCCGAGGCGCTCAAGGAGGCCACCGGCCGGGTCCGCGTCCTGCGCGGCTACGACGCCGGCATCGAGGCCGCCCTCAACGACAAGGTGACCGCGGAGAGCGACGAGGAGTTCCGCGTCTTCCTCTCCGAGATGCGCCGGATCAAGGACGACTTCGAGATCGCCGAGCTGCGCTACGCCTGCGAGTCCACCGCCCGCGGCTTCGAGGACGTCGTCAGGGCCCTCGACAAGGCCGAGGCCACCAGCGAGCGCTACATCGAGGGGACGTTCTTCCTGCGCGCCCGCGTCGAGGGCAACGCGGTCGGCTACAGCACGATCGCCGCGGCCGGCCCGCACGCCACCACCATCCACTGGGTGCGCAACGACGGCGCGGTCCGCTCCGGCGAACTGCTGCTGCTCGACGCCGGCGTGGAGACCCGCAACCTCTACACCGCCGACGTCACCCGCACCCTGCCGATCGACGGCCGCTTCACCCCGCTCCAGCGCAAGATCTACGACGCCGTGTACGAGGCCCAGGAGGCTGGCATCGCGGCCGTGAAGCCGGGCGCCGAGTACCGGGACTTCCACATCGCCGCGCAGCGCGTACTGGCCGAGAAGCTCGTCTCCTGGGGCCTGTTCGGCGACATGGACCTGGAGAAGGTCTGGGAACTCGGCCTGCACCGCCGCTGGACCATGCACGGCACCGGCCACATGCTCGGCATGGACGTCCACGACTGCGCGGCGGCCCGCACCGAGCTCTACGTCAACGGCACGCTGGAGGCGGGCGTGTGCCTCACGGTCGAGCCGGGCCTGTACTTCCAGGAGGACGACCTGACGGTGCCCGAGGAGTACCGCGGCATCGGCATCCGCATCGAGGACGACATCCTCGTCACGGAGGACGGCAACGAGAACCTCTCGTCCTCCCTCCCCCGCCAGGCGGACGAGATCGAATCCTGGATGTCCACCCTCCGCCCCTGACCCCCTGCCCCCCGCCCCGGCACCCGGCCCGCCCCTGCTTCCCGGGAGCGGGCCGGGCCCGCACCAGCGCCGGGAGCAGGGAGTCGGTCAGCTGCGGGAGTGGCTGCCGAGGCCGATGAGGCAGTAGACGTACTGCTCGACGGGGACGCCCGCGACGGTCCTGCTGTACGAGAACCTGTACTCGGTCTTGGGGTTGGCGTTGCAGCGGTCCAATTCGGTGGTGTTCGGGATGCGCTGGATGACGCGGTAGTGGGCGTCGGGTGCGGAGCAGGGGACCTCCTCGTTGTAGACGGGGGTGGGGGTGGGCGTGTCGGGGATGGTGCCGTTGAGGCAGGTCCCCTTTTCGTAGGGGAGCGGCTCGGGAGCCACGGGAGTGGGGGTCTCCACGACGGGGAGGTCCGGGGCGGTGCCGGCGATGGCGGTGCCGCTGCTGCCGATGATGGCGCCGACGGCGCCGCACGCGACGAGGAGGCCGACCAGGCGGCCGGGGGATTTGGCCTTGCGGGGTGCGGCTCGTCGCGGCGTGAGGAGGACAGGGGTTTCCTGCGGGGTGGTCACCGGATGCTCCAAGGGTGGGTGGTGCGGGCGCCGGGTGGTGATCTCCCGGGCGTGCCGCGTACGAGGGCGACGCGGTCATTGCCGGTGGTGTGCAGATGCACGGTGCGCCGCACGGGTAGTGCGCCGCACGGGTACGCCCGGGGTGGCCCGGGTTCTGGCGATCATCACGAAGCCCGCTGCTTCGGGGACACGACGGTCATCGAGTGCCGCGGGATCCGGGCACCGGGGATGTGGTGAAGTCGGCCCCGTGAGCGGGAGGAGCGCTTCCAGGCTCAAGAGGCAGAGGCCGGCCGCGCGGAACATGCCGGCTCGCGGCCGGCGACCGAAGTACCGGCAGGCAGTGGCACATCGGCACCACCCCAACATAGAACAGGCCCGGGCCGCCCGCACCTTGCTCAGCACGCCCCTCCGGACCGGGCCGCCCTCCGGCCTCGATGGCGACGCCGTACGCGGCATGCACGGCACCGGCCGTTGGTGCGCACCGGCCATCTGACGCCCCGGCACCACACGGCGGGCCCGCGCACGTCCGGCAGACCCCGGAACGCCGAGATCCCGCCCGGTCTTTCGACCGGACGGGATCTCGTGACGTTCACGAGAGCTACTCGCGAACTGTCGTCTGTGGACCTGTGGGGATTTGAACCCCAGACCCCCTCGATGCGAACGAGGTGCGCTACCAGACTGCGCCACAGGCCCTTGCGACGTGTGAAACATTAGCATCCCCGCGCCGGTGCTCCAAAATCGCTATTCGGGAGCGTCCGCGCAGGTCACCGATCACTCGTTCGCGGCACGCGGGCGGTCCTCGCCCTCGTACTGGTCGAACAGCGGCGTGCGGCCCCGGTCGCGGCCGCGCGGGCGGGACGGGGACGGCTTGGCGTCCGCCTCCGAGGGCTCCGGCTTCGCGGGAGCCGGTACGTGGGGCTGGGCTCGCAGGCGCGGCTCCGTCGGCTCCGCCGTGCTGGAGCGGGCCGAGCTCCAGCCGTCCGGGGAGGCCGGGCCGGTGGCGCGCGGGGCGACCGGGGCCGTCACGTACGTCGGCAGCGGGACCGGGACCGGCTCCCAGCTGTCCCCGCGGGCCGGGCCGCGCTCGCGCTCGCGCTGCTGGTCCACCCACTCGGCGTGGTCGGTCTGCTCGACCAGAGCGCGACGCCCGGCCTCCTGCGGGGAGACCGGTGGAGCGGGGTCCGGCTCGGCGCCCTCACAGGCGGCGTCCTCGGGGTGGCGGCGCCGCTGACGGCTCTCCCGCAACTGCCGGGCGGCCGCCTCGGCGCGACGCCGGTCCATCGTGAACTCGTAGCGGCGCCGCTCCTGCACGCGCAGGTGGACGATGTACGCGCTCAGCAGGACCGCCGGCACCGCCGGGGCCCACAGGAAGCTCAGCCCGCCCACGGCGGCGACGACGGCGCCGAGGGTGAAGACGAGGAAGAGGAGCGCGGTGGTGCGCCGGCGGCGCGCGAGCACCTGGAGACGCTGTTCGCGCCGGGCGCGCTCCGCCCGTTCCACCCGGTCGGCCGCGGCCGACCGGGGCTCCGCTCTGGTCGGGGGCACGACGACGGCCCGGGCGTCGGCGTCCACGGAATTCACCGTTTCCGTCGCGGCGTCCGGGTCCGCTTGGGGTCGGGCCTCCGCCTCCTGGTCACCGCGCTCACGCAGCCCCTTGGCGTAACGGCGCTCCATTCCCGCCCGGCCGGAAAGCAGCCGAATGGCAGTGGAGAAGCGTTCCGTCGGACGGGCTTCGTTCAGCTCGTCCTGCCTCCGGAGCCACATGGGCACCAAGTAGGCGGCCCAGGCCCCGACAATGACTGCGTAGATGAGGCCGCTGCTGCTCACCCCCACACCGTAGTTGGGCGCGGCCGAGCGGATCCGCCAATTGAGCCGGTGTGTCGCACGATCCGGCTGATATCACGGACTTTTTTTGTGATTCTTCGGATCAGGTTATGGACGATTCCGCTTCGAATTCGAACGCATTAGCGATTCAGCTCCGGATTGGCCCGCCGCCAGCGCCGCAGCAGCCCCTCAGGAACCTCCTCCGCCGTGAGCGCGTAGACGAGGTGGTCGCGCCACGCGCCGTCGATGTGGAGGTAGCGCGGCCGCAGCCCCTCCTCGCGGAAGCCGAGCTTCTCGACGACCCGGCGGCTCGGCCCGTTCTCCGGGCGGATGCACACCTCGATGCGGTGCAGCCCGACCTTCGCGAAGCAGTGGTCCACCGCCAGCGCGACCGCCGTCGGCATCACGCCCCGCCCGGCGACCTCGCGGTCGACCCAGTACCCGACGTGGCCCGCGCACATCGAGCCCCAGGTGATCCCGGCGACCGTCAGCTGGCCGACCAGCCGGCCCTGGTACTCGATGACGAAGGGCAACATCCGGCCCGCGTTCGCCTCCGCCCGCAGATGGCGGACCATCTGGCGGTACGTCGGCCGCTGGATCACCGGCCCCCACGGCGCGGGCGGCGGAATCGTGGCTTCCCACGGCCGCAGCCATTCGCGGTTGCGGCGGTTGACCTCGCGCCAGGCTCGCTGGTCCCGCAGCTTTATCGGCCGGAGCGTGACATCGCCGTCCGACAGCACCACCGGCCAGGACGGGCCGTTCAGCTCTCGCTCCCGGTCGGTCCGGCCGGTCTGGGGTGGTCGCCGCCCCGGATCTGGTCCACGGCGTGCGCCAGGATCCGGCCCAGCACCGCGAGGCCGTCGCGGACCCCGCCCGTCGAGCCCGGGAGGTTCACGATCAGGGTGTGGCCGGCCACGCCCGCCAGGCCCCGGGACAGCGCCGCCGTCGGCACCTTCGCCAGGCCCTCGGCCCGGATGGCCTGCGGGATCCCCGGGATCTCGTAGTCCAGCACCCGCGCGGTGGCGTCCGGGGTGCGGTCGGTCGGCGAGATGCCGGTGCCGCCGGTGGTGAGGATGACGTCGTACCCGGCGGCCACGCCCTCGCGCAGCGCCTGCTCGACGGGGTCCCCGTCGGGGACGACGCGCGGGCCGTCCACCGTGAAGCCGAGCTTCTCCAGGGCCTCGGCGAGCAGCGGTCCGCCCTTGTCCGCGTACACGCCCCGCGAGGCCCGGTTCGAGGCGGTGACCACGAGCCCGCGCAGCGGCGCACCCGCGACGGCCGGCGGCTCGGTCTCAACGGGGCCGGGGCCGGGGCCGTGACTGTGGCTGTGTGCCTCGCCTGCGCGCGGGGGGTTCACGCGCGGCTCCAGTCGCCGGACTTGCCGCCGGTCTTCTCCTCCACCCGGACGTCCGTGATGACGGCTCCCTTGTCGACGGCCTTCACCATGTCGATCACCGTGAGCCCGGCGACCGCGACGGCCGTCAGCGCCTCCATCTCGACGCCCGTACGGTCGGTCGTCTTGACGGTGGCCAGGATCTCGACGGCGTCGTCGGCGACCGACAGGTCCACCTTCACGCCGGACACGGCCAGCGGGTGGCAGAGCGGGATCAGGTCCGGGGTCTTCTTGGCCCCCATGATCCCGGCGATCCGCGCGGTGGCGAGGGCGTCGCCCTTCGGTACGCCCTCGCCCCGCAGCAGTTCGATCACCCGGGGCGAGACGAGGACGCGCCCGCTGGCTCGCGCCGTCCGGGTGGTGACGTCCTTCGCCGAGACATCGACCATCCGGGCCGCGCCGGCCTCGTCGATGTGCGTCAGCCTGCTGTGCGTGCTCATATTTCGTGCCGCTCCCGCTCCGGGCCCCGCAAGGGCCTGTGTGGTGCAACACGCTACCCGCACCCGCGGTGTCTCAGCCGAGCAGGATCACTTCCAGCTCCGCCCCGGGTTCGGCCGAAGTGACCTCCTCCGGTACGACCATCAGCGAATCCGCGTGCGCCAGCGCCGCGATCAGGTGCGAGCCCGATCCGCCGACCGGGCTGACCGTGCCGCTCTCCGCGTCGTACCTCCCGCGCAGGAACTGGCGGCGGCCCGCCGGGGAGCCCAGCGCCTTGTCCGCCTTCAGCACCGCGCGCACGCTCGGCCGGCTCACGTCGGGCAGGCCCATCAGCGCCCGGATCGCGGGGCGCACGAACAGCTCGAAGGAGACGTACGAGGACACCGGGTTGCCGGGCAGCGCCAGCAGCGGCGTGTGGTCGGGGCCGATGGAGCCGAAGCCCTGCGGCTTGCCGGGCTGCATGGCGAGCTTGCGGAAGTCCACCCCGCCACCGGCGACGTCCTCGTCCGCGGAACCGTCGGAGCCGGCCGAACCGGCCGAGCCGCCCGAACCGGACCCGCCGACGGAGGTCAGGGCCTCCTTGACCACGTCGTAGGCCCCGACGCTGACGCCGCCCGTGGTCACCAGCAGGTCCGCCCGGATCAGCTGGTCCTCGATGGTGGCGCGCAGCGTGTCCGCGTCGTCGGAGACCGCGCCGACCCGGTAGGCGATGGCGCCCGCGTCCCGCGCGGCCGCGGCGAGCGCGAAGCTGTTGGAGTCGTAGATCGTCCCGGAGGTGAGCGGTTCGCCGGGCTGGACCAGCTCGCTGCCGGTGGACAGCACGACCACCCGCGGCCGCGGCCGTACCCGTACGGCGCCCCGCCCGATGGCGGCCAGCAGCGCGATCTGCGGCGGCCCGAGCACCGTGCCCGCCGCCAGGGCCAGGTCACCGGCCTGTACGTCGCTTCCGCGCGAGCGGACGTGCGCCCGCGCCTCGGCCGCGCGGTGCACGCGTACCTCTCCGGCGGCGCCCTCGGGCGCGGCGCTGGCCGGGGTCATCCCGGAGGCGGCGCCGCCGCCCGTACCGCCGTCGGTCCACTCGACCGGGACGACGGCTTCCGCGCCGGGCGGCAGTGGGGCGCCGGTCATGATCCGGGCGGCCTGGCCGGGTCCTACGGTGGGCAGCTCGCCGCTGCCCGCCGCGACGTCCCCGATGACCGTCAGCACCGCCGGGAACTCCTCGCTGGCACCCTGGACGTCGGCCACGCGGACGGCGTACCCGTCCATGGAGCTGTTGTCGAAGGGCGGGAGGGCGACGGGCACGGTGACGTCCTCGACCAGGACGCAGCCCTGGGCGTCGAGCAGCTGGAGCTCGATGGGCTCCAGCGGCCGGATCGCGGCGAGGATGTCCGCGAGGTGCTCGTCCACCGACCACAGACGCTGTCGGCCGGTCTCCTGCGGTGCGGAACTGCTCAAGGTGCTACATCTCCTCCGTGACGTAACGGCGAAGCCAGGTGCGGAACTCCGGGCCCAGGTCCTCACGCTCGCACGCGAGTCGGACGATGGCCCGCAGGTAGTCCCCGCGGTCTCCGGTGTCGTAGCGGCGGCCGCGGAAGACCACGCCGTGCACCGGGCCGCCCACGCTCTCGTCGGCGGCCAGCTTCTGCAGGGCGTCGGTGAGCTGGATCTCCCCACCGCGGCCCGGCTCGGTCTCCCGCAGTATGCCGAAGATCGCGGGGTTGAGGACGTAGCGTCCGATCACCGCGAAATTGCTGGGCGCGTCGGCGGCGTCGGGCTTCTCGACCAGACCCGTCACACGGACGATGTCCGGCTCCTCGGTCGGCTCGACGGCGGCGCAGCCGTAGAGGTGGATGCTGGAGGGGTCCACCTCCATGAGCGCGACGACGGTGCCGCCGGTGCGCGCCTGGAGGTCGACCATGTCGCGCAGCAGCGGGTCGCGGGGGTCGATGAGGTCGTCGCCGAGGAGGACGGCGAACGGCTCGCGGCCGACGTGCGGCTCGGCGCAGAGCACGGCGTGGCCGAGGCCGCGCGGGTCGCCCTGGCGGACGTAGTGCATGGTCGCCAGGTCGCTGGACTCCTGGACCTTCTTGAGCTTGTCGTCGTCACCCTTGGCGATGAGCGCGGACTCCAGCTCGTAGTTCCGGTCGAAGTGGTCCTCGAGGGGCCGCTTGTTACGCCCTGTGATCATGAGCACGTCGTCCAGCCCGGCCGAGACGGCTTCCTCGACCACGTACTGGATCGCCGGCTTGTCGACGACCGGCAGCATTTCCTTGGGCGTCGCCTTGGTCGCCGGGAGGAAGCGAGTGCCGAGGCCCGCGGCCGGGATGACGGCCTTTTTGATCACGGGGTGCGACTGAGTCATGGCAGCACGATAGTGGGTCGTTCAGTACGTCCAGGTGAGATTCGAATGAATAGATCCACTTACACACCCATTCCACAGGAGATTTGAGGCCGTTGTGGTAGCTACTCCACCAAACCCGTCGGAGAAGGCGGCACTGCGCCGGGAACTCCTCGCCGCCCGCCGCGCCTTGGGCCCCGAGCAGTGCCGTACGGCGGCCCGCGCGCTCTCCCGGTCCGCCCTCGGGCTGCCCGAGCTGGCCGGGGCGGGCACGGTCGCCGCGTACGTCTCGATCGGCACCGAACCCGGCACCCGCGAGCTGATCGACGCCCTGCGCGCGGCCGGGAAGCGGGTGCTGCTGCCGGTGCTGCTGCCCGACAACGATCTCGACTGGGCGGGGTACGAGGGCCCCGGCAGCCTGGCCGAGGCCGCGCACCCGGGGAAGATGCGGCTGCTGGAGCCGTCCGGGCCGCGGCTGGGGCCGGACGCGGTGACCGGCGCCGACGCCGTGCTGCTGCCGGGGCTCGCGGTGGACGCGCGCGGGATGCGGCTCGGCCGCGGCGGCGGCTCGTACGACCGGGTGCTGGCGCGGCTGGAGCGGGCCGGGGCGCATCCGGCGCTGGTGGTGCTCCTCTACGACGAAGAGGTGGTCGCGCGGGTCCCGGAGGAACCGCACGACCACCCCGTCCAGGCGGTGGCCACCCCGTCGGGGGTGGTCCGTTTCTGAGGCCTCGGCCCCAGGGCTTCAGCGCGCCGCTACGGCTTCAGCGTCAGGGTGTCGACCGTCGCCTTGTCCACGGCCTCCTTGCCGAAGGGCCACTCCAGCAGCTCGCCCTTGGCCCACATCGTCGTCTGGTCGGTGTAGTGGGAGTGGTACGCGTGACCCGAGGCGCCGGTCAGGTTGATCCAGCGGGACTTGTCCAGGTCGTTGAGGTTCACGACCATCCGCATCGAGGGCACCCAGGTGACGTCGTACCCGCTGGACGCGTTCCAGCCGGTCGCGTTGACGGTGGCCTCGCCGCCGCCCAGGTTCCACGGGCCGCGGTTGAGGAGCCACTGCATGAAGCCGGGGCCCTCGGTGCCGATGGTCTGGTTCTTCAGCGTCAGCTGGTGCAGGCGGCCCCAGGTCCAGGTGGACTGGTCCTTGCCGAGCTTCGCGGTGAGCTCCCAGCGGGCGTCCTTCATGGCCCGGGCGAACAGCTCGTCGCGGGTGGTGGTCGGCTTCTCGTGGATGTTCGGGGCGGGCGACTGCCACCACTGCGACTTCTCGTCCTTGACCAGGCGGCGGACCACCTCGAACCAGCGGTCGCCGCCGTCGGGCTGCGCCGAGTCGGAGTCGCGGGTACCGCACTCGCGGACCGTCTTGGCGAGGTCGTCGACCGGGCCGGACTCGGCCTCCTGGACGTTGCTGCAGCTGCCCTCGACCCTCAGCTCCTTCGGCATCTTGTCGCCGAAGGACAGCTTGAGGATGTTGCGCCAGACCGCGTTGAAGTACGCGGCCGCGGCCGAGTCGGGCTCCTGCGTGTAGTTCCAGCCGTCCAGCAGCTTCTGCGCGGAGCGCACGTCCGGGTCCTTGACCTGGATCTTGGCCAGCATCGGGGTCAGCAGCGCGGCGATCTCGCTGCTGTTGTCCATCTGCATGGTCCGCATGTCGTCGGTCGAGATCTTGCCGTTGTCCTTGATCTTCGCCTCGATGAGGTCGTTGATCCGCTGGCTTCGGGCGCCGTAGCCCCAGTCGGTGGTCAGCGTGTACGGGTACTTGCCGGCGCCGGTGCCGCTCTCGGCGACCGCCTGGTTGGCGGTGACGATGTAGCCGCGGGCCGGGTTGAGGTCGTACGGCATCTCGTCCTGCGGGACGTAGCCGGCGTTGCCGTCCTTGCCGCCCTTCCACGCGTACTTGGGGTCCCAGCCGGGGGCGGGCATCCGGCCGTCACCGGAGGTGCGGATCGGGATGCGGCCCGGGGCCTGGTAGCCGATGTTGCCGGTGGCGCCCTTGTTGTCGGCGTAGATCAGGTTCTGGGACGGGACCTCGAAGTCGCGCGCGGCGGCCCGGAAGCTGTTGAAGTCCTTGGCCCGGTCGAGCTTGAAGACCGCGTCCATCGACTTGCCGGGGTCCAGGGCCGTCCAGCGCAGGGCGACGGCGTAGCCCTCGCCGCGGTCCGGGGCGGAGCTGGCGACGGGGGCGCGCTCGCCGACCGTGCCGAGTTCCTCGCTGCGGTCGGAGACCAGCGGGCCGTTGTTGGTGCTGCGGACCCTGATCGTCTTCTCGCCGCCGCCGGCGATCTTGATGACCTCGTCGCGGACGGTGAAGGGGAGCACCTTGTTGTCGTAGACGTAGCCCTCGGGCTTGACCTGCTCCAGGTAGAGGTCGGTGACGTCGGCGCCGAGGTTGGTCATGCCCCAGGCGATGTCGGCGTTGTGGCCGATGACCACGCCGGGCATGCCGGAGAAGGTGTAGCCGGCCACGTCGTACTGGCACTTTTCGGAGACCGCGCGGCAGTGCAGGCCCATCTGGTACCAGACGGAGGGCAGCTGCGGGGAGAGGTGCGGGTCGTTCGCGAGGAGCGGCTTGCCGGTGGTCGTGTACTTGCCGGAGACGACCCAGGAGTTCGAGCCGATGCCGCTACCGTTGGGGCCGAGGATCGCGGGGATCTTGTCGAGGGTGTCGGCGAGCGCGCTCATCTGGGTGCGCAGGCCGACGGTCGCGCCCTGGGCGCTGGCGTTGCCGGCGAGGCCGGTGTCCGTGCCGGAGCCGGTGCCCGTGCCCGTGCCGGTACCCGTACCCGTGCCGGATCGGTTGCCGGAGCCCGTGCCCTTGCCGTTCGCCGGGTTGTTCGGCGTACCGGAGCCGGTGCCCGCGTCCGCGGCGGCGCCCTGCGGAGTGTACTTGCCGCCGTCGGTCTTGCCGCCCTCGACGATCGGCTTGTTCCGGTCGAACGGGTACGGCGGGTAGAGCTCGTCGATCTGCGCCGGCGTGAGCTTGCCGGACATCAGCGCGCGGTCGATCTCGTCCTGCATGTTGCCGCGCAGGTCCCAGGCCATCGCCTTGAGCCAGGCGACCGAGTCGACCGGGGTCCACTGCTCGGGCCGGTAGTCGCCGCTGATCCCCAGCGCCGCGTGCTCGACGGAGAGGTCCTTGCCGGACTTCCCCTTCAGGTACGCGTTGACCCCGTCGGCGTAGGCCTGCAGGTACTTCTTCGTCTCGGCGGAGAGCTTGGTGTCGTACTCGGCCTGCGCGACCTGTCGCCAGCCCAGCGTGCGCAGGAAGGCGTCGGTCTCCACCTGGCCGGATCCGAACATCTCGGAGAGGCGCCCGGAGGTCATGTGGCGGCGTACGTCCATCTCCCAGAAGCGGTCCTGGGCGTGGACGAAGCCCTGGGCGCGGAAGAGGTCGTCGTCGTTGTCGGCGTAGAGCTGCGGGATTCCGTTGGCGTCGCGCTTGACCTCGACCGTCCCGGTCAGGCCGGGCACCTTGAGGGACCCGGTCGTCTGCGGGTACGAGGCGCGCACGGTGTCCACGCTCCAGTACGCGCCGTAGCCGAGGCCCGCGAAGAGCGCCAGGACCAGCAC
The DNA here is from genome assembly GCF_026339935.1 of Streptomyces sp. NBC_01551. Classification (NCBI taxonomy): domain Bacteria; kingdom Bacillati; phylum Actinomycetota; class Actinomycetes; order Kitasatosporales; family Streptomycetaceae; genus Streptomyces; species Streptomyces sp. NBC_01551. The sequence goes on from NZ_JAPEPX010000001.1 coordinate 2,572,580, forward strand.
GAGCACGATCAGACGGGCGCGTCGTCCCTTCTTCTTGACGGAAGGGGCGTTTTCGTTGGCGGGCATCGCTGTCCTTAGAGGGGCAGGGTGGTCCTGGGAGTGCTGGGAGCAACCATAGGCGCAGGACCCGGTTCGTTGATCCGGCAGGGGTGGAGCTGCTGAGGACAGGGCGGATCAGGGGTTTCACAATGTGGTTATCGCGTAAAGAGCGCGTCAAATATTAGGTAAGGTAACGAAGTACTTGCCGAACTTGTCGCCGGGAGGAACGATCCGCCAGGCGCGTTGAGGAGGGCCGCCCGCTGACCGTCCACACGCTCAATGAGCTCCTGCTGGTCTGCTCGCTCGTACTGCTCGTCGCCGTCGCGGCGGTGCGCATCTCCTCACGCAGCGGCCTCCCCAGCCTGCTCATCTACCTCGGCATAGGCATCGCGATAGGCCAGGACGGCATCGGCAACGTCGTCTTCGACAATGCCGAGCTGACGCAGGTCATCGGTTACGCCGCGCTCGTCGTGATCCTCGCCGAGGGCGGTCTGGGCACCAAGTGGAAAGAGATCAAACCGGCCCTGCCCGCCGCGATCGTGCTGTCGCTGGTCGGCGTCGCCGTCAGCGTGAGCGTGACCGCGGCGGGCGCGCACTACCTGGTCGGACTCGAATGGCGCCAGGCCCTGCTGATCGGCGCGGTCGTCTCCTCGACCGACGCCGCGGCCGTCTTCTCCGTCCTGCGCAAGGTGCCGCTGCCGTCGCGGGTGACGGGCGTGCTGGAGGCGGAGTCCGGGTTCAACGACGCCCCGGTGGTCATCCTGGTGGTGGCCTTCGCGACGGTCGGCCCGGTGGACGAGTGGTACGTCCTGATAGGCAAGATCGCGCTGGAGCTGGCGATCGGCATCGCGATCGGCCTGACGGTGGGCTTCCTGGGGGCGTACGGCCTGCGGCACGTGGCGCTGCCCGCCTCCGGCCTCTACCCGATCGCCGTGATGGCGATCGCGGTGACGGCGTACGCGGCCGGCGCGATGGCGCACGGCTCCGGCTTCCTCGCGGTGTACCTGGCGGCGATGGTCCTCGGGAACGCGAAGCTCCCGCACTGGCCGGCGACGCGGGGGTTCGCGGACGGGCTCGGCTGGATCGCCCAGATCGGCATGTTCGTCCTGCTCGGCCTGCTGGTCACCCCGCACGAGCTGGTGAACGACTTCTGGCCGGCGGTGGTCATCGGCCTGGTGCTGACGATGGTGGCGCGGCCGCTGGAGGTCTTCATCAGCCTGCTGCCCTTCCGGCTGCCCTGGCAGGAGCAGGCCCTGATGTCGTGGGCCGGCCTGCGCGGCGCGGTGCCCATCATCCTGGCGACGATCCCGATGGTGTCCGGGATCGAGGGCAGCGACCGGGTCTTCAACATCGTCTTCGTGCTCGTCGTCGTCTACACCCTGGTGCAGGGGCCGACCCTGCCGTGGCTGGCGCGCAAGCTGAACCTGCGCGACACCGACGAGTCCGCCGCCGACCTCGGGATCGAGTCGGCGCCGCTGGAGAAGCTGCGCGGGCACCTGCTGTCCTTCGCCATCCCGCCGGCCTCGCGGATGCACGGCGTCGAGGTGAGCGAGCTTCGGCTGCCGGCCGGGGCCTCGGTCACGCTGGTGGTCCGGGACGGGAAGAGCTTCGTACCGGCGCCTTCGACCGTGCTGCGGCGCGGGGACGAGCTGCTGGTGGTGGCCACGGATCCGGTGCGGGACGCGGCGGAGGCGCGGCTGCGGGCGGTGGCCCGGGGCGGCAAGCTGGCCGGGTGGCTGGGGACGGGCAGCGAGACCTCGCACTGAGCTCGTTCGGGGTCTGATCGAGAGCCCGTCCGGGGGCCCGTTCGGGGGCCTGAACAGGCCTGTGACCAGGCAGGATTGCACCGATTTCCGCTTAGAGCAACGTTCTAATTGGCAATTTCGTTGGCGTGCGGCGCGGTTTGCCCTTGTTTCATGGGGGCCGGAATGCGAAGTTCCAGTTAATCGCAGGTGAAGACACGGATTGTCGTCGGAATCACAGGGCGTGACAGCCGCCTCCCCTGTACGATAAAGGCACAACAGATCGAACCAACTCTGCCTGACGCAGAGCTGGCGCGACCGCAAAGCGGCCGTGGCTCCCTCCCGCAGTGGGTGCCCAGGTATCACTCGGTTCTGCGCAAGAGGACAGCTCTCGGGGCTCCCACATGTACGGGTGCGGCCGCTCACAAAGCGGGACACCGTCCGCAGACGGGGAGTTCTACCAGGCAGCGGAAAGGCAAGGCCGTGACATCCGCGGTCACGACCGAGAACTCCGCCCGCCCCGGCTACGGACAGCTGCTGCGCACCCCCGGTGCCGCCGGCTTCCTGCTCCCCGGCTTCGCCGCCCGGCTTCCCTTCGGAATGCTGACCATCAGCATCCTGCTGCTCGTCCAGCACACCACCGGCTCCTACGGCAGCGCCGGCATCGTCGCCGCCGTCACCGGCATCTCCATGGCGCTGTGCGCCCCCGTGACGGGCATGCTCACCGACCGCTTCGGCCAGAGCGCCGTGCTGGTCCCGGGCGTACTGCTGCACTCCGCCGCCGTGAGCGGCCTCGCCGCCCTGGCACTCGCCGACGCCCCCGTCTGGGCCCTGGCGCTGGCCGCCGTCCCGGCCGGCGCCTCGGTCCCCCAGGTCGGGCCGATGGTGCGGGCCCGCTGGGCCGCCAAGCTGGAGGGCTCCCCGCTGCTGCCGACGGCCGCCGCGTTCGAGTCCGTCACCGACGAGTTCACCTTCGTCGTCGGCCCCGTGCTGGCCACCGCCCTGTGCACCGGCATCCACCCGGCCGCCGGTCTGGTCACCGAGGCCGCGCTGACGCTGCTCGGCGGTCTGGTCTTCGCCGCCCGGCGCGCCAGCCAGCCCAAGCCGCACGCGCAGAGCGCGACCGGTGCGCCGCACGCCTCGGCGCTGTCCTTCCCCGGCCTGCGCGTCCTGATCGTGGCGTTCCTCGGCATCGGCGCCGTCTTCGGCGGCATGCAGGTCTCGCTGGCCGCCTTCACGGCCGAGGCCGGCAATCCCGGCGCGAACGGTCTGCTGTACGGCGTCTTCGCCGCCGGCAACATGATCGCGGGCATCGCCTGCGGCGCCGTCGCCTGGAAGATCGGCCCGCGCCGCCGGCTGCTGCTGGGCTACGTCGGCCTCACCGCCGCCGCGTCCCTGCTGTGGACCGCCGACTCGATGCTGCTGCTGGGCGCGCTCGGCCTGGTCGTCGGCCTGTGCATCGCCCCGGCCCTGATCACCGGCTACACGATGGTCGAGGCACTGATCCCGGCGAACGCCCGCACCGAGGCCTTCACCTGGCTCACCGGTTCGGTCGCCTTCGGGCAGGCCGTCGCGGTGATCGTGGCCGGCCGTCTGACGGACGCGCACGGGGCCTCGTACGGCTTCCTGGTGCCGATGGCGGCGACCGCGCTCGCGCTGGTCACCCTGCTGGCGCTGCGCGCCAAGCTGGCGCCGACGGCCCCGAGCCGGATCGTGAACGCGTCCCCGGGCCAGGTCCACGCCGACGCCTGCGAGCCGGCCGGCGAGCGTGGCATCGGTCACCGAGTGCCGGTGACGGTGGACTGATCGCCCGGAATACGTCACCATGGAACGTCGTTAGCACTCATAGAGTCAGAGTGCCAGGAGGAAATTCGTGCCGACCTACCAGTACCAGTGCACCGAGTGCGGTGAGGGCCTTGAGGCCGTGCAGAAGTTCACCGATGACGCGCTGACCGTGTGCCCGAACTGCGACGGACGCCTGAAGAAGGTGTTCTCCGCGGTCGGCATCGTCTTCAAGGGCTCCGGTTTCTACCGGAACGACAGCCGCGGCGCCTCGTCGAGCAGCACGCCTGCCTCGAAGCCGTCCTCGTCGTCCTCGACGTCGACCGCCGCCCCGGCCGCCGCCGCGTCGTCCTCGACGTCCGGTTCGTCGAGCACCGGCGGCAACTCCAGCTCGGCCGCCTGACCGGCCTGCCGACCCGACTGGCTCTTTCGCCAAGCCCCGCCGCCCCGACCGGGCGGCGGGGCTTCGCGCGTGCCCCGTTAGGGTGGCGCCATGGCGAACGCAGAGATCGGTGTCATCGGCGGCTCGGGCTTCTACTCCTTCCTGGAGGACGTCACCGAGGTCGCGGTGGACACCCCGTACGGCCCCCCGAGCGACTCCCTGTACCTGGGTGAGCTGGCCGGGCGCACGGTGGCCTTCCTGCCCCGGCACGGGCGCGGGCACACCGTGCCGCCGCACAAGATCAACTACCGGGCCAACCTCTGGGCGCTGCGCTCGGTCGGCGTCCGCCAGGTGCTGGGCCCGTGCGCGGTCGGCGGCCTGCGGGCCGAGTACGGCCCGGGCACGCTGCTGATCCCCGACCAGCTGGTCGACCGTACGAAGTCCCGGGCACAGACCTACTTCGACGGGGAGCCGCTGCCCGACGGCAGCGTTCCGAACGTCGTGCACACCGGTTTCGCCGATCCGTACTGCCCCTCGGGGCGCGAGGTCGCGCTGGCCGCGGCGCGCGGGCGGGAGTGGGAGCCGGTGGACGGCGGGACCATGGTCGTCATCGAGGGACCGCGGTTCTCGACGCGCGCCGAGTCGCGCTGGCACGCGGCGGCGGGCTGGTCGGTGGTCGGCATGACCGGGCACCCGGAGGCGATCCTCGCCCGCGAGCTGGGGCTCTGCTACACCTCGATGGCGCTGGTGACCGACCTGGACGCGGGCGCGGAGGTGGGCGAGGGCGTCTCGCACGCCGAGGTCCTGAAGGTGTTCGGGCAGAACATCGGGCGGCTGCGCGAGGTGCTCTTCGACGCGGTGTCGGCGCTGCCGGCGACCGAATCCCGCACCTGCTCGTGCGCCCACGCGCTCGACGGGTGGGACCTGGGCTTCGAGCTGCCGTAGGGGTATCCGGCCGAGCCGGGGCGGTGTCGTACGGGGACGGGACGTAGCTCGCACGGGTGAGCGGGTTGTCCACAGGCTGGGGATCGTCCACAGGCCGGAGCGGGATCCGGCGGGGCGGCGGATCGTGAGGGGTGTCCGGGCGCCGGGTCCGGACACCGGAACTCACACAGCTCGGCGGTGCCGTCATGTCCAGGACCTCGACCTCTCCCTCTCCTTCCCTTTCTTCCCCTTCTACGTGTCCTCCCGCGCGCCCCGTTCCGCTCTTCCCGCCGCTGCGCGTGGGCCGGGGCGGGGACCGGCTGCGGCGGGCCCTGAGGCGCCGGCGGCGGGTCGTGTCGGCCGGGCTGGCCGTCGCGGCGGCCGCCGCGCTGGCCGTCGGCGGGGCACAGGCCCAGGCCTCGCGGGGCGCGGCGCCGCCGGGCGCGAGGCCGCAGCCGCCCGCCGCGGTGCGGCTGGTGTCGGCCCCGGTGCGGATCGCCGACGGGGCGACGGTGCGGCTGCTGCGGCCCGGCGACCGGGTCGACGTGGTGGCGGCCGAGCGCGCCGGACCGCCCCGGGTGGTGGCGGTCGCGGCCCGGGTCGCCGAAGTGCCGCCTCCCGAGCGGGACATCGGTGACGGCGGGGCGCTGGTGGTCCTGTCCGTGCCCCGGGAGACCGCCCGGGCCCTCGTGGGGGCCGGCGCCTCGGCCCGACTGGCGGTGACGCTGTGCTGACGCGACGCGCACCGTATCGAACGGACGCCCTGTCAACTCACCTCGGGACGGCGCCCGATTGGACACGCCGGGCCTTGACTGCCGTAGCTTTCGGAACCGTTGGCTCCGCGTTCGGCAGATACGAAGAGAGGCTCAATTGTGAGCAAGAAGAAGCAGAGCACACTGGCGGGCTTCAAGGCCTTCCTGATGCGTGGCAACGTGATCGACCTCGCGGTGGCCGTGGTCATCGGCGCCGCGTTCACGAACATCGTGAACTCGGTGGTCAAGGGGATCATCGGCCCGCTGGTGGGCGCGGTCGGCACGAAGAACCTGGACGTCTACTCCTCGTGCCTGAAGGACCCTTGCGGCATCGACGCGAAGGGGGAGCCGACGGGCGTCAACATCCTGTGGGGTTCGGTGCTGAACGCGACCCTCACGTTCGTGATCACCGCCGCGGTCGTCTACTTCCTGATGGTCTTGCCCATGTCGAAGTACCTCGCCCGGCAGGAGGAGCGCCGCAAGGCCAAGGAGGGCGTCCAGGAGACCATGGAGATCACCGAGCTGGAGGTCCTCAAGGAGATCCGGGACGCGCTGGTCGCCCAGCGCGGCGCTCCGGGTCCGGCCAACGGCCACGGCCCGGGACAGGGCCGCGACGGGTCGTTCTGACTCAGATGTGGTGCGGCGGCTTCTCGTCGAGGAAGCGGGCCAGGTCGGCGGCGCTTCCGCCGGCGGGCGGCCGTTCGCCCCAGCCGCGGTCGGTGTCGTCCGAGGACTGCTGGTCCAGCGGGTCGTCGAAGATCAGCTTGGGCCGGGGCCTGGGCTGCGGCGCGGCCCCGGGCTTCGGGTCCTGCGGGTCCTGCGGGCCGGAAGCGGGGGCGGGGGCGGTGCTCATGCCTCCAGGGTACGGCCGCCCCCGCCCGCGGCTCCGGTCAGCCGGGGGCCCCGGCGCCCGGGTGGCATCCGGTCCGGTCCCCCGCACCCCATGGGGTACTGGGCCACCGGGCCACTCGGGCCACACCGGCCCCGCGGGCACCGCGCGCCTCGCCTGCCGACCACCGTACGGCTGCTGTCCTGTGCGGTGTGACCTATGTACCGATGACCGCCCGCAGCCGGGAGGAAGGCCACCGGGCCGCGACCCCCCTGGAGCTGTTCTTCGACCTCTGCTTCGTCGTCGCGGTCGCCCAAGCCGGCCGGCAGCTGGTCCACGCCCTCGCGGAGGACCACATCGGCGACGGCATCGCCGGCTACCTGTTCGTGTTCTTCGGCGTCTGGTGGGCCTGGATGAACTTCACCTGGTTCGCCTCCGCCTACGACGTCGACGACGTGCCGTACCGGATCGCGACCCTCGTGCAGATCTCCGGCGTCCTCGTCTACTCGGCCGGGATCCCCCGCGCCTTCAACGACAACGACTGGACCGTCGCCGTCATCGGGTACGTGGTGATGCGTCTGGCGCTGACCACGCAGTGGCTGCGCGCGGCGGCCGGGGAGAGCGGCGCGGCCCGCCGCTGCGCGCTCACCTACGCGATCGGGCTGGTGATCTGCCAGGCGGGCTGGGTGGCCCTGCTCGCGGTGCCCGAGCAGAGCCGCAGGTGGCTGTTCCTGGTGCTGGTGATGGCGGAGCTGCTGGTCCCGGTGATCGCCGAGCGCGGCTACCAGACCCAGTGGCACCCGCACCACATCGCCGAGCGGTACGGCCTGTTCACCATCATCGTGCTCGGCGAGACCATCGCCGCGAGCACGGTCGCCGTCCAGTCCGCCCTCGACGAGCACGAGGCACTGGGCGAGCTGCTGCCCATCGCGGCGGGCGGGCTGCTGATCGTCTTCGCCGCCTGGTGGATCTACTTCGCGGTCCCGGCGCACGACCGCCTGCGGAGCAACCGCGAGGCCATCCCGTGGGGTTACGGGCACTTCGTGATCCTCGCGTCGGCCGCCGCCGTCGGCGCCGGCATCGAGGTGGCGATCGAGCACGCCGTCGGCAAGGCCCATCTCTCCCTGGTGGCCGCCAACCTCAGCGTGATGATCCCGACAGCGCTCTTCCTCGCCTTCGTCTGGCTCCTGCACTCCCGCCACTTCAAGCGGGGAACGGCCCAGCAACTGGTGCTGCCCGTCTCCGCTCTGGCCGTCCTCGCCTGTGCCTGGACCGGACCGCAGGCGGTGCTGTGGGCCGGGCTGGTGGCGGCCGCCACCGTCGCCGTGGGCGTGACCTTGGCAGGCCGGACGCGTTTGGGTGCGTGAGGACGGGGGCTTTGACCCGGCGAACGGAAGAAGAAGCGATGACGGTCCCGGCACAGCGGTACGAGGACGCGGGCGCGGGCACGGCCCCGCACCTCGCGGACCCGGCGTTCTGGCAGCAGGCCCCCGAGGCCCGGCTCGCGGCCTTCGCCGCCCTACGGGCCCTCGACTCCCCCGTGTACGTGCCCGAGGGGCCGGGGCGCGGCCACTGGGCCCTCGTACGGCACGCGGACGTGCAGGAGGCGAGCCGGCTGCCCAAGGTGTTCGCGAGCGCGCCGGGGGTGACGACGCCCGAACCGGCCCGTTGGGTACGGGCGCTGTTCGGGGACTCCATGGTCAATCTGGACGGCGCCGACCACGCGCAGCTGCGGAAGATCGTGCAGCGGGCGTTCACGCCCCGGCTGCTGGCGGCGGCCGAGGAGGACATCCTCGCGGTGGCCGCCCTGATCGTGGACGACGTCCTGGCGGAGGAACCCGAGGAGTTCGTCTCGGCCGTGGCCTCCCGGCTGCCGCTGGAGGTCATCTGCAACATGATGGGCATCCCGGAGCGCTACCGGGCGGAGATCGCCGACCGGGTCAACCACGCCTCCGAGAACATCGGCGTGGAACGGGGCCTGGCCTCCCGGCTGCGGATGCCCGGGCGCGGGCTGCGAGCCCTGGCCAAGATGCAGCGGATGGTGGCGGGGATCGGCCGGGAGCGGCGCAAGAACCCGACCGACGACCTGATCTCGGCCCTGGTCACCGCGGACGTGGACGGGCAGGCGCTGAACGCCCGCCAGCTGGGGGCGTTCTTCTCGCTGCTGATGGTGGCGGGTGTGGAGACCACCCGGAACGCGATCACGCACGGGCTGAGCCTGCTGACCGACCATCCCGCCCAACGGGATCTGCTGCTCGGGGACTTCGAGACGTACGCCGACGGCGCGGTGGACGAGATGATCCGGCACTCGACGCCGATCATCCAGTTCCGGCGCACGGTCGCGGCCGAGCACACCCTGCGCGGGCACCTGTTCCGGCCTGGCGACAAGGTGGTGCTGTACTACGCCTCCGCCAACCGCGACGAGGCCGTCTTCCCCGATCCGGACGCCTTCGACATCACCCGCTCGCCCAACCCGCACCTGGGGTTCGGAGGCGGCGGACCGCACTTCTGCCTGGGCGCGCACCTGGCCCGGGTGGAGATGAAGGCGCTGTTCCGGGAGCTGCTGACCCGGCCGGTCGGCCTGCGGGCGGTGGGGCTGCCGGATCTGGCGGGCTCCAACTTCGACAACCGGGTCCGCTCGCTCCGGTTCACCTTCGAGCAGCCGGGGGAAGAGCCGGCCGAGCGCGCCGCCCCGTAGCACCGCAGACCCATGGCTCCGGCGTGCCCGCGAGCCCGGCCACCGGGCAGGCTGGGAGCCCGGCGGCCGGAGTGGGCGGCGCCCGCGCGGGCGGCTACTTCTGGAGGCGCTGCACCGTGAGCACGCAGTGCGCGCTGCTGGTGAGCACCTCCTCGTCGCCCGCGAACTGCTGGAGGAGCTCCGCGGTCACCGGGCGGCCCGGAACCGCCTCGGGCCAGGCTCGCGTGGCGAACAGGAAGTACGCCTGGCCGCTCTCGTTCGCCGCCGCGACCCACTCGTCGGGGGCGGTACAGGTCGCGTTCAGCCCGGGCATGGTCAGCGCGACCTGGTTGTCCGTGAGCAGGATCTGCACCGGGAAGGTGGACGCCTTGAGGGTGCCGTCCATGACCACGTCGCCGATGGGCAGGCCGATCTCCTCCAGCAGCCCGCGGGCGGCCGCCTCGCCGGCCTCCGGGCCCTTGGGGCCGTCGCCGAGGGTGTAGGCGAGGAGGTACGGGATGTCGTGGCCGTCGGAGGGGTCGCCGATCCACGCGAGCACCGAAAGGGTGCCGAGCTGGGTCCGGTCGATTTCGGCTTGAGTTGAAGTCATGCGCCGCACCCTAGTCGCCTCTCACCCGGCGCTTTCACGGCCTTTCACCCGGGCGGGCTAGACCGCCCAGTAACCCGTTCTCGAATTCGCCTGAATGTTCGCGTCCTGGTACTGGAGCCGCACAATGCGCGTGTTTTCCGGAACTTCGAACACGACCCAGCCCTCGGCCCGCTCACCGACCTCCAGGGAATCGAAGACGAGGGGTTTGCCGGTCGTCAGTTCACCGGCGGGCACCACCGGGTGGCGCTTGCCCGCGCCGTCGAGCGCCCACATGCGACCGAGCGCCCCGTACGAGGCCCCGCCCACGTTGACGAACGACATCGAGGCCGCCACCCAGCGCTTCCCGGCGGGCGCGGTGAGGTCCTTCGCGACGCTGATCGCGGGATCCACGTACGCGTTGAGCACCGCCTCCAGGTGCCGGCCCACCTGGCGGCCGTGCACCCGCACGGAGTCACCCACATGGGCATCCTTCGCGACGGCCCCCGCCGCCCCTGGGGCCGGGACGGCGTCGTCTTCCGCACCACCGCCCGGAACCCCGTCGTCCACCGGGACGGCGGGCACCGCCGCCGGGGCGAGCGCGGCCCCGTCTGGGGCGCTCTGGCAGGCGGTGGCACCGAACAGCAGGGCCGGGAGGAGGGCGGCGACGGCGAGGACGGGTGCGGAGGCGGACTGGCGCATGCGGGATCCCTTCGGGGACCTTCGGGGATGTATTCGGGCCAGTCTCACGCGCCCGAGCGGGCAATTGCGTACAACGACACGGCCGTAGGGAGCGAGTTGCCGCCCGACTGCCAGCACAATTCGTTCCGGCGGATTCCCGCCGCACGGATTCACCGCATCCGCTTCACCGCATCCACCCGGAGGAACGATGGGCACGACCGGCCCCCGAATGGCTCTCGCCGCACTGTCCGCCCTGGCGGCCGCCGCGGTATTCACCGTCCCGGCGAACGCCACCGTATTCGAGAATCACATTTCCGTATGGCAGGACGCCCACATCGGCGACGACCACACGGTCACCCTTTCCGGCACCTACGTGTGCAACGACCCGTCACCCGCACGGGTGCAGCTCTCGACCGCCGTCGTCCAGAACGGCATCCGCCTGGGCAAGAGCGCGGGCAACGTGGTCTGCGACGGCGAGGAGCACGAGTGGCAGACCACCGCCTCCATGCGCTTCACCAAGGGCCTCAGCGCCGGCGAGGCGCTGGGCGAGGCCCGGCTGGAGGTGATCCACATGGGCGGCCTGCTGCCGAAGGCCATCGACACGCTCGCCGAGGACAGCCACGAGATCCGGCTGATCGACCACCGCTAGGCCCGTCCGCGGCGCTGCCCGGCCGCGGCGCTGCCCGGCCGGTGGCCGCCGCTGCCGGCAGGCGGGCGCGGCTACCGGCAGGCGGGCGCCACGCCGGTCATCGACATGAACGCGACCGTCTGGCATCCGGGGTCCGCGTGCGGGCGGCCCGTCGTCCAGTCCACGACGGTCGGCACCCCGGCAGCCACCAGGAGCAGCGCCAGGATCCCGGTCACGGCGCCCCTGTTCAGCCGGCGCACTGCACGGTCCGTTCCCCATCCGTACGTCTCATGGCCGCATCATCACCCCGACCCCGGACGGTCACAACTCGGCGTGAGCGGCCGGTCACCCCGAGGCGCGGGCGATCGCGGCCGCGTCGAACTCGCACCACACCGCCTTGCCGTCGCCCCGGGACTCCACGCCCCAGTGCGTGGCCAGCGCGTCCACCAGCAGCAGCCCGCGCCCCGTGGTGGCCGACTCCCCCGGGGTGCGCCGGCGCGGCCACACGCTGGAGCGGTCCTTGACCCACAGCCGGATGCGCCGCACCGGCTCCGGCAGCACCTCCATGGTCAGCACCGCCCCGCCGTCGGTGTGCAGCAGGGCGTTGACCAGCAGTTCCCCGGCCGCCAGCTCCACGTCGTCGGCGAGTTCCGGCATGCCCCAGTCCCGCAGGGCCTGGCGCAGCGCGTAGCGGGCCTCCGACAGGCCCTCCGGGTCCGCCTGGTGGACGTACTGGTGGATCCGGGGCGCCCGGTGGGTGCCCGGGTCGGGGGCCCGGCGCAGCACCAGCAGGGCCACGTCGTCGCCGGAGCCCCAGCGCTCCCAGAGCCGGTCGGAGAGGTGGTCGGCGAGCGCCCCGGCCTCCTGGGGACCGCTGCGCACCGCGTGGGCCAGGGCCTCCATGCCCTGGGTGATGGCCGTCCCGGGCTCCTCCACGAGGCCGTCGGTGCACAGCACCAGGGTCTCGCCGGGAACCAGGTCGAGCCGGGTCTCGGGGAACTCCTCCTGCTCGAAGACGGAGGCCAGCCCGAGCGGCAGCCCGCCGCGCACGTTGGGCCAGCCGGTGCGCCCGTCCGTGTGCCGGATCAGCGGGCCCATGTGGCCCGCCCGGACCGCCCGTACGCCGCCGGTCTCCAGGTCCACCTGCGCGTACATGCAGGTCGCGAAGCGTTCGGTGTCCAGCTCGGCGAGGAAGCGGGAAGCCCGGGCCAGCACGGTGGACGGCGGATGACCCTCGCCCGCGTACGCCCGCAGGGCGATCCGCAGCTGGCCCATGATGGCCGCGGCGTGCGTGTCGTGGCCCTGGACGTCGCCCACCACGATGCCGACGCGGTCGCGGGGCAGCGAGATCACGTCGTACCAGTCCCCGCCGACCTCCCGGCCGCTCCACGCGGAGTGGTAGCGGACGGCGATCTCCCCGCCGGTGATCTCGGGGATCCGGCGCGGCAGCATCGCCGCCTGGAGGCCGGTGGCGAACTCGCGCTCCTGGTCGAACAGCAGGGCCCGCTGGAGCGACTGGGCGACGATGCCCGCCAGGCCCAGGCTCAGGTTCCGCTCCTCCGGGCTGAACTCGCTGCGGCGCCGGTAGAACAGCACCAGGCCGCCGATGGCCTTGGCCTGCGCGATCAGCGGCAGGTAGGCGGCCGCGTCGAAGCGGATCCGGTCCAGGTAGTCCGCGAGCAGCGGGAACTCCAGACCCAGTTCGGTCAGCGAGGTGACGAAGCGCGCCTTGCGGGTGAGCACCGCCTGCGACAGCGGCAGCGATCCGTCCAGCCGGGTGAACCGGCGCTCGCTGAGGATCTCCAGCGACTCGCCGCTCAGCGCGATGATCTTGATGGCGCCGTTCTCGACCAGCCCCAGGGCCAGCCCGTCCGCGCCGAGCCGCTCCAGCGCGCCCGCGCCGGTCAGCGCGGCCGTGACGTCGTCCACCGTCACCGCCCGCGACAGGGCCTCCGTGGTGCGCTGCACGATGGTGGCCTGCTGGGCCCGCGCGGTCTCCAGCTTCCGCAGCAGCGTGGCGTGCTCCAGCTCCGCCGTCGCGTCCCGGACGATGCCGACGACCCGCCGGGGACTGCCGTCGGGGTCCCGCAGCACCCGGCCCTGGGTGTGCGTCCACTGGTCGCGGCCGTCGCGCCGGTGCACCGTGAAGTACAGGCCGTACGTCTCCTCGTCGCCCTCCAGGACGGCCAGCACGGTGTTCGCGTGCCGCTCGCCGTCCTCGCCGGGAACCCGCAGGCTCAGGGCCTGCGGGGTGTGGTCGAACTCCTCCGGCTCCAGGTCGAGCACCGCCATCCCGGCCGTGTCCAGCTCCAGCGTCCCGGCGTCCAGGTCCCACTCGAAGCTGCCCATGCCGTTCAGCGCGAGCCGCTCCCCGGGCCCGGTGACGGGACCCTGCCGGCCCGTTTCGGGTCTGTCGTGCTCCGCCGCTGCCATGAGAGTCACACCACCTAACGGCCGGGCCAGCACGGCTGGGAGATCAGCCGCTCCCACTCCTCGTCAGGATGCCCCGGAAGGGTCCGCCCGGCCTCCCGCCAGCGCTTGACGAGGGAGAGGTAGATCGTGGGCTGGTCGCCGCCGGGGTGGAACGCCGCGGCCGGGGGCGGCGGGTGCGCGGCGGACCTGGCCCGGGCGGGCTGTTCCGCACGGCTGGCGGGAATGCGGACCCAGCCGTGGCCCTGTGCTCGCTCCGCACCCATCACGGACCCCTCTCACCGCAGGAACCTCTACCGCAGATACGTCTTCGGATGTTTCGGATGCCCGGCGGACGCCCGGTCGGCCCGGACGCCGCCGGTGGAGCCCGGCAGCGGGCCCCGGGCGCCGAGACGTCCCAGGACTCCCTTCACCAGTCTCCCCGCCGTGAAGCCGGCGCCGTGTACGAATCGCATGGAAGGGCCGAATGAGGGAGCCGTCAGCAGCCCCGCGAAGAACAGTCCGGGCCAGGAGGACTCGAATCCGGCGTCCAGGTCGGGCGTGACGCCGCCGCCCACGGTCGCCAGCGCGGAGCGCAGCCCCGCGTCGAGGAGGCCCAGCCGCCCGAGGTCCGGGCTGAAACCCGTCGCAGCGATCACGTGCGCCGCGTCCAGTACGACGGGCTCCCCGGCCGGTGAGGTCAGGCGCAGCCGGGTCCGCTCGCCCACCGCCACCGCGCGGTGCAGCCGGTGTCCCAGCAGCGCCGGCACCCGCCGCTCGAAGCGGTCCCGCAGCCACCAGGCCCCGGCGGGGCCCAGGGCGGTCGCCGCGATCCGCTCGCGGGTGGGCGCGGGCAGCCTCCGTACCGCCCAGGGCAGCTCCGCCCAGACCCAGCTGCGCCAGCCGGTGCCGAGCCCGCTGTGCGGCTCGCGCAGGGCGCGCAGCACGGGGCGCTCCAGGGGCTGCGGGACGGTGTTCCAGTTCAGCCGGGCCCGGCGGGCGATCAGACAGGGCCGCGCCCCGCGCTCCGCGAGCAGCGCGGCGGTCTCCAGCGCGGCCTGCCCGGCGCCGAGCACGGCGACCTCCCGGCCCGCGAAGCGGGACAGGTCGCGGTGGCCGCTGCTGTGCGAGTAGTGGCCGGGCGGGAGGCCGCGGAGCGCTTCGGGGTGGTGGACGAACGGCATCACCCCGACCGCGAGCGCCACCGTACGGGCGAGGAGCGGCGGGCCCTCGGCGGTACGGATCCGGAATCCCTCCCCCTGCGGGGTGACCTCGGTGACGGTGACCTCCTCGACGGCGGGCGCGGCGTGCCGGGCGAACCAGAGCCCGTACGCGCTGAACGTGCCGATCGGCAGCGGAGTGCCGTGTTCCGCGGTGATTCCGCGGGTGGCGCAGTAGGCGGCGAGGGTGTAGCGGCCATCGGGGGAGGAGAGGTTGGACGACCAGGGCTCGGACTTGAGGTACATCCCCTCGGGCATGTGATCCCGCCAGGAGGCCATGGGCCTCCCGAGCAGCCGCACGTCGAGCCCGGCGGCCGCCGCGTGGGCGGCGATCGACAGCCCGTACGGGCCCGCGCCGACCACCACGAGATCGTCCATCCGCGTCACCGCTGTCCTTCCAGTCGCATGGGTGGTGTTGCGCCGTGTCCGCCCTGGTCGGCACGGCCGCGGGAGGCCCGGACACACCGCCGCCATCCCTTCCCGCTCCGGCACCCGCCACCCCGCCCCGACGCCTCAACCACCCCGACGCGCGGACTCCGCCACAGCCTCCCCCACCCCAACCGCCCCGCCCCGCCCCCGCTCACCGGGCCAGGGCCCGGCCACCGGGCCGCCGGCTCCTCACGCTTCGGACGCCCTGGCCGGGGCGGGGCCGGCGGGATCGGCGCCGCCGGGTCGGGACCGGTCAGCGAGTCACCGGCTCGCCCGGCTGGGCCGCCGGTGCCGGGGGAGCCGGCCGGATCAGCCCGCCGGGTCCCGGCCGGTCACCGAGTGACCAGCTCGTCGGGCTCGGCCGCCGCGGCCGGGGGCGGCGACGCGGACGGAGCGGGCGGAGCGGATGTGGCGGGCGGGGGTGGCGGGGTCACGTCGCGGGCACGCTGGCGCGGGGCGCGCACCACGGCACGGGCCGTGCGCCGGCCGTGCGCCGGAACCCGCCTCAGCACCCGCGCGCCCTTCCCCGCGCCCCGCCCCAGGAACGCGGCCAGCATCGCCAGGAACGGCATCAGGTCGTCGGTGGCGAACCACGCCGCCTCGACCCGCCCCCGCTCCCCCCGCACGACCACCCGCGCCCCTTCACGCGCCGAACCCGAACCCCGCCCCCCGGCGCCGGCCCGGGCGGCCGCCCCAGCAGCGGTCCCGCCGCCGGCCCCGGCCGCCAGTCCTGCCCCGGACCCGGACCCGGTGCCGGCCGCAGGCCCGGCCGCGGTGTCGGTCTGGGGCGGCGGCCCGGGCGCCGGGGCGGGGGTGGATTCGGGTGGGGTCGGGCGGCGGACCGACGGGACGGCCGGGGTGGGCTGTTCCGGGGCGGGGTGGGCAGCCGGCGGTCGGGCGGCGGGCGTCGACGGCTCGCGGCGGAACGGCAGTTGGCGGCCCCGTACCGCCGCCAACAGCGCGTAGTTCTCCGCGAGGAACACCCGCCCCGGCCACGGCACCGGCTCCGGGACACGCTGCCCCGTCAGATCCAGGTACATCGCCTGGACGACGTCCAGCCCGGCCGCGTCCGTGAACAGCCGGAACTGCGCCCCCGGGCGCGGGTTGAAGTCCACCAGCCGGAAGCACCCCCGCTCGTCCCGGCGGAAGTCGAGGTCCAGGATCCCCTGGTAGCCCAGCCGTTCGGCGATCCTCAGCCCCGCCTCCTCCACCGCCGGATCCGGCAGCCAGCGCCCCACCGCCGTCAGCCCCGTCCGTACCGGCCAGGACAGCTCCTTGCGCCCCGACCCGGCCAGCAGCGGGTGCCCGCCCCGCGCGAACGCCCCGTGGAAGAACCAGTCGGTGTCCGGCCCGGCCGGCAGGAAGCGCTGGAGCAGCAGCCTGCTGCCCGCCTCGGCGGACCGCTCGTACAGCCGCCGCGCCTCGGCGGCGGTGTGCACGAGGGTGGTGCTGCGCAGGCCCGAACCCGCCGGCAGCAGCCAGGGCCGGCTCCATTTGGCGACCGCCGGCAGCCCCAGCCGCCACGCGGCCTCCGCCGCCTCCGCCCCGCTCGCCGGGATCACCGTCTCCGGGTGCGGGATGTCCCACCGCGCGCACAGCCGCGACAGCTCCGCCTTGTCGGCCACCCGCGCCGGCAGCCCGTCCGGCTGATGGGGGATCCGGAACCGCTCGCCCAGCATCGGAGCGATCCGGGCGACGGCGATCGCGCTCAGGTCGTCCATCGCGACGAGGACCGCCGGCCGGCCGATCCGCTCCGAGACGCCGACCAGGCATTCGAGCAGCGCCTCCGGCGCATCGGGATCCAGCCCGTCCGATCCCCCGTCAGGACCCGCGTGCACGGCGCGCAGATACCGCGAACGCCCCATGGGGCCACCCCCGGCCTCGACGACGGCATGCACTTCCACGCCCTTGCGCCCAAGGGATCTGACGGCGCCGAGGGTCCCGTGGTGGAACGGATTGCGATCGAGTCGGAGCAGAACAGCAGGCACAAGGTTGCCGAACGCGTGCATGGAAGCGGTGTCTTTCACCTAGTCGGACCAAGCGGGGAGGATGCGCACCTGCGAATGGCCTATGCGGCGGTCACCGAACAGGCCGTTCATCAGATCTGATGCCTAACGTCTTCGACAAGCACACCGATTCAGGAAAGCTCGGGAGACGCCATGCCCAGACCACGCCGCCGACTGGCGAGCACCTGCGTCGGTACGGTCACCGCCGGACTCCTCGCCACCGGCGCCGCGCTGGCGGCGCCCGACGAAGGCGAGGGCAAGGACGGCAGGGGCACCGACATCGCCATGGGCGCGTACCTCGACTACGGGCCGCCCGGGATCGCCCGGATCCCGTCCCTCTCGCGCTGGCTGGGCGGCAAGGAGATCCGGGTCGGGCACACCTATCTGCCCGGCGACCGCTGGGCCGGCATCGAGGGGAACGTCAGCTTCCTGGAGGACTGGGCCGAGTGGCGCCAGGCCGAGGACGACCGGATGTTCGTCCTCAACGTGCCCATGCAGGAACGCAACGAGGGCCGGGTGCCCGACTACCAGGTGGCCCAGCTGATCAGGGCGGGCGCGGACGGCGCGTACGACCGGCACTTCCGCAAGCTCGCCGAGCGGCTCGTGGACCTGGGCGTCCCGGACACGGTGATCGTGCTGGGCTGGGAGATGAACGGCGTCACCTACACCCACCGGTGTGCGCCGGACCCGGAGAACTGGAAGGCGTACTGGCGGCGGGTCGTCACGACGATGCGCTCCGTGCCGGGGCAGGAGTTCAAGTTCGACTTCGCCCCCAACCGGGGGAAGGACGCGATCGGCTGGACCGAGTGCTACCCGGGCGACGACGTCGTCGACATCATCGGCATGGACTCCTACGACCAGGGCCCGGGCCGGGACTTCGACGACCAGGTGTCCCAGCCTTACGGGCTCCAGCAGCACGTGGACTTCGCGAAGGCGCACGGCAAAGCGATCTCGTACCCGGAGTGGGGGCTGTTCCGGCGCGGGGACAACCCGGAGTACGTGCGGCGCATGCTGAAGTGGATCGAGCAGCACCGGCCGGTCTACCACACCATCACCGACTACTGCCCGCACGGCGTGTGGCAGTGCAAGCAGAACCCGCGCTCCTCGGAGGCGTTCCGCGACGCGCTGACCCCGGACCGGCCGGGCCCGGTGATCCCCACGCCGGTGGTCCCCACGCCGGTCGTCCCGACCCCGGTGGTCCCGACCCCGGTCGTGCCCACGCCGGTCGTCCCGACGCCCGTGGTGCCGACCCCGCAGATCCCGACTCCGCAGATCCCGACTCCGTCGCCGGTCGTCCCGACGCCCTCGCCGCTGCTCCCGACCCCGGAGGTCCCGGCGCCCGTGACCCCGAGCCCGGTCAGCCCCAGCCCGGTCAGCCCGAGCCCGAGCCCGGTGGTCCCCATCCCCGAGGTCCCGGTGCCCGTACCCTCGCCGGCGGTCCCCAGCCCGGAGATCCCGGTCCCGGTGAGCCCGAGCCCCGTCAAGCCGAGCCCGGTGAGCCCGAGCCCGGTCAGCCCGAGCCCGGTCACACCCAGCCCGCAGGCCCCCAGCCCGCAGGTCCCGAGCCCGGAGGCGCCGGCTCCTGTCAGCCCCGCGCCGGTCGTGCCGAGCCCGGCCGAGCCGAGCCCCGTCACCCCCGACCCGGTCGAGACCCCCGTCCCCGTCCCCGTGCCCTCGTCCGAGAGCCCGAGCCCGAGCCCCCGCCCGAGCGCCAGCCCCAGCCCGGTCCCGAGCCCGAGCCCGACTCCGGTCGTGCCCAAGCCGGAGCCCGTGCCGACGGCGCCGCCGGCCCCCAACAGCACGCAGTGGTGCCTGCCGCTCAACTTCGGCGAGTGGCTCTCCAAGCTGGTCGGCACGCAGTCGCTCTGCGTGCGGTTCGACTGGGGCAAGGACTCCGGCTTCTGGCCGTTCTAGTTCCAGGGCCAGTTGCGGTTCCGGTTCACCTCCCGGCAGGGGCCGGCTCATCGCACGCGCAGTTCGTTCAGCCTGGCCCGCCAGTCCCGGGCGGCCGGCAGCGTCTCGCGCAGCGCGTCCACCGCCCGCTCGCGCCCCGTCACCTGCGACTCGTGCAGCCGCAGCAGGGGCGCGAGCGCGCTCGTGGCCAGCAGGAACCGCTGGTTGACGATCGTCTCGGGCCGCCAGTGGTTCTTGTACGGCTCGTTGCCGCGCAGGAAGCTCACCACCGGGCGGTCCTCCGCGAGCGCCTTGCCGGCCTCGTAGCGCAGCAGCAGCGTCGCCACGTCCACCTTCCTGGCCCGCAGATCCGGGTCGGCCCCGTACAGGTAGCCGCCGCTCAGCGCGGCCGACAGCAGCGTGACGTTGGCCGCCATCACCTTCCCGTCGAGCCGGAACTCGGTCAGCCGGGCCTCGCCGGCCCGCACCATCCGCCGGGTGGCGCGGGTCAGGTGCTCGGCGAAGCGCGGCTTGAGGTGCTCCGGGGTCACCCCGCGGCCGCGCCACTGCTTCTCGTGCAGCCGCAGCAGCGTCCGTACGGCGCGCGGCACCTCCTGCTCGGTGACCTCGCGCTCCTCGATGCCGGCGGCGTCGGTCTTGCGCAGCTTGGCCCGCACCCGCTGGGCGCCGGAGCCCGGCATCCGCTTGACCAGCTCGTCGAACGGCAGCGCGGGCAGCTCCATGCAGGTGGAGTCGGCCAGCTTGCTCCGCGCCCCCGGCCAGGCCTCGAACACGGCCTCGGCGGCGGCCCCGGGGCGGACCTCGCGCAGGTCGACGACCGCACCCCGGGCGGCCCGGTGCAGGCCGCGGGCCAGCGCCGGGACGACCTGGTCGGCGTGCCCGGCGGCCACCAGCACGTCGAAGTAGTCGGTGATCCCGCCGCCGAGCGGCACCAGCAGCGGCAGCGGCCGGTGTACGAGCATCAGCGCGGCGGCGCCGACCAGTTC
Organism: Streptomyces sp. NBC_01551; assembly: GCF_026339935.1. Lineage (NCBI taxonomy): Bacteria > Bacillati > Actinomycetota > Actinomycetes > Kitasatosporales > Streptomycetaceae > Streptomyces > Streptomyces sp. NBC_01551. The sequence continues at coordinate 2,592,566 of NZ_JAPEPX010000001.1, forward strand.
CTCGCCGCGCCGCACGAGCACGATGCGGAGCCGGCCGTCGCGGCCGTAGGACAGCCACCAGGAGTGGAGCCAGGCGTGGCTCTGGAAGGGGGTGGCGGTGGGGCAGCCGCGCAGGAGCCGGTTCCACGGCTCCTCCAGCGCGGCGAACTGCCGGGGGTCGCGGCACAGCGTCACCGACAGGGCCCCGGCGGAGCCCGTCGTCATCGCACGGACTCCTTCTCCTTGGTCTCGGAGTGCTCGCCCTGCGCGGGCAGCGAGGCGTACTCCTCCACGGCAGCGGGCGAATCCGCCGCGGGCGTCTTCGCGGCGGGCGTCTCGTCGCCGGCCTCCTGCGGGCGGCGGCGGGGGCGCGCCAGCATCCACAGCCCGCCGAGCAGCCCGCCGGCGCACAGCCCGACGGCTCCGCTGACGGGGGCGGACGGCGAGGCCGGGGCGGCGGGGGCGACGGCCTGGTTGAACAGCAGCAGCTGCACACCGGTGTTCTTGGCGGCCTGGTTGCTGCTCAGCGAGAGCGCGTCGGCAACCGCGTTGGCGATGTCGGCGGCCTCGGCCGGGCTCTTGGACGTCCCCGTGATGGCGATCATCGGGGACTCGGGGGACGTCTCGGCGCGGACCTGCGTACGGAGCTTCTGGGCGCTGAGGCCCGCGCGGGGCTGGGCGTACGCGAGGGTGGAACTGCTGGTGGCGATGCGGGCGTAGGCCTGGGCGAAGCCGAGGGCGGTGGCCGGCTCGGTGGTGTCGTCCGGGACGGCGACGACGTAGCTGGTGGCGGCGTACTCGGGTGCCTTGAGCACCCCGTACGCCCCGCCCGCTGCCAGCCCGAGCAGGGCGACGGCGGGCAGGGGCCACCAGGCGGGCGGCGCCAGCAGCCTGGCCCGGCGGCGGTGGTCGGACTTCTTCTGGTCGGCGGTGTCGGCCATGTGCGTGCTCACTTCCTGGGTGGAGGGGGAGGTTCCTTCGAGACGGATCAGCCGGTCGCCTGCGGCGCGCCCGGCAGGTATTCGGCGCCCGGCGGCCCGGGTTCGTCCGGCCGCGCCCGGCCTCCCACGCCACAGGCCGGCCCCCCACCGGACAGCGGGGCCGCCCCGGCGTCATCCCCGGCCCCGGCGGAGCCCTGGCCGGCGGGGTCCGGGGCGCGGTCCCGGCCCGACCCGGTCGGCTCGGCGCCCGCGGAGGCCGGCGGGGCGGCGGACAGGGGGCGTCGGGGGGTGGGCGCGGACAGCGCGCGGGCGGGGAGCGGAGGGGGCGCCAGGGCGTGGGCGTAGACGTCGAGGAGCTGCTCGGCGGTGCGGGTGATGTCGTAGCGGCGGACCACGGGGGGCTGCGGCAGGCGCCGGGCGCCCGCTTCCATGTGGCCGCGCAGGGCCGCGACCAGTTCCTCCGTGCCCGTCCCGATCCGCCGCGCGCCCGGCGCCTGCGCGGCCGGCAGGTCGTCGATCGCCGGGCAGGTGACGTGCAGGACGGGCAGCCCGGCGGCCAGGGCCTCCACCACGGCCAGGCCGAACGCCTCCTCCCGCGACGGCGACACGAACACGTCCATCGCCGCGAGCAGCGCCGGGATCCCGGCGGTGCGGCCGTCCGCGCTGTCGCCCAGCGGGTCCCGCTCCCCCAGCAGGTGGATCCGGCTCTGCGCCCCGAGTTCGGCGGCGAGCCGGCGCAGCGTGGCCCGCTCCGGCCCGTCCCCCGCGATCAGCAGGTGGGCGCCCGGCAGCGCCGCCACCGCCCGTACCAGGACGTCGAACCGCTTGCCCGGCACCAGCCGGCCGACCCCGCCCACCACGAACGCGCGCTCCGGCAGCCCGGTGCGGGCCCGGGTGGCCCGCCGTACGCCCTCGTCGAAGCGGAACCGGACGGCCTCGATCCCGTTCGGCACCACGTGCACCCGCGCCGCCGGGACGCCCCAGCCCTCCAGGCGGGCCGCGACCGTGTCCGACACCGCGACCGTCGCCGCGCCCAGCCGCTCGCTCCCCAGGTACAGCGCCCGGACCCCGCGCGACAGCGGCCGACCCTCGATCTCGCCCTCGCCGAGCGAGTGTTCGGTGGCCACCGTCGCGCTCACGCCCGCCAGGCGCGCCGCGAGGCGCCCGTACACGCAGGCCCGGTACAGGTGCGTGTGCACCAGGTCGTACTGCCCGCGCCGGATGAACGTCACCAGCCTCGGCAGCGCCCCCAGGTCGCGGTTGCCCCGCATCCCGAGGTTCACCACGCGGACCCCGTCGGCCCGCAGCCCCTCGGCCACCGCCCCGGGGTTCGTCAGCGTCAGGACGTCGCAGCTCATCGGCATGTGCCGCAGCAGCAGGCGCAGTTGCTGCTCGGCGCCGCCGACCCCCAGCCCGGTGATGACGTGCAGCGCCCGCACCGACTTCAGGGCGGTCATCCGTGCTTCACCCCCCGCCGCATCTCCCGCACCTGGTGGCGCACCTGCTTGATCCGCAGCCGCGCGGCGCCGTCCGCCTGGCTGACGTGCGTACGGGGCAGGGCGTGCGGGCCCGCGAGCCGCCCGGGGTCGATCGCGCAGGCGTACCCGTACCCGGCGGCGCGCGTCGCGTCGACGACCCGGGCGTCGAGGTGCCCGTACGGGTAGCAGAAGCCCTCCGGCAGCGTCCCGGTCAGCTCGCGCAGCAGCTCCCGGCTGCCCCGCAGCTCCTGCTGGAGCACGTCGTCGGGCGCGGCGGTGAGGTCCTGGTGCAGCAGCCCGTGCGAGCCGATCTCCTGCCCGGCGGCGGCGACTTCGCGGATGCCCTCGGCGGTGAGCAGCGACTTGCGCGGCCCCAGCGGGTCCCAGACGTTGTCCACGCCGAGCCTCCCGGGCAGCACGAACAGGGTGGAGGTGCAGCCGTAGCGGCGCAGCAGCGGCAGCGCGCGGGTCAGGTAGTCGGTGTAGCCGTCGTCGAAGGTGAGCCCGACGAGCCCGGCCCCCCGCCCGGCCGCGCGCGCCCGAAGGAGCTCGCCGACGGAGACCCCGCGCAAGCCCCTGGAGCGCAGCCACAGCAGCTGGGCCTCCAGCACGGCCGGGGTGACGGTGATGCCGTACGGGTCCTCGGCGGGATCGGTGAACTCGGCGACCGAGTGGTACATCAGGACCCACGGGGACGCGGACCGGCGGGTGGGTACCCCCACGGCGGCGGGCGCCGTGTCGGTGTCAGCGGACATTGCGGAACCTCTGGGTGAGCTGGGAGGTGAGCTGGGCGATCTGGCTGGGCAGGGCGATGACCTCAAGGGCCCGTATGGCCGTCCCGGTGGCCCCGAACATGGCCGGGACCAGCAGGCAGCCGAGCGCCGCGCTCAGCAGCGGGTCGGGGATCATCGGCCCGGCGATCCACCCGGTGACGCAGGCGGCGAGGGCGGATACCGCCAGCCGGGCGATGCTGACGGCGACCCGGCGGACCTGGATTGCGATGATCCGCGAGCCGAGTCCGGTGAGCAGCAGGGCGGCGGTGGTGGAGATGCCGGCCGCGTTGGCGGCGGCGATGCCGTACGTCCCCCACCAGCGGACGGCGAAGGCTCCGGCGACGATGTTGACGAGGAGCCCGGCGCCCATCGCGAGCGCCGGGAACCAGGTGGGCCGGGCGGTCGAGAAGAAGGGCCGGGACAGGGCCCCGACGAGGCAGTGGCCGAGCAGCCCGAGGCTGTAGACCCGCATGACGGAGGCGGTGGCGAGGGTGTCCTGGTGGGTGAAGGCGCCCCGCTCGAAGAGCACCTGGATGATCTGCGGCGCGTACCCGATGACGAGCGCGGTGCCCATCAGTACGGCGAGGGAGGCGAGCGCGAGGTCCTGCTCGACGCGCCGGCGGGCCTTCTCGCGCTCCCCGCCGGCCATGGCCTGGGCCACGACCGGGAAGGTGACGGTGCAGATCATCAGGGACAGCACCATCGGCATCTGCGCGACCTTCTGCGCGTAGTTGAGGTGCGAGATGGCGCCGGGGGGCAGCGAGGCGGCGAGGAACCGCTCGACCAGGACCTGCGACTGCCGGAAGACGGCGAAGAAGATGACGGGGGCGATCAGCCCGAAGGCGATCAGGGTGGGCCGGTCCCGGTCCCGTTGGAAGCGCGGGGCGCCCTGGGCGCGCGGCGGCCCGAAGCCCACGTTGCGGATGAACGCGGGTAGTTGGACGAGGACCATCAGCAGCCCGCCGACGGCGACCCCAGCGGCGGCGGCCCGCACGCCCCACACGGCGTGCAGGGCGACCATCGTGGCGATGATGCCGACGTTGTACGAGACGTAGATCGCGGCGGGTGGCAGGAAGGAGCGGTGGGCCCGCAGGGCGGCGCTGAAGTATCCGGCGATGCCGAAGGACAGCACGGTCAGCGCGGTCATCCGGGTGCACTCGACGGCCAGCCCGGGATCGGGCAGGCCGGGCGCGAGCACGCCGACGACGAGCGGCGCGGCGACGACGAGTACGGAGGCCACCGCGGCCAGGAGCACGACGAGGCGGGGCAGCGTCGCGCCGACGAGGAGGCGTACGGGGTCCTGGGCGCGGGCCTCCTTGCGGGTGAGCCCGGCGCGGCTGGCGGCCCGCCGGGCCAGGGCGTGGCTGAAGGCGGGCACCATCAGCAGCGCCATGGCGTCCTCGATCAGCAGCGTCGAGGCCATCTCGGGGACGGTCCAGGCGATCAGGAACGAGTCGCTGTCGTGCCCGGCGCCGAAGAGGTGGGCGATGGTCTGGTCCCGGACCAGCCCGAACAACGCCCCGGCGGCGGTGAGCCCGGCGGTGACGGCGGCGGCCTTGGCGAGGAACCGCCCGAGCGGCGCGGGCGCGTTCCCGCCGCTCCCCGGCCCCGCATCGGTCCGCCGGACGCCCGCCGCCGACGCCTTCGCACGGCCCGCGGCGCCGGTCTGCAACACCGACGGCCGGACGGAGTCCCCGGCGGCACCCGAGTGAGCGGACGCTCCGCCCGGCAGGACCGACGGCCGGGCCGAGTCCGGCGCGGCCGCGGTCGGGAGGACCGGGGGCGCGCCGGGGCCGGCTCGGGCGGGCGTGGGTACGGCCCGCAGCCGCGGCGACTTCGGTCGCCGCGGCCGCGGGCCGCCGCCAGGGCGTCGTGTCCGTCACCGGCCGTCCGCACCCGCGGCGGCGCGCCCGGTGAGGCAGTCCCCACCCGGCGAAGGCAGCGCCCACCACGCGGCGAGTCCGATGATCACCCCGGTCAGGACGGTGGACGGCCCCCCGATGTCCGCGTAGAGGAAGTCCGTCAGCTGCCACACGAACATCCCGATCGCGACCAGCCCGCAGTCCCGGATCCCGCGCGCGGAGCCGTCGGCGTACCGCCGCAGCCCCGCCACCAGCAGCGCCGCCCAGCCGCCCGCCAGCGCGACCAGCCCGATCAGCCCCTGCTCGCTGAGGATCAGCAGGTACATGTTGTGCGGGGACAGCAGCGGCTGGCGCAGGTAGGCCTGGCCCGCGCCGGCGGTGTCGCTGCCGGAGGACAGCGCCAGCGAGGAGTGCCCGTCGCGGTGGGCCGGGAAGCCCTTGAGGCCCACCCCGGCCGCGGGCCGCTCGCGCCACATCGACTCGGCGGCGGCCCACATCGTGTAGCGGTCGGTCACCGACTGGTCCGGCGCGCTGGAGACCTGCGTGATCGAGGTCAGCCGCTCCGCCACCATCTCGGAGCCGATCCCGAACCCGCCCACCAGCACCACACCGGCCGCGCCGAGTGCCACCAGCACCTTCAGGGCCCGCCGGATCCCGGCCATGGCCATCACCAGCACCGCCGCGCCGAGCGTCGCGATCCACGAGCCCCGGCTGAACGACAGCACCAGCGGCACCACCAGCACCAGCGCGCAGCTCCCGGCGATCCGCCGGACCCGCTGCGACAGGCCCGGCGCCAGCGCCGCCGCCGTCGCGACGACCAGCCCGTACGCCACGACCGTGGCCATGCCCATCACGTCACCGGGGCCGAAGGTCCCGACGGCCCGGATGTCCTCGCCCTGGTAGGAGGCCCCGGTGTGGGTCGCGTACTGGAGCACCCCCACCGCGCCCTGGAACAGCGCCAGCACCACGAAGCACCCGGCGGCGATCCGGAACTCCCGCGCGTCGCGCACCAGCAGCACCACCGCCGCCGGGACGAGCACGAACACCTGGAGGTAGCGCACGAAACCGGGCAGCGCCGCGTACGGATCGCCCGCGGTCACCGTCGCCACCGCGAGCCCGACGGCGGGCAGCCCGAGCACGAACGCGCCCAGCGGGCTCAGGGCCCGCACCCGGCCCCGTAGCGCCTGGAGGGCGCAGACGAAGACCAGCAGCAGCGAGGCTGCGTCGGCCGGCCCGACCTTGCCCGAGGCGGTGGCGTCACCGGCCGGCAGCGGTGCGAGGAGCAACAGGACGGTGCCGGCGAGCGGCAGCAGCGGCCAGTGCCGGCGCAGCGCCCCCGCGAGCACGGGCCGGCCCCACGTCCCTGACAGTGCGAGGCTCATGGTCAGCTCCCCCCGAGCCGGAAGCGGAAGAACGAGGCCGCGGTGCGGGCGAGGATCCACAGGTCCTGCCACAGCGACCAGGTGTCGATGTAGTGGTTGTCGAAGCGGGCCCGGTCCTCGATCGAGGTGTCCCCGCGCAGGCCGTTGATCTGGGCGAGCCCGGTGATGCCGACGGGCATCCGGTGGCGGGCCTCGTAGCCGGGGTGGACGGTGCTGAACTTGGCGACGAAGAACGGCCGTTCGGGCCGGGGTCCGACCAGGCTCATGTCCCCCCGTACGACGTTCCACAGCTGCGGCAGCTCGTCCAGCGAGGACTTGCGCAGGAAGGAGCCGACCGGGCTCATCCGGCGGTCCCCGGCGACCGTCCAGCGGGTGGCGGACTCGTGCTCGTCGGCGCGCAGGGTACGGAACTTCAGCAGCGTGAAGGGGCGCCCGTACAGGCCGACCCGCTCCTGCCGGAAGATCACCCCGGGCCCGTCGGAGAGCCGTACGGCCAGGGCGCACAGGCCCATCACGGGCGCTGCGGCGATCAGCGCGACCGCGGCGAGCACCCCGTCGATGGCCCGCTTCACCCAGCGCTCGACGGGCCGGGACGGGCGCGGCAGCAGCGGCTGTACGGCGTACCCCCACAGCTGGTCGGCGGGCTGGGCGACCCGCATGCCGGTCACCTTTGCGGTGCCGGCCGGGTCGGCGAGCCAGAGCCGGCAGCCGTGGTCGTGGAAGAGCCGGACCAGCGAGGCGGTGCGCTCGTCGGCCTCGGGCGGACGGGTGAACACCGCCTCCCGGACGGAGTTCTGGATGACCGCGCGGCGGATGTCCTCGTGGGTGGCGAGGACCGGCATCTGGGCGTTCTCGCCGTCGGCGGCGGAGCCGGCGATCCCGACGGGCCGCAGCCCGTACTCGCGGCGTCCGTGCAGGGCGGCGGCGACCGCGCTCGCACCCTCCCCGGATCCGACGACGAGGACGGAGGCGGGCCTGCGGACGGCGGAGCGGCGGCGGGCCGTGTTCACGAGCCCGCGGCCCGCGCACGCCAGGACGACCTGGAGGCAGACGGCGGTGAGCAGGGCGCTCCAGCCGAGCGCCTGGCCGGGCCGGACGGCGGCCACGACGGCGGCGGCGCCGCACCACAGCACGGCGGCCCGCCCGGCCAGCGCGGGCAGTTCGAGGAGCGCGGAGGGCGCGAGCCGCGGCCGGTACAGCCCGGCCTGCGCGTGCAGCGCGGTGAGGAGTACGGCGACCGGCGCGGCCGCCTCGGCCGGCAGGCCGAGCCCGGGCAGGGCGGCCGTGGTGAGGACGACGGCCAGCGCGTCGGCGGCCAGCAGCGGGCGGCCCCGCCGCGCCGGCGGATCCGCCGCGGCCGGACGGCGGGCCGGGCCTGGTCGGCCCGGGGCCGGCGCGGGGGGTGGATGGCGGTCACGGAACGGCGGACGGCGGTGGTGTTGCCGGCGCTGCCGCCGGCCGGCCCCGTACCGCCCTGCCCCGTGTGCCGGGCGGGTGCGCTGTCCATCGTCATCGGCTGATGCGCTCCTGGTTCAAGGGACGGGGCCTGCCCAGCAGTTCGTAGTACAGGCCGGTGACCGCGTCCGTGGTCCGCCGCACGTCGAAGTCGGTCCGGGCGTGCTGCCGGGCCTGCTCCCCGAGTTCGGCGAGCAGGCGCGGCTCGGTGAGCAGCCGGCCCAGGCCCTTGGCCAGCGCCGTCGGGTCCTCCGGCGGCACCAGGCACAGTCGTGCCTGGCCGGGCGGCAGGCTCTCCCGGGCGCCGCTGACGTCGGAGACCAGGACCGGGCGACCACAGGCCATGGCTTCGAGCGGGGCGAGCGCCATGCCCTCCCACCGCGACGGCAGTACAACGAGATCGGCGGCCCGAAGCCACGGTCGGATGTCCCGGGCGGCTCCGGCGAAGAGCACCCCGGGTGGTGCGGCGCGGCGCAGCGCCTCCGTGTCGGGCCCGTCGCCGACGAGGGCGAGGCGGGCGTCCGGGACCGTGCCCAGCAGCTCCGGCCAGGCCCGGAGCAGCACGTCCTGGCCCTTTTGCGGGCAGAGCCGGCCGACGCAGACGACGAGCGGCCCGTCGCCCCGGAAGGCGGCGGGCAGCGGGAGTTCGGCACGGGCCAGGGCCCGGTCGTGGTCCCGGTCGGGGGCCGCGGGGCGGAAGTGTTCGAGGTCCACGCCGTTGCGGATCACCGTCCAGCGGGCGTGGATCCCCTCGCTCTCGCCGGCCCGGCGTTCGGCCTCGCTGACACAGAGCACCCGGTCGGCCCAACGGACCCCGTACCGCTCCCAGCGCAGCGCGAGAGCGGCGGTGGCGCCGCCGACGGCGTCGAAGGACCAGGCGTGCGGCTGGAAGACGGTGGGCACGGCGCCGCGTACGGCGAGCCGCCCGGCGAGGCCCGCCTTGGCACTGTGGGCGTGCAGGACGTCGGGCCGGACGCGGCGGACCAGCCGCCGGGCGCCTGGCACTTCGGCGGCGAGCGCGGGCCCGGGGGCACGTCCGGCCCGCCAGGCGAACACCTCGGCGCCGGCCTCCCGGGCGGCGTCGGCGAGCCCTCCGCCGGGCGGGCAGCCGACGACGGCCCGCAGCCCGGCGGCGGACTGGCCGCGCACGAGGTCGACGACGACCCGGGCGACGCCGCCCTCCACGGGCTGCACGAGGTGGAGGACGGTCAGCGGACGCGGGGCGTCCGCCGCGGCGTCTTGCGGAGCTGGAGCCTCTCGCGAGGCTTTCGAACGGTTAGTCGGCACGTGGAGTGGTCTCCTGCGTTCAGCGGCGCGCGTCTGTCTGAACGAAGAGCACACCGAGGAAATGACCCTGACTTTCGCCCGCGAACTTGAAGTTCAGGCTGCGGGCACCACCGGACAGGGCGGGACTCAGATCGAACACGTCCGCGTCATATCCGAGATTATTCATATGATCAGGCTGTCGCACGAAGGCGTTCTGTCCGAATTCCGTGATCGTGGAATTCATGACGTCGTCGAAAGGATTTTCTCCGTCGCTGAGACTCACCCGACGGCCACTGTCGGCGGTCACCGTGAGTGAGTCCCCGAGGGTCCCCCGGTCCCCGTCGTACGCGACCACCCCAGCCTTGCCCGAAGACCCGGGCCGGGCGTCCAGGCCGGCGATCTCCACCGTCTCGCCCGCCGCCTCCCCGGCGCCCGCGGCGAGCCCCTCGAACCCGTCCCACAGCGACAGCCGGCGCACCGGCTCCTGCGGGTGCTCGTACGCCACGACCAGCGTCCAGCCGCCCCAGGCGCCCACCTCGGAGTGGCCCATGGCGATGTTCAGCTGCGCCACCGTCCACATCCCGGCGCCACCCTTGCGCACCAGCGGGGTCACGTCCGCCGAGGCCTGGTAGGCGTCGCTGCCCGCGTCGCTCTTGTGCCCGACGACGGTGTCGGCCAGCACTTCCTTGTACGCGCCGCCCGGCTCGGCGACCAGCACCCGGCCGTTGTCCTCCGGCGGCTTCTGCTCGCCCACCCGCAGGTTCCCGCCCCAGTACAGCCGGGCGTACGAGACCGTCGCGCCCTGCGGGACCTTGAGCTCGGCCCGGGTGGAGTTGTAGGTGTCGGGGTCCTTGTCGACCTCGCTGTAGAACATCTCGAAGTCGCTGTTGACGCCGGCCGCGCCCTTCTTCACCTCGGCGCACGGCTCGGCCTGCGGGGACTCCTCGCGGCGGCAGCTGATGCCCGAGTTGGAGGCCCGGACCAGCCCGCCGTGCTGCACGGCCTGGTAACGCTGGGTGAAGGGAACCCGGACGGCCTCCCGCTGCGTCGGCGCGGGCGGGACCGCGGCCCCGGCCGCCGGGACGTCCACGGAAAGGGTGAGGCAGGACAGCAGACCGAGCGTGCCGAGGATTCTGCGGGAGGAACCCATGACCCTGTCTCCATTTCCGATCAAGGGGACAAAACAGGAGTGAACTTTGTCAGAACTCGGGCGGGAAATCACGCCGGACTCGCACGTACGGCCTTTTGGGCGATAGCACGCACCCCCGCAGTGGGCGGGTCGTTATGCGATGCACCATTGTTCGAGCCGAATGGGAAAGCGGAGGCTTCACCGGCGAGTCCCCGGCGTCCCGGTCGGCAACCCGGTGCGGGCTCCCGCCGCCCGCCGCCTCAATGCCTGACCGACGGCGCCCGGCCCCGACGGAGCCCGACCGTCAGCCCGTTCGTCAACCGTGTCGCCCGAAACGTCGGCATCCGAGTGAACCCACGCAACCCGAGCAGGGGCCGCCGCGTTGATCCGGGTGCTCCACTACCGGGCAATCCAGCAAAAAGGGACGACAATGATCAAGAAGATGATGGCCTCGGTCGCGGTTGCCGCCTCGGTCGTGGGCATCGGTGCCGCCATGGCGCCCCAGGCGATGGCCATCGGCAACGACAACGGCGTCAACACCGTGAACGGCAACGGCGCCTCGCAGATCTACGGCAACCAGGCCACCTACGGCAACATGAGCCCGCAGATGGCGCTGATCCAGGGCTCCTTCAACAAGCCCTGCATCGCCCTGCCCGCCAAGGCCAACATCCAGTCGCTCCTCGGCGCGGTCCCGATCGGCCTCCAGGACATCAACGTCCTGTCCAACCCGCAGAACCAGCAGTGCACCGAGAACTCCACCCAGGCCAAGGGCGACGAGGCTCTCTCGCACATCCTCAGCAACATCCCGATCCTCTCCGGCAACGTCTCCGCCGGCAGCTGATCGCACGCCCTGCCCGAGGCCGCCGCACCTTCCGGTCGCGGCGGCCTCGCCGCGTGCACGGGTCGAAATGGTGACACAAATCAGCCCTGAATTCCGAACACTCGGACATCGGGGTGAATTGTGGAACGACCGCCGGAGATCTCCGGTTTCTTTTTCCCGAACCACTCGTTGTTATTTCTGCAGCGGATACGCCTCTGCGGGAAGGATCGAAAACAAATGACGTACAAGAAGGCAGTGGTGCTGGCCGCCGGCGTTCTGATGGCAGCCGGTGCCGCCTCCCCCGCCATGGCCGACGCGGCGGCGGACGGCAAGGCCGTCGGCTCCCCCGGCGTCCTGTCCGGCAACCTGGTCCAGGTTCCGGTCCACGTCCCGATCAACATCTGCGGCAACACCGTGAACATCATCGCGCTGCTGAACCCCGCGTTCGGCAACGTCTGCGTCAACCACTGACGCAGCCCCCGCGCCCGCCAGGGCAGACCTCCTCGGGGTGGCCTCGGAGTGCACGGCGGTGCACTCCGAGGCCACCTTCGATTCACCACCGGCGGGAGTGCCGGTAGACAGGGAAGGACCCATGCGACAGGTACTGAGCCGACAGGTACTGGGCAAGGGGATGCTCACGGCGGCGGCCGCGTCCAGCCTGCTGTCGATCGCGACCGGCGCGGCGTACGCGCACCCCGGGGCGACGGCCGAGGCCTCGCATTCGCCGGGCGTGCTGTCCGGCAACAGCGTCTCGGTACCCATCACCTTCACGCCGAACGTGTGCGGCAACAGCGTGGACGGCGGGGCCGCCCTGAACCCCGCGATGGGGAACACCTGCGCCACCTCGACCGGCTCCCACGTCAGCCGTGACGAGTACGAGCACCACCTCAGCCCCGAGCACGCCGAGGCCTTCGAGCGCTACCTCGACGAGAGCCGGGGGCGGCACGCGCTGCCGCGCCAGCGCGAGGAGGAGCACGGCGGGTACGGCGAGGAGCGCGCGCACGAGGAGCAGCGCCACCCCGCCCCCCGGCACGCGGCCCCGCGCCACGAGGAGCGGCACGACGAGGGCGGCTACGGCGACTCCGAGGAGCGCGGCGGCGGCGAGGAGGAGTGCGACGACCACCCGCGGCCCGAGGCGCAGCGTCCGGCCCCGGCGCCGCCCGCGCCGCCGCGCTCGCACCCCCGGCCCGCCCCGGAGCACCCGGCTCCGCAACCGCGTCCGAAGCCCGTCCCGGCACCCGAGATGCCCGCGCCCGCCCCCGCGCCGCAGGCCCGCAGCCGCTGCCCGCACCGGAGCCCGTCCCGGCCCCGGAGGCGCCCGCGCCGCTGCCCGCACCGGAGCCCGCGCCCGCTCCCGCGCCCCCCGCGGCGGAACAGCCCGAGGAGGAGGCGCCGCCCGTGACGCTCCCCGCGCCGGCGCCGCCGGAGGCGGAGGAGGTCCCCGCGCCGCGTCCGCCGCACGGCAGCCAGCCCGTCGAGCACCCGGCGCCCGCCCCCGCGCCGGAGGCCGTCCGTCCCCCCGCCGACCAGCCGCCGGCCGCTCCCGCCGGTGACACCCCGGTCCACCTGCCCCCGGCGGCTCCGGCACCCGCGCCCGTCCCGGCGCCCCTGCCCGCCCCCGCCCCGGTCGCCCCGCCGCAGGAGGCTCCGGCCGTCCCCGCTCCCGCGCCGGCCCCCGCGGTCACGCAGGAACTCGCCGCGACCGGTGCGGGCCAGCCCGCCGCCGCGGCGGCCCTCGCCTCGGCCCTGATCCTGGGCGGCGCCATTCTGTACCGGCGGTCCCGTATCTCCTGACGGCATTACCGGTAATCGGAAAAAATATCGGCCGGAGAATCCCTTGTCGGATTCTCCGGCCGTTGCCGTGTCAGCGGCCGCGTTTCCGCAGCGGCGGGGAATCGTTACCCAGGTCGAAAGTGGCGCGACGGTCGCCACTGACGCCTCTGTCCACGAAAGAAGAGGATTTCGATAATGAAGCTCACGAAGGTCGCCGCTGTCGTCGCCGGCTCCGTCGCCGCCCTCGGCGCCTCCGCCCCCGCGTTCGCCGTCACGGCCCCGGCCCAGATGCCCCCCATGAGCGTGACGAGCGGGGCGACGGAGGTTCTGAACGCGGTCAACCCCGTCTCGGAGGCGCTCCCGCAGACCGTGGGCAATGCGCTCGCCGAGCAGGGCGACGGCGTCGGCAAGGTCGTGGGCACCGTGCAGAACGTCAACAAGGTCCGCAACGACGTGCCGGGGGAGGTGCTCCACGTCGCGAACGGAGCCACCCAGGCGTCCCCGCTGCTCGGTGGCGTGAAGCTCAACGGCGGCTCCAACTGAGCGAACGCCGCCCTCCACCGCACATGACTGTGGGCGCCACCGGCGAGGCCGGGGCGCCCACAGTCATGTGCGCGACTGACGTCAGTCGTTGACGCAGACGTTGCCGAACGTGGGGTTCAGCGCCGCGATGATGTTCACGGTGTTGCCGCACAGGTTGATCGGCACGTGGACCGGAACCTGGACCAGGTTGCCCGACAGGACACCGGGGGAACCCACGGCCGCGCCTTCGGCCGACGAGTCGGCGATGGCGGAGCCGGCGGCAGCGCCCGCGGCGAGACCAGCGGTGGCCAGGACCAGGGCGGCCTTCTTGGCAGAGTTCATGGGAAGTGCACCTTCTGTTCGATGTTCTGCCCCGTCCGGGGCTCACACCGAGCGAAACGGTCCACACTGCCAGACCGACACGGCCTCAGGTGCGAACAGACCTGTTCAGCTCAATAGTCGTAACCATGTACCCGGTTACGGCAGGTCGGGGACGGCCGGAGCGTCGGGGACGTCCGGGAGCTCGGGGGCGGCGGGTACGGCGGGGGCGGCGGGCGCCGGGCCGGCCGGCGGGAGCGCCGGGTCGACGACCGGTTGTGCGGGGACCTGCACGTCCGGGAGCGCCGGGTCGACGACCGGGAGTGCGGGGACCTGCACGTCCGGGAGCGCCGGGTCGACGACCGGGAGTGCGGGGACCTGCACGTCCGGGAGCGCCGGGTCGACGACCGGGAGTGCGGGGACCTGCACGTCCGGGATCGTCGGGACGGTGACCCCCGGGACGGTGACGTCCGGGATCTCGGGGACCGGGATGTCCGGGATCTCGGGGACCGGGATGTCGGGGATGCCCGGGATCGCAGGGATCGCCGGGAGGGCCGGCAGCGTCGGGAGCTTGATCTCCGGGAGCGTCACCCCGGGCAGCAGCGTCTGAAGGGACGTGAGGAGGTCCGCCAGGGTCTTGGAGACCCCCGCGAGGAGGTCGTCGAGCGGGCCGGCGGCCGCCGCCCTCTCGTCGACCTGCTGCTGGGCCGAGGCGACCCGGTCGATGGCGGCGGCGCCCTCACCGTCCGCGGCACCCGCGGGACCAACCGCGCCGGACAGTATGACGACCGCGAGGGCCGTCGGGACAAGGACGCGGGTGCGGAGCGGCTTCGTGCGCTGCATGGAGATTCCTTCTGGTGGTCGCGGGGACGCGCGAGAAGCGGATCAGTGCAATCCGCTTCCTCACTCACCGTGCGAACGCCTGACACGGAGCGCAACAGGATCATGAAGCGCTTCCGGGCCGCTGAGGGCTGCGTACGGGCTTCGCGCAGGCGTCCGGGGCGGCCTCACCCACTCCGGGGAAAAGCCCGCCCCGAACGGGCCGTTTGAGTGAAGCAGCGGAACCAACCCCACGAGAGGCCAGTTGAGCAGGGCGCTCCACTAGCGGGCACTCGTGCGACAAAAGGACCAATGATGCTCAAGAAGATCATGACCGCTGCCGCGGCTACCGCCATCGCGGTCGGCGCGGGCGCTGCTGTTGCGGCCCCGGCCATGGCCATCGGCAACGACAACGGGATCAACACCGTCAATGGCAACGGCGCCTCGCAGATCTACGGCAACCAGAAGACCCACGGCGACATGAGCCCGCAGCTCTCCGTGGTCCAGGGCACCCTCAACAAGCCCTGCATCGGTCTGCCGGTGAAGGGCAACCTCCAGGGGCTGGTCGGCGCCGTCCCGATCAACGTCCAGGACATCAACGTCCTGGCCAACCCGCAGAACCAGCAGTGCACCGAGAACTCCACCCAGGCCAAGGGCGACGAGGCCCTGTCGCACATCCTGGACAACATCCCGATCCTGTCGGGCAACGCCTCCGTCGGCAGCTGATCTCCACTCCTCCGCCTTCCGCGGTCCGGGCCCGTTGCGCCCGTGGAGCGATGTGACGAGGGCCCCGGCAGCCTCCAGCTGCCGGGGCCCTCGCGCGCGGCGGGGTCAGGAGGTCCAGAACTCCCACCACCGGGTGAGGATGAGCATCCCGATCACCCCGAGGTGCAGGGCGGGCGGGGCCCAGCCGAACTCGGCGCAGAAGTCCCGTACCTGCTTGGGCGCGGGCAGTCGGCCCGTACGGACGTTGTCCGCGGTCACCGCCCAGAACATCAGCAGCGTCGCCGCCCAGGTCAGGCAGCACCACAGGCACAGGGCGTTGATCTCGTAGAGCGACTGGACCATCAGCCAGGTGCAGAAGCCCACGCCGAACGCCGTTCCGGCGTTCAGGCCGAGCCAGAACCAGCCGCGGTAGCGGGCGCCGGCCAGCAGCCCGGCGCCGACGCAGACCACCGCGCCGAAGGTGACGAGTCCGAGCATCGGGTTGGGGAAGCCGAAGGCCGCCGCCTGCTCGCTCTTCATGACGCTGCCGCAGGAGACCACGGGGTTCAGGCTGCACGCCGGCTTGAAGTTCGGGTCCTCCAGCAGGAGGAACTTGTCGAGGGTGATCACCCAGGAGGCCAGCACTCCGGCCGCCCCGGTGAGCAGCAGCAGCCAGGCCAACACCCGCGGGGTCGCCTCCGGTTCGCCCTCGGGTCGCCCGGGGGGCCGTCTCTGTTGGCGGGGAACTCCCACCGTATTCGTTGCCATGTGGCCCATACTCCCGCGCTTGCGGTCAGACCGGCACCAACCATGCCCGGTCGTACGCAAGTTGACCTGAAGGTGTGGCGGGAACCACGGATGCGTCCCGGACGTTTTACCGAACCCCGGACGTGATGTCCGAACCAGGGGCTACGTTGTGCTTCCGCTAAGTCACAAGCTGCGACGGCCTGGAGACCCACCTTGAGCGATCCGTACGAGACAACCGAGGCGCACCTCGAGCGACTCCTGGGCCGCGCCCTCAACTCCTATGACCTGGAAGACCGGTTGGTCGAGCGCCTGGGGACGGCGCTCGCCCACAGCTCTTCGCTGTACACCACGCACCACAGCCCGGCGGCGGGGCTGTGGCGGGAGACCCACCGGCACACGTACCTGCTGGCCGACGGCGGGGCCGTGTCCCTGTGGGAGCTGGTGTACCGGCTGGAGGGCGACCGGACGATACGACACGAGGTCTTCGCCGGGAAGGCGGAGGCCTGCCTGGCGGTGGCCCGGCTGTTCGGGGAGCCGCCGTCGCGGGTCGCGCGGGACCTGGCGCCGCCGGCGGCCGAGGACTCCTCGGAGGGCGACGCGGCCGCGCTGAGCGCCCTGTTCGCGGCCCCGGGGCGGGATCCGGGCGCGCGGCACCGGGACTACGCGGTGGACGACTCCGCCGACCACGCCCGGCGGGTGCTGCGGCGCGCGGAGAACGCGGACCGGCCGGGCGAGGAGCTGGCCCGGCGGCTGCGGTCGGCGTACGCGCACCAGATCACCCAGGCGTTCGGAGGCCGGCCCGGCCTGGCGGGTGGGCGGGACGCCGGATTCAGCCTGTACGAGCACGCGTTCCTGCTGCTGGACGGTAGCGAGCTCAGCCTGTGGGAGGTCGAGCACACGGCGACGCCGGACGGGCGTCACATGTGCGAGGTCTACGGGACCGAGTCGGCCGCACGCGGCGCGATGGACCACCGCTCCCGCGTCCGCTGACGCCGCAAAACGCTGCCGCTGCGGGTACGGGGTTCCGGGCCCGGGTCACCACCCGAGGCCCGTCGCCCCGCGGGGCGACACACGCCCGCGGGCGCTGCCGCTGCCGGTGTGGGACTCCGGGGCCGGGTCACGACCCTGGGCCCGACGCCCCGCGGGGCGGCACACGCCGGCGGGGCACGTCACGCCCGCGGGCCGGGTCGCCGCACCCGGGCAGGCCGCGCCTTGGGCGTGCGGCGGCCTGGGGCAGGTCACGCCCGCGGGGCCGGGCACCGCGCTCGGCAGGCCGCGGCGTGGGTGGGTGGCGGGTTGGGGTGGGTCACGTCGTGGTCAGGAGGAGGTCCAGGGGGAGGTCCTCGGTGACGCGGACCTCGTCCGGGTGGAGATCCGCAGGGGTGGGCATGGCGGCGGCGGGGAGGCGGGCGGCGGCCGCGGCGTGGGCCAGGGCCGAGGTGAGGGCGGCGGGGCCGCTGCCTCCGGCGAGCAGGAAGCCGGCCAGGGCGGCGGCGTCCGCGCCGGCGTCGCCGCGGACGGCGGTGACGGGCGCCGTGCCGTGGAACGTCCCCTCGGCGGACACCAGCAGCCGGCCGTCCGCCCCGAGGGAGGCCAGGACCGCGCCCGCGCCCCGGGAGCGGAGCTCCTCCGCCGCCTTGACGGCGTCGGCCAGCGTGACCAGGGGGCGGCCGGTGGCCGCCGCCAGCTCGGACAGGTTCGGCTTGATCACGTCCGGGCGGGCCGGCAGGGCCGCGAGGAGGGCGGGGCCGGAGGCGTCGAGCGCGACCCGGGCGCCCGCCGGGTGGGCCCGGGCGACGAGTTCGGCGTACCAGTCGGGCCGCAGGCCGCGAGGCAGGCTGCCGCCGCAGGCGATCCAGTCGGCGCCGCCGGAGCAGGCGCGGACGGTCTCCAGCAGGAGCGCGGATTCCTCCGGGGTGAGTTCGGGGCCTGGCACGTTGATCTTGGTGAGGGTGCCGTCGGGCTCGGCGACCGCGATGTTGGAGCGGGTCTGCCCGGCGATGGAGACCGCCGTGACGTCCACGCCCCGCGCGCCCAGGAGTTCGGCGATCAGCGCGCCCGGGGCGCCGCCGAGCGGGAGGATCGCCGTCGTGCGACCGCCGGCCGCGGCGATCGCCCGGGAGATGTTGACGCCCTTGCCGCCGGGGTCGACCCGCTCGCCGCCGGCGCGCAGCACTTCGCCGCAACCGAGCGAGGGGACCTCGTACGTCCGGTCGAGCGAGGGGTTCGGCGTGACGGTGAGGATCATACGAGCGCAACTTCCGTACCGGCGGCTTCGATCGCCGCTTTGTCGTCGGGGGTGAGGCCGGTGTCCGTGACGAGGAGGTCCACGGCGGCGAAGGAGCCGAAGCGGGCGAAGTGTTCCGCGCCGGCCTTCGAGGAGTCGGCGAGCAGCACGACGCGGCGGGCGGCGGCCATCGCGGCCCGTTTGACGGCGGCCTCCGCGAGGTCGGGGGTGGTCAGCCCGCGCTCGGCCGAGAAGCCGTTCGCGGCGAGGAAGGCGACGTCCGCGCGGACCTCGGCGTACGCGCGCAGCGCCCACGCGTCGACGGCGGCCCGGGTGCGGTGGCGGACGCGGCCGCCGACGAGGTGGAGGTCGATGCCGGTGTGGCCGGCGAGCCGGGCCGCGACGGGCAGGGCGTGGGTGACCACGGTCAGCGCGGCGTCGACGGGCAGGGCGGCGGCGAGGCGGGCGACGGTGCTGCCGGCGTCGAGGATGACGCTGCCGCCGTCGGGCAGCTGGGTGAGGGCGGCGGCCGCGATGCGGTCCTTCTCGTCGGCGGCGGTGGTCTCGCGCTCGGTGAGGTCGGGTTCGAAGTCGAGGCGGCCGGCCGGGATGGCCCCGCCGTGAACGCGGCGCAGCAGACCGGCCCGGTCGAGGGCCGTGAGGTCGCGGCGCACGGTCTCGGCGGTGACCTGGAAGCGCTCGGCGAGGGAGAGGACGTCGACCCGGCCGGCGTCGCGGGCGAGGTGGAGGATCTCCTGCCGCCGTTCCGGTGCGTACATGTGGGTTCGGGTCCGTTTCGTGTCCGATTGGGTGGATTGCTCCCCTACCGTACGCCCCATCGGGCCCGAAACAAAACAAACGGGCACGCCCGCCCACAGAGGCGGACATGCCCGTTCGGGACCGGCGACCGGGACTACGCGGCGGCCTTCGCCACCTCCGGGCCGCCCGAGCGCTGGTCCATCGGGACCGCCTTGCGCGGCAGCATGAACATCACGGCGAAGATCACGACCATGACGGCCACGACCCACCACAGCGCGCCGCGGAAGGCGTCGACGTACTGCGGACCGAAGGGCACGCCGTCGTCGATCCAGCCGAAGTAGACCACCGAGGTCAGGCCGAGGCCGAGCGCGTTGCCCATCTGGCCGGTGGTGTTGATCAGGCCGGAGGCCGAGCCGGCGTGCCGGGGCGGCACCTCGGACAGCACGGTGTCGGTGAGCGGGGCGACGATCAGGCCCATGCCGATGCCCATGACGACCAGCGGGAGCGCCATCTGCCAGGAGGCGATCCCCATGCCGTAGCGGTCGGACTCCCAGATGTAGAGGAGCAGGCCCGCGGCCATGGTCAGCGCGCCGGCCTGGAGGACCTTGCGGCCGAACCGGGGTACGAGCTTCTGGACGGACATGCCGGCGGCGGCCGAGACGGCGAGGGAGAACGGGATGCCGGTGGTGCCGGCGCGCAGGGCGCTCCAGCCGAGGCCCATCTGCATGTAGAGCGTCCAGACCAGGAAGAAGATGCCGGTCGCGATGCCGAAGGTCAGCTGGACGGCGATGCCGCCCGCGAAGCTCTTGACCTTGAACAGGGAGAGCTCGACCAGCGGGGAGCCGTCCTTGCGGATCTTGTACTTCTCGTACGCGATGAAGGCGGCGAAGACGAACGGCGCGCCGATCATCAGGGCGAAGCCCCACAGCGGCCAGTCGTTCTCGCGGCCCTGGGTGAGCGGGAAGATCAGCATGACCAGGGCGAGGGTGGCCAGGACCACGCCGACCAGGTCGAGGCGCAGCGCGTCGGGGGCCTTGGACTCGGTGATGAACTTGCGGCCCAGGATGACGCCGGCGATGCCGACGGGCAGGTTGATCAGGAAGATCGGACGCCATTCGAGGCCGAGGATGTTCCACTCGCTCAGCAGCGCGCCGAGCATCGGGCCGGAGACGGCGCCGAGACCGACGATCGCGCCGAACATGCCGAACACCTTGCCGCGCTCGTGCGGCGGGAAGGTGACGTGGATGATCGCGAGCACCTGCGGGACCATCATGGCCGCCATGCCGCCCTGGAGGAGGCGGGAGGCGACGAGCATGGCCGGGTCCGCGGCGATGCCGCAGAGCAGCGAGGCGGCGGTGAAGCCGGCGATGCCGATGAGGAAGAGGCGCTTGCGGCCGAATATGTCACCGAGACGGCCGCCGGTGATCAGGCCCGCGGCGAACGCGAGGGCGTAGCCGGCGGTGATCCACTGGATCGCGCTGGTGGAGGCGCCGAGGTCCTGGCGCATGCTGGGTATCGCGATGTTGACGATGGTGACGTCGACCAGGTCCATGAAGGCCGCGGTCATCACGATGGCGAGCGCCAGCCAGCGGCGGCGGTCGGCGGGCGAGCTCGATGCCTCGCCGGTGGAGGGGGGCGGCGGGGTGGCTTCGGTCCGCTCTTCTCGTACGGGCCCGTTCTTTCTTTCGGGCGATGTCTTGGACGTCTCGGTGGTCATGAGGAGAAACCTAGACGGCATGTAGGCCAGATGGTGTCCTAATTCCCTGGCAATCTGGGTGTCATGAACGACACCGCGGCCCGCCTGCTGTCCCTGCTGTCCTTGCTCCAGACCCCGCGCGAATGGCCCGGGAGCGAGCTGGCGGTGCGGCTGCGGGTGAGCGCGCGGACGATCCGGCGGGACATCGAGCGGCTGCGGGAGCTCGGGTACCCGGTGGAGGCCACGCTGGGCGCGGAGGGCGGGTACCGGCTGGTCGCGGGGGCTGCGATCCCGCCGCTGGTGCTGGACGACGAGGAGGCCGTGGCGATCGCGGTGGGGCTGCGGGCGGGGGCCGGGCACGCGATCGAGGGGGTCGAGGAGGCGTCCGTACGGGCGCTCGCGAAGCTGGAGCAGGTGCTTCCGGGGCGGCTGCGGCACCGGGTGAACGCGCTGCAGACGGCGACGGTCGCGCTGACGCGGGGCGACGGGCCGAGCGTGGACCCGCGGACGCTGACGGCGATGGCGTCGGCGGTGGCGGGGCCGGAGCGGCTGCGGTTCGCTTACGAGGCGCGGGACGGGGCGGGGTCGCGGCGGCTGGTGGAGCCGTACCGGCTGGTGAGCGCGCGGAGCCGGTGGTACCTGGTGGCGTACGACCTGGAGCGGGAGGACTGGCGGACGTTCCGGGTGGACCGGGTGAGCGAGGCGTTCGCGACGGGGGCGAGGTTCGCGCCGCGGGAGCTGCCGATGGATGCGGCGACGATGGTGGCGCGGGCGCTGGTGGGGCGGCGGCCGTACGAGGTGGACCTGGCGTTCCCGGGGGTGGCTGTGGGGGAGCTGCCGGCGTGGCTGCGGGGGGCGGCGGTCGCGGAGGAGGGGAGTTGCCGGGTGCGGTTCGCCAGCGGGGACGCGCCGGAGTGGCTGGTCGCGCGGGTGGCGATGACGGGGCTCCCCTTCACGGTCCGCGGCCCCGACTCGCTGGCGTCCGCGGCCGCCGCCCTCGCGGCCCGCCTGACCACGGCCGCCGCCGGCTGACGGGCCGGGCCCGCCGCGATGCGGGGCCACGGGGACGGAGAGAGCCCCCGGCGCCTGGGGGGGATAGGCACCGGGGGCTCGTACGGGGGCGGCCGCCGACCGCGTCGGGCGCGGCCGCGGGCCGCGTCAGGCCACGGCGTCGAAGCCGGTGTCGCGGGCCATCTTCTTCAGCTCCAGCAGCGCGTGCTTCTCGATCTGGCGGATCCGCTCGCGGGTGAGGCCGTGCTGCTTGCCGACCTCCGTCAGCGTCCGCTCGCGGCCGTCCTCGATGCCGTACCGCATCTTGATGATCGACGCCGTCCGCTGGTCCAGCTTGCCCAGCAGGTCCTCCAGCTCCTCGCTGCGCAGCAGCGACAGGACGGACTGCTCCGGGGAGATCGCGGAGGTGTCCTCCAGGAGGTCGCCGAACTGCGTGTCACCGTCGTCGTCGACCGACATGTTCAGGCTGACCGGGTCGCGCGCCCAGTCCAGCACGTCGCCCACGCGCTTCTCGGTGGTGTCCAGCTCGGCGGCGATCTCCGCGTGCTCCGGGTCGCGCCCGTTCTCGCGGTTGAACTCGCGCTGCACCCGGCGGATCCGGCCGAGCTCCTCGACCAGGTGGACGGGGAGGCGGATCGTACGGGACTGGTCGGCGATGGAGCGGGTGATGGCCTGACGGATCCACCACGTCGCGTACGTGGAGAACTTGAAGCCCTTGGCGTAGTCGAACTTCTCGACCGCCCGCACCAGGCCGGCGTTGCCCTCCTGGATCAGGTCGAGCAGGGGCAGACCGCTGCGCGGGTAGCGGCGGGCGACCGCGACGACCAGGCGGAGGTTGGAGCGGATGAAGACTTCCTTGGCCCGCTCTCCCTCGGCGGCGAGCGCTTCCAGCTCCTCGCGCGCGGGGCTCTCGCCGCCCTTGCGCTCTATCTCGCCGTCGAGGATCTGCTGGGCGTACACGCCCGCCTCGATGATCTGGGAGAGCTCTACTTCCTTGGCGGCGTCGAGCAGCGGGGTGCGCGCGATCTCGTCCAGGTACATGCCGACCAGGTCGCGGTCGGCGATTTCCCCGCCCACAGCGCGTGCGCTGCTCGTGGACTGACGACGGGCGACGGCGCGGGTTGCCATGCGTGCTCCCTTGCGAAGTGTTCGGTCGCGGTGCGTGCGGCTGTGTCTTCGGACACTCTCCCGAGTGCCCGCTTCCGAAGGAAACAACGACTGGAATCGGGACAGAATTCCCACGCTGGTCCCTCTTTTTCGAGATCTTGCAGTATCCTGCCCCGCCGATGCCCCGCGAGGGCGGCGGCGGAATCCCGAAGATCCCGAAGAGGTGCAGGTCAGGCCCGGTGCCGGGGTGGACTTGGAGGACCTTTCGGACCTTTACAACTCCCACAACAGTGAGACCGCCGTCACACATCCGGCCCGTCGCCCTGCCTGCACCCCCATCCGGAAGACGGCCCTCGCCGCCTTCCGGTTGCCTGGACAGACGATCGAATACCCGGATTCTCGGCATTCACCCCTTTTCACCCGAGCCTGCGCCACCCGTCCGGGTGAGCCCGTGGCATATCCCTGCGGCATGCGCGGCCCGCTTCCCAGCGTCGGAGCGTCGCTTGTGCCACCCGGTCGGCGGCGCCCACACTTAGAGGAGGTGCTGCACATGACCGCTCTCGCCCACGAGACGCTGGAGGCCGTAATGCCGAAGGTCGCGACTCCCCCGTCGGACCTTGACGACGTCCTGTGGCAGGCATGGAAGGCCATGGAACTCCCCGAGGGCTACCACGCCGAGATCGTCGAGGGGTTCATCGAGGTGTCACCCACGGGTCGCTACTCACACGGCCGGATCGCCAATCGCCTGCGGGACAGGCTGGTCGCGTTCCTCGCAGAGAGCGAGTTCGCCGCCCGCCAGGACATGAACGTCATCCACAAGCGCAAGGTGTGGATCCCGGACGTGTTCATCGCCTTGGAGGACGCCGAGGAACACGTCGTCGAGGACGGTCTCGGGATCGACGCCTCCGGCGTGGAGCTGATCGCCGAAGTGGTCTCGCCCGGCAGGGAGAGCCGCGATCGTGACCGTGACCGGAAGCGACGTGCGTACGCGAAGGCCGGAATTCCCGTGTACCTGATCATCGACGACCACGACGGCCACGGCAGTGTCCGGATGCTGTCCGACCCCGTACCCGACAAGGCGCTGTACGCGTCCGAGGTGCGGATGCCCTACGGGACCGAAGTGATCATCTCCGAGGGGCCCGCCAAGGGCTTCGTCATCGACGAGCGCATCACCGGGGCGCTGCGGGTCAAGGGCTAGCCGAACTGGAGCGAGCGCTTCGAGAGGCCCAGCCAGAAGCCGGATATCGGCGTGCGGGGAGAGGCGAGGTCGGATGCGGCCGCGCCGAGGGTGACGAAGAGCGGGGCGAAGTGCTCCGTGCGGGGGTGGGCCAGGCGGCCGGCCGGGGACGTGTGCTCGAAGTCCAGCAGCGCGTCCACGTCGGCGGCGGCGAGCGCCTCGCGGCCCCACGCGTCGAACTCCGCCGACCAGGCGGGAACGCCCGGGCCCTGGTGGCGCAGGGCCGCCAGGTTGTGGGTGAAGAAGCCGCTGCCCACGATCAGCACCCCCTCGTCGCGCAGCGGAGCCAGCTTGCGCCCGATGTCCATCAGGCGGGCCGGGTCCAGCGTGGGCAGGGAGATCTGCAGGACCGGGATGTCAGCCTCCGGGTACATCTCCACCAGCGGGACGTACGCCCCGTGGTCGAGGCCGCGGGCCGGGACGTCCTGCACCGGGGTGCCGGGGGCCCGCAGCAGCTTCCGAACCGACGCTGCCAGTGCGGGCGCGCCGGGGGCGTCGTAGCGCACCCGGTAGTAGTGCTCGGGGAAGCCCCGGAAGTCGTGGACGAGCGGGACCGGCTCCGTGGCGCCGAGGGCGAGCGGGGCCTCCTCCCAGTGGGCCGAGACCATCAGGATCGCCCGGGGCCGCGGCAGCCGCGCCGACCAGGCGGCGAGTTCGCCCGGCCAGAGCGGGTCGTCGGCCAGCGGGGGCGCGCCGTGGCTCAGGTACAGGGCCGGCATGCGGGTCGTCCCCTCGGGCGCGGGAACGCCGGACACGGGGACCTCGGCAACAGGGACGTCGGGCATGGGCGGGCTCCTCGTTCGTCGGGCGGGGCCGGGGCGCGGCAAAAGAC
Source organism: Streptomyces sp. NBC_01551 (assembly GCF_026339935.1). Lineage (NCBI taxonomy): Bacteria > Bacillati > Actinomycetota > Actinomycetes > Kitasatosporales > Streptomycetaceae > Streptomyces > Streptomyces sp. NBC_01551. The sequence continues at coordinate 2,617,404 of NZ_JAPEPX010000001.1, forward strand.
CGACCCCCCTTCGTTCAAATTTGAACGAAGGGGGGTCGGCAGTCATTCCCGCACGCGCGGCGCGGCCGTCAGTGGGCGATCACCGGGATCTTCACCTCGGCCTCGGCGCCGTCGCGGTCGCCGGAGGCCACCGGGGTGCCCGCGCCCGGACGTCCCGTGTTGATCAGGGCGAAGGCGATGGCCGAGCTGGCGACCAGGATGCCGACGGCCCACCAGATGGCCGAGGCGTAGCCCTCGACCATGGCCTGCGCCTGGATCAGCTTCGCCGCCGGGCCGCCCGCCGCGGCCTCGGCCGCGTGGTCGGTCAGGTACGCGGTCGTCGCCGAGGCGGCGATCGTGTTCAGCAGGGCGGTGCCGATCGCGCCGCCCACCTGCTGCGAGGTGTTGACCATCGCGGAGGCCACACCGGCGTCGGCCGGCTGCACCCCGTGCGTGGCCAGGGACATGGCCGGCATGAAGGCCGTACCCATGCCGAGGCCGAGCAGCAGCTGCGCCGGCAGGATCAGCGCCGGGTAGGAGGATCCGACCTCCAGCTGGGTCAGCAGCAGCATGCCGGTGGCGGCGAGCAGGAAGCCCGGGCCCATCAGCAGCCGCGGCGCGACCCGCGTCATCAGCCGGGCGCCGATCTGGGTGGAGCCCGTGATCATGCCCGCGATCATCGGCAGGAAGGCGAAGCCGGTCTTGACGGGCGAGAAGCCCTTCACGACCTGGAGGTAGTACGTCAGGAAGAGGAACAGGCCGAACATCGCGATGACGGCCAGGCCCAGCGAGAGGTAGACACCGCCGCGGTTGCGCTCCAGCAGGACGCGCAGCGGCAGCAGCGGGGACTTCACGCGGGACTCGACGAACACGAACGCGGCGAGCAGCGTCGCGGAGGCGACGAACATGGCCACGGTGACCGTGTCGGACCAGCCGGCCGACTCGGCGCGGGTGAAGCCGTACACCAGCGCGACGAGGCCGAGCGTGGACAGGATCACGCCGGGGATGTCGAGCGGCGCGCGGTTGCGGCCGCCGGCGGGCTCACGGATGACCAGCCAGGCACCCACGGCCGCGGCGATCGCGAACGGGATGTTGACGAAGAAGGTCCAGCGCCAGTTCAGGTACTCGGTGAGGAAGCCGCCGAGGATCAGGCCCACGGCGCCACCGCCACCGGCGATCGCACCGTAGATGCCGAAGGCCTTGGCGCGCTCCTTGGCGTCGGTGAACATGACGGCCAGCAGGGAGAGCGCGGCCGGGGCGAGCAGTGCGCCGAAGGCACCCTGGAGGGCGCGGGCGCCGAGCATCATCGCCTCGCCGTTGGCGGCGCCGCCGAGCGCGGAGGCCAGGGCGAAGCCGATGAGGCCGACGATGAACGCGTTCTTGCGGCCCCACTTGTCGGCGATGCGGCCGCCGAAGAGGAGCAGTCCGCCGAAGGCCAGCGCGTACGCGGTGATGACCCACTGGCGGTTGCCGTCCGAGATGCCGAGGTCGGTCTGGGCGGACGGGAGGGCGATGTTCACGATGGTCGCGTCGAGCACGACCATCAGCTGGGCCAGGGCTATGAAGACGAGTGCCTTCCAGCGGCTGGGGTCGGCAGCCAGCGGCGCGGGCGCGGCTGTTTTTGGCATGGGGATACCCACTCACTGTGCGGAATGACTGAAAAACGGGGTTTGGGCAAGGTTTTCGACGCTAGCGGGCGCGACCCGGGGCGTCACATGGTTTTCTGCCTCAGGACGTCGAGGGTGACGGCCTCGCCCGGCAGTTCCGAGCCCGCCGGGGCCCGCAACCCGTCGAGGAACAGCCCGAGATGACGGTGGACGAACCGGTCCACGTCGAGGCAGGCGGTACCCGGCAGCGGGCGGCTGAGCTGGGACAGGGCCATCATCAGGTCGCCGACGCCGATGTCCGTGCGGACGAGTCCGGCGGCCTGGCCGGCGGCCAGCAGCGTCTCGACGGCCTCTTCCAAGGCGTGTCGGGACGCGAGGAGTTCGGGGTGCTCGCGGTCGAAGTCGTTGGCGAGCATGGGGCACAGGGCGCCGATCCGCTCGTCCGCGGCGGCGTGCGTGAAGCGGCGCAGCGCGGCGAGGGCGTCGGGCTCCTCGGCCAGGGCGAGCTCGGCGTGGACGGTGACCCGGTCCATCACGAAGAGCACCACGTGGTGGACGAGGACGGCCCGGTCGGGGAAGTGCCGGTAGAGGGTGGCGTTGCCGACCCCGGCCCGGCGGGCGATCTCGTCGAGCGGGGCCTCGACGCCCCACTCCACGAACATCTCGCGGGCCGCGGTCAGGATCCGCTCGCGGTTGCGGACGGCGTCGGCGCGCGGCTTCGGAACCCTGGACGGCTTGGCCCGCGACGGCCCCTGCGGGGGCGCGGGCTCGGCCAGGCCCACCGGCGCCCGCGGGGCGGCGCGGGGGGCCGCCGGCGTGGTGGCGGGGCTCTTCATTCCGGGGCCTCCTGGCTCTGGATCGGGCTGAGGTCGGGGTCGGGCTGGGTCGCGCCGGATGGGCCCGTCGCGCTGGCGCGCGGACGGCCGGCGCTCGTACGTCGGCCCCAAACGGGGAGCCGGTCCCCGGTTAGCGGGACCCTCATGCAAACGGGGATTCCGTCCCCGGTTATTTCACTCTCCCATGTGAGCCGGGTCACACGGGTTTTCCCGTTCGGCCCCACTCGACGCGCGGGCGCGCCGCAGCCGACGGAGGGTGAGCCCACGGAGTGCAGACCGGGCCCGGCCGGCTGCCGCGGACCCGAAGGCGATCTCCATGCCGCAGACCCGCCACCGGATACGCACACCACGCCGTACCTGCGTGTACATCGGCCTCACCGCGCTGGCCCTCGGCATCACGGCGACCGCGAGCACCGGGATAGCCAGTCGGCCCCACTCCGCCTCCGGGCCGGTGGCGACCACGGCCGAGTCGGCGCTGGCGCCCTGCCGGATCACCGGCACGATGGGCGTGCAGATGTCCGAGGGCCTGCCGACCCCGGCCGGATACTCCCGCTCGACCGGCGAGGTCCGGGCCCTGAACCTGATGATCGACTTCCCGGACGCCAAGGGCGAGGGCACGGCCGCCGACCGGCTGGCCGAGTTCTTCCCGCAGACGTCCGACTGGTTCCGCACCAGCTCCTACGGTCGGCTGACCTACCGGGCCGAGGCCCCCGTACGGGACTGGCTGCGGATGCCGATGCCGTTCTCGGCGTACGGGATCGAGCGCGGGTCCGCGTACGAGCCGGGCTACCGCCAGCTCGTCGAGCACATCGTGAAGGCCGCCGACCCCGAGGTGGACTTCAGCCGGTACGACCTGGTCAACATCCTGGTCACGCCGAACGCCGGGCCCTCCGCGCTGGACACCGTCCTGTCGGTGACCTTCTCGGGGAACGCCGAGGCACCGATGGCCGACGGGGTTCCGCTCTCCAACACGTCCTTCGTCTACAGCCGGCAGGACGACGGCTCGGGCTCCTACCGGGAGACCGGCTACCGAGTGCTCCCCCACGAGAACGGGCACGTCTTCGGACTGCCGGACCTGTACACCGCCGACGGCGGCGGCGCGGTCGGGCACTGGGACATCATGAGCGAGGACTGGGGCGCCAACAACGACCTGCTGGGCTGGCACAAGTGGAAGCTGGGCTGGCTGGACGGCACGCAGATCAGCTGCGCCGCGAAGTCGGGCGTCAGCGACCACACGCTCACCCCGCTGGCGGTGGAGGGCGGCATGAAGCTGGCCTTCATACCGCTGTCGGAGAGCGCCGGGTACGCGGTGGAGGTGCGGACCCGGGCCGGGAACGACGAGTCCGTGTGCAAGCCGGGCGTGCTCATCTACAAGGTGGACTCGGACGTGGACACCGGGCGCGGCCCGGTGATCGTGTCGGACAGCGCGGCCGCGAGCGGCGGCTGTACGCGGCGGCCCAATGTGCACGCGGAGCTCTCGGACGCGCCCTTCAGGCCGGGCGAGACCTTCACCGACGAGAAGGCGGGCATCAGCGTCTCGGTCGTCGGCGAGCTGCGGGGCGGCGGCTACCAGGTACGGGTGACCCGGCCCTGACCGGGCGCCCGCGCCGGCGGGCCGGTCACCGGAAGCGGAACGAGGCGGCCACCGGGAGGTGGTCGCTGGCCGTCGCCGGCAGGGTCCACGCGGAGACCGGTGTCAGGCCGCGCACCAGGATCTGGTCGATCCGGGCCACCGGGAACGCGGCCGGCCAGCTGAACCCGTAGCCCGCGCCCGCCGCCTCCTGGGCCGAGCGCAGCCCGTTGCCGCCGAGCAGCGGGGCCACGGCGTCGTCGCGGGTGGTGCTGTTGAGGTCGCCGAGCAGCAGGGTGCGGCCGGGCGGGCCGGTGCGCACCTCCTCGGCGAGGCGCAGCGCGGCCGCGTTGCGCCGGCCCGCGGTGAACCCGGCCGCGCGCACGCGCACGGAGGGCAGGTGGGCCACGTACACCGTGACGGGCCCCCGCGGGGTCTCGGCGGTGGCGCGCAGCGCGCGGGGCAGCGGCATGACCGCCAGCGGGCGGGTGTCGCTCAGCGGGTGCCGGCTCCAGAGCCCGACGGTGCCGTGGACGTAGTGGTACGGGTACCGCTCGGCGAGCACCCGCGCGTACGTGGCGGCCGCGGGCTCGACGAGCTCCTGGACGGCGACGAGGTCGGCGCCCGAGGCGGCGAGGGCCCGGGCGGTCCCGGCGGGGTCGGGGTTCACGTCGTCCGCGTTGTGGGTGACGGCGGTGAGATCGGCGGCGGCGCCGGCGGGCGCGCGGTGGTCGGCGAGGAGAGCCGGCCCGAACAGCACGGCCCACGCGAGCGCGGGCACCAGCACCGCGACCAGCGCGACCCGCGAGCGCCGCACCAGCGCGGCGCCGAGCAGCGGCACGACGGCCGCGCCGGTCCAGGGCAGCAGCGTCTGGACCAGGCTGCCGAGGTTCCCGGGCCGGTTGGGTATCCAGGCGTGCAGCACCATCACCGCGCCCAGTCCCCCGGCCAGGGCGGCCACGAGCCGCCCGCGCCCCCCGCCTCCCCCGCGTCTCCCGCGTCTCCCGCTGCGCATCACGTTCCGGATCATGCCTGGTGGACGCCGCGGGACGGGGGTCGCGGTTCCCGGGCCGGCCGGGCGGATCCCGCACGGCGGGACCCGGCGGGAGGTGCGGCGTAGCCTGGTCGGGCGGCGCGAAGAGGGAGGCGGCGCATGACCGATCCGTTCGGGTTCATGAAGATCCCGCGGCGTCCCGTGCCCGCTCGGCCCGTGGTGGAGCGGCTCGCGGACTGGCGGGAGGTGTACGCGGGGCAGGCGCTGCTCCCGCTCGTCTCCGAGCAGGCCGACCGGTGCATGGACTGCGGTCTGCCCTTCTGCCACAGCGGGTGCCCGCTGGGGAACCTGATCCCCGAGTGGAACGCGTACGCGGCCCGCGGCAACTGGCGCGCCGCCTACGACCGGCTGCACGCCACCAACAACTTCCCCGAGGTGACCGGCCGGCTCTGCCCGGCCCCCTGCGAGGACGCCTGCGTGCTGTCGATCAACGCGGACCCGGTGACGATCAAGAACGTGGAGCAGGCCATCGCCGACGAGGGCCTGCGCCGCGGCTACCTCGCGCCGCGCCCCCCGGAGCGGCTCAGCGGGAAGACCGTCGCGGTCATCGGCTCCGGCCCCGCCGGGCTGGCCGCCGCGCAGCAGCTGACGCGCGCCGGGCACACCGTCGCCGTGTACGAGCGCTCCGACCGCCTCGGCGGGCTGCTGCGCTACGGGATACCGGAGTTCAAGCTGGAGAAGGCGCAGCTGGAGCTGCGGATCGGGCAGATGCGGGAGGAGGGGACCGTCTTCCGTACGGGGGTGGACGTCGGGGGCCGGGCCGGGGAGGACGGCGAGGCCCTGGACGCGGCGCGGCTGCGCCGGCGGTTCGACGCCGTGGTCGTCGCGGTCGGCGCCCTGGAGGGCCGGGAGCTGCCCGTACCCGGTCGGGAGCTCCACGGCATCCACCCGGCCATGGAGTACCTGACCTGCGCGAACCGGGTCCAGGAAGGGGACTACCCAGTGTCCCCGGTCAGCGCCGAGGGGCGGCACGTGGTGATCGTCGGCGGCGGGGACACCGGCTCGGACTGCCTGGGCACCGCGCTGCGGCAGGGCGCGCTCTCCGTGGTCCAGCTGGACATCAACCCGCTGCCCGGCGAGAGCCGGCCGGACCACCAGCCGTGGCCGGTGTACCCCAAGGTCTACCGGATCTCCCACGCCCACGAGGAGGCGCGCGGCCGCGAGGGACGCGACCCCCGGCTGTTCGCCAGCGCCACCCTGCGCTTCGAGGGCGACGCGGCGGGCCGGGTGCGGGCCCTGCGGCTGACCGCCGTGGAACCGGTGACCCGGCGGCCGCGCGGCAACAGCGAGCGCGTCCTGCCGGCCGGGCTGGTCCTGCTGGCGCTCGGTTTCAGCGGCCCTGAGCACGCCGGTGGTCTGGCCGACGGGCTCGGCCTGACCCGGGACGCCCGCGGCGCCTTCGCCCGTAGCGCCGGGTTCGCGGCCCTCGGCGGCCCCCGGTCCTCGGGGGTGTTCGTCGCGGGCGACGCGGGACGGGGCCAGTCCCTGGTGGTGTGGGCCATCGCCGAGGGCCGGTCGGCGGCCGCCGCAGTCGACCGCTACCTCACCGGGACCACCGAACTGCCCGCGCCGGTCACGGCGTACGACGTCCCGATGACGGCCTGAGACTCGCCGCGAACGACGTTGATCCGGCGTCGATCCCGCGTCGAACGTACGTCGTTCCGGGCTTCGTACGGTTCTCACATGCCGCCGGGGACAAGCCCGGAGGACGCCGCCGGAGACGGGGGCACACCGCGAAACGAGGAGACGTCATGACCAACGTCAACGAGCTGTTCGAGCTGGACATCATCGAGATCGCCGCCCCCGTCGAGGACGAGCAGGCCGACGCCCAGGCCGCGACCGGCTCCTGGCCGTACTACTGCCGGACCACCATCTAAGGACCGGTCCCGCAGAACCTGAAGTACCAGCAGTACCCACTGGTGAGGCGGCCCGCCCTCGGGCCGCCTCACTTGTTCCCCGGCTCTTTCCTGGAGGCTCCCCGTGGCGGCACCCGCACCCCACCCGGGCGGTGACACCCCTGATCCGTCGACGTTCCGTTGCGCCGACACCCTGCTGTTCCGGGCCGCGCCCCGGCCGCCGGAGCCCGCCGGCACCGAGCCGGACGAGCCCGGCGACCGGGAGGCGGACCTGCGGGCCCGGCTCCGGGCCGCCGCGGCCGACACCCGGCTCCTGGAGGCGGTCTCGCTGGCGAGCCCGTCGCTGAGCCGTACCCTCGACGCGGTGCTCGCCGGGGAGCCGGTCCGCGTCAAGCAACTGCGCCGCGCCGTACGGGCACTGGCCCGCTACCGGCTGCGGATGTCCGGCCGGGCCACGCCGTTCGGGACGATGGCCGGGGTCGCCGCGATCGGCTTCGCCGAGACGGCCAAGGTCGGCTGGGGCGAGCGCCACCGCAAGGCCGTCCGGCCCGACATGGGCTGGCTGACCGAGGTGGTGGCCGCCCTGGAGCGGGAGCCCGCCGTCCTGCGGCCGCTGCGCGTCGTCACCAACGACCTGTGCTTCGTACGGGGCGACCGGCTGGTCGTCCCCTACGTCCCGGCGCCCGGGGCCGGCGTCCGGCCGGCCGCCCAGGAGGTCTCCGTGCGGGCGGGCGAGGTGGTGCGGCGCGTGGCCGAACGCGCCGCCGCGCCCGTGCGGTTCGGGGACCTGCTCGCCGAGCTCCTCGCCGCGTACCCCGGGGCGGCCGCGGCCACCGTGGAGCGGTTGCTCGTTGACCTGATCGGCTCCGAGGTGCTGCTGACGGAGCTGCGCCCGCCGCTGGACGGCGCCGATCCGCTGGGTCACGTACGGGGGCTGCTGGCGCGGGAGGGTGAGCCGCTGCCCGAAGACGTGAGGCGGATCGCCGACGAACTAGCCGTGATTCACGGTGAGTTGGACGCGTACGCGGCGGCCCCGCTGGGCTCCGGGCTCGCGGTGCGGGATTCCGCGCGCCGCCGGATGGCCGGCCTGCACCCCGCCGATCAGCTGCTCCAGGTGGACCTCGGGCTCGACGTGGACGTCCGGCTGCCGGACGTCGTGCGCGCCGAGGTGGAGCGGGCCGCCGAGGCCCTGTGGCGGCTGGCCTCCGCACGGCCGGGGCCGGCCCATCTGCGCCAGTACCACGAGGACTTCCTGGAACGCTACGGCGCCGGACGCTCCGTACCGCTCAAGGAACTCCTCGATCCGGACACCGGCCTCGGCGGTCCGGCCGGGTACCGGCTGCCCGCCACCGCGCGGACCCTGCGCGGCGGGCCGGCCGACCCGACCGGGCCGCAGGAGCAGGACCGGCTGCTGACCGAGCTCGCCCAGGAGGCTTCGCTGAGCGGTGAGCGGGAGATCGTGCTGGACGACGTACTGCTGGCGCGGCTGGCCGGGGACGGTGGCGGGGGTGGTCGCGGGGGCGGTGCCCCGGTGCCACCGCCCTCCTTCGAGATCCTGGCGCAGCTGCTCGCCGACACCCCCGAGGCCCTCGCCGACGGGGACTTCCGGCTGGTCGTCACCGGTGGGGCGCGTACGGCCGGCGCGCACGCCGGACGCTTCGGGTCCGTGCTGGGCGCCGACGACGCCGACGTCACCGAGCTGGTCCGGCGGGTGCCCGGGGGCGCGCCGGGCGCCGTCGCCGCGCAGCTGCGGTTCCCGCCGCCGCGCGGCGCGACCGCCAACGTGGCGCTGGTCCCGCGCCGCCTGGAGCACACCCTCACCCTGGGCGCGTTCGCGGACCGGGGTGACGGCGGTGACGGCGCAGACGGTGGCGGCAGCGGTGGCGGCAGCGACCTGGGCGTGTCCGACCTGGCCGTCGTCGCCGACGTGCACCGGCTCGCCGTGGTCGCGCCCCGGCTGGGCCGCGAGGTCGTCCCCGTCGTCCCCAGCATGCTCGCGACGGTCTGGCACGCGCCGAACGCGGCCCGGTTCCTGCACGAGGTGACCGAGAACGGCCTCCCGGCCTGGCCGCGCTGGCGCTGGGGCACCGCCGACACCCTGCCCTACCTGCCGAGGGTGCGGCGCGGCCGCACCGTGCTCGCCCTGGCCCGCTGGCGCCCGACAGACCCGGCGCTCCAGGACCGGACCACCGCCCCGGGCGACTGGGAGCGGCTCTTCGACGCCTGGCGCTCCCGGTGGCGGGTGCCCGACCGGGTCGAGAGCGTCAACGGGGACAACCGCATCGCCCTCGACCTGCGGCGGCCCTTCCACCGCGCGCTGCTGCGCGACGAGTGGCTGCGCCGGCCCGGCGGCGCCCTCCAGGAGCTGCCGGTGAGCTGCGGGCACGGGTGGGGGTGGCTGGCCGACGGTGTGGAGCCGCAGGGGGCCGCGGGCCGGGTCAACGAGATCGCGTTCCCGCTGGTCCGGGCGGCGGCCGCCGCTCCGGCCCTGCGGCCGGTTGCCGCGCCCGCGCCCCGGCGCGCCCGTACCGCCCACGCTCCCGGCTCGCGGTGGCTGTACGCGAAGGTGTACGGCTCGGCCGAGCGCCAGGACGAGATCCTCGCACGCCGGCTGCCGCAACTGCTGGAGCAGCTGCCCGGGGCGGTCGACCGCTGGTTCTACCTCCGCTACGTCGACCCGGACGCCCATCTGCGGCTGCGCTTCCACGGCGACCCCGCCGTGCTCACCGGGGAGCTGCTGCCCCGGCTGAGCGCCTGGTCGGACCGGCTCGCCGCCGACGGGCTCGGGGGCCGGCTGGTCCTGGACACCTACGAACCCGAACTCGAACGCTACGGGGGGCCCGGCGCGGCGGCCGCCGCCGAGCGCGCCTTCCACGCCGACAGCGTCGCCTGCCTGGAGCAGGCCGCGCTGCTGGAGCGCCGCGAACTGACCCTGGACCGGACCGTGCTGACCGCCCTCGGGTACATCGACCTGGCCTGCCGCCTCGCCGGTACGGCACAGGGCGTGCGCCACCTCGTCGAGCGCGCGGCGCCGCCCGGGGCCGCCGAGCCCGCGCGCGCCGCCAAGGACCTGGCCCGCGAGCTGGCCGACCCGCTCGGCGGCTGGCGTCAGCTGCGCGCCCTGCCCGGCGGCCCGGCGCTGCTGGCCTGCTGGGAGCGGCGCGCGCCCGCCCTGGCCGGGTACGGGGCGCTGCTGCGGGAAGTCGGCTCCGGCCCGGGGCCGTTGGACGCGCTGCTGCACATGCACCACAACCGGCTGACCGGCATCGACCGCCCCGCCGAGGAGCGCTCCTTCGCCCTGGCCGCCGTGGCGCTGCGCAGCCGCCTCGACCGAGCGCGGGCGCAGGCGTGAGCGCGCGGGGGACGACGCCCTGCGCGGGCGGGCCGCCGCCGCCGTGGCGAGCGTCGCCCGGCGGCTCGCGCACCCCGGGGCGGCGGAGCATCCGGACGTGTCCGCGTTCCGCGCGGCGAGCCTCAGCGACGGCGCGCCGGGCATCACGCTGCTCCACGCCGAGCTGGCGCGCACGGACGCGGCCCACCGGGACGCCGCCCAGCGGTGGGTACGGCGCGCCGCCGCGCTCACCGCGCTCGCCGGGAAGGCGCCGGCCCCCGGCCCGCAGGGGCTGTACGGGCCGCTGGCCGCGCTGTCGTTCGCCCTGCACCGGGCGGCGGCCGGCCCGGGCGCGCAGAGCACGGCCCGCGCCCACCTGCGCGACCAGGTGGCCGAACTGGCGAACGCCCGCGCCGCCCGCGAGGAACGCCGCCTCGGCGAGAACCCCGGCGGCGCCTGCGGGTTCACGAGTTTCACCGCGTACGACGTGATCAGCGGGCAGAGCGGGCTCGGGGCGCATCTGCTGGAGGTGGGCCGACCGGCCGAGGCCGCGCTCGGGCGGGTGCTGCGGGCGCTGGGGGCGCTCGGCAGGCCCGTGCCCGCCCCCGACCGGATGCTGCCCGGCTGGTGGGTGGCGCTCGACGGCGCCTCGTACCGCCCGGTGGCCCCGGCGGACGGGCACGCCAACCTGGGCATGGCCCACGGCGTGCCCGGCCCGCTGGCGCTGCTGGCCCTCGCCTGGCGGCAGGGGGTACGGGTGCCCGGCCAGCGGGCCGCGATCACCGGCCTCGCCGAATGGCTCCTCGCCCGGCGCCGCGCGGACGACGCCGGCTCCTGGTGGCCCGGCCAGGTGTCCCTGGGGCCCGCGCAGCCGGAGCCCGGCCGGCCCTCCTGGTGCTACGGGACCCCGGGCATCGCCCGGGCCCTGCAGCTGGCGGGCCTCGCCCTGGAGGTGCCGCACTGGCAGGAGGCCGCCGTCGGGGCGCTGCGGGCCGCGCTGGTCCGCGCCGACCTGGCGCAGACGGCCGAGGCCGGGCTCTGCCACGGGCTGGCCGGGCTGCTCCAGATCACCTGGCGCACCGCCCGCGACAGCGGCGACCCCGAACTCGCGGCGCACCTGCCGCGGCTGGCCGCCCGGCTGCTGGAACTCGTCGACGAGGACGCGCCGTTCGCCTTCGCCACCGCCCCGGGCGAGCGCCCGCCCGACGAGCACCCGGGCGGTTTCCTCACCGGCGCCGCCGGGGCGGCGCTCGCCCTGCACACCTTCGCCTCGGACAGCGCGCCCGCGACCCGCTGGGACCGCGCGCTGCTGCTGGCCTGACCCACGGATCCGCATCATGCCGACACAGAGAAGAGGCCCCATGCGCCGGGACGAACTCACCCGCTGGGTGGGCGACACGGACGCCTTCCTCGACCGCCACTGGCGTTCCGCTCCCGCCGTCTTCCGGCCCGGCGCCGACGCCGGACCGGCCGCCCCGCTCTCCCTGGAGGAGATCGACGCGGCCGTCGCGGGCGGGCTGCTGCGCGTGCCGCACCTCGAACTCGCCCGGGCGGGCGACCCGGTGCACTCCTCCCGCTACACCCGGGCCCGCACCGTCGCGGGGGTCACCACCCCCGGGTACGCCGACCCGGACCGGGTACGGGAGCTGCTCGCCGAGGGCGCCACCCTGGTGCTGCGCAACGTCGAGCACTGGCATCCGGCGACGCGGGCGCTGACCCGCCGCCTGGAGGGCGAACTCGGCCGCCGTGTCGAGGCGTTCGCCTTCGTCACCCCGCCGGGCGCGCAGGGCCTGGACCTGCACCGCGACGACGCCGACGTGCTGCTGCTCCAGGGCACCGGCAGCAAGCGCTGGACGGTCCGCGGCGGCCCCACCGGCCCCGACTGGGGTCCGGGCGAGGTCGCCGACGGGGGCCCGGCCCTGCTCGCGGACACCCTGGGCCCGGGGGAGGTGCTGTACATCCCCCGGGGCTTCGCCCACGAGGCGGTGGGCAGCGAGGGACTCTCCTCACACCTCTCCCTCACGATCCGGGAGGTGGGCACCCAGCAGCTGTTCGCCTCGTTGCAGCGCCTGTTGCTGGACGGGCTGCCGCTGCCGGCCCGCCCGTTGGACGAGGCCGCCCTGCACGCGGCCGCCGAGCTGCTGCTGGAGCGGTTCCGGACCCGGCTGCCGGAGCTGACCGCCGCGGCCCTGCTGGACCACGCGCGCCGCGCGCAGCTCGCCGAGGGCGCGGTGCCCGGGCTCGGCGGGGACCCGGGGATCGCGGCGCTGGCCGCGCGGCTCGGGTCACCGCGGGACCCGGCGGCGAGCGCCGCATGAGCGGCGGCGCCGAAGCCCTGCTCGGCACGCCGGGGGCCGAGCGTCGCACGACGCCCGGGCCCGGATCCGCGCCTGACCTCGCGCCCGGCCACGAAGCCGAACCCGCGCCCGAACCCGCGCCGACGCCCGGGCCCGCGCCGGCGCCCGGGTCGGCGTCCGGGTTGCGGCTGCTGCTGACTCGGCATCTGCGCCCGCACCGGGGTCGGCTCGCGGCGGGCGCGGGGCTCGGGCTGCTCGGCGGGCTGGCCGGCCTCGCCGAGCCGATGGCCGCCAAGGCCCTCATCGACCGGCTGGTCGCGGGCGGTTCGCCGACCGCCTCAGCGATCGGCCTGGGCGCCCTGGTGCTGGCCGCCGTACTGATCACGGCGGCCGGCTCGTACCTGTTGGAGCGGACGGCCGAGGGCGTCGTGCGCACCACCCGCGAGCGCCTCGCCGCCCGGGTGCTGCGGCTGCCGGTGGCCGACATGGACCGCCAGCGCCCCGGCGACCTGGTCGCCCGGCTGACCTCCGACACCGTCCAGCTCCGGGCGGCTGCCGGACAGGCCCTCGCGGTCTGCGCCAACTCGACGCTGATGGTGCTCGGCGGCCTGGCCGCGATGTTCCTGCTCGACCCGGTGCTGGCCGGCGCCACCGTCGCCGTGCTCGGCACCGTCTGCGGGGTCGGCTCGCTCACCCTGCCCCGGATCGGCCGGGCGGCCCGCCGCTCCCAGCAGGTCACCGGCGAGCTCGGGGCCACCCTGGAACGCGCGCTCGGTGCCTTCCGTACCGTCAAGGCGAACGGCCTGGAGGGGCAGGAGACCGAGGCCGCCCGCGCGGCCGCCCGCCGGGCCTGGCGCAGCGGGGTGCACGCGGTCGGCTGGGAGGCGGCCGTCGAGGTCGCCTCGGGGCTCTCCGTACGGCTGGCCTTCCTCACCGTGCTCGGCCTGGGCGGGACACGGGTGGCCACCGGGCGGATGACCATGTCGGCGCTGGTCGCCTTCCTCTTCTACGTCCTGTTCATCGGCCCGCTGCTCACCCAGCTCGCCGGGAGCGCGGGGCTGGTCCAGCGGGGTTCCGCCGCCGCCCTGCGCATCCACGAGATCGAGTCGCTGGCCGTCGAACCGGTCACCGACCGGGCTGCGCGGCCCGGTCCCGCGACACCGGACCCACCGCTCGCGCTGGAGGTGCGCGACGTCTCCTTCGGGTACCCGGGCCGGGACACCACCGTCCTGGACGGCCTCTCGCTCGACGTCCCGGCGGGCGGGCTCACCGCGCTCGTCGGCCCGTCCGGCGCCGGCAAGAGCACCGTGTTCGCCCTGCTGGAGCGGTTCTACGAGCCCTCCTCGGGCCGGATCCTGCTCGACGGGCGCGACGTACGGGACTGGCCGCTGACCGAACTGCGGGCCACCATCGGGTACGTGGAACAGGACGCCCCGGTGCTGTCCGGCACCCTGCGGGACAACCTGCTCCAGTCCGCGCCCGCCGCCTCGCCCGCGCAGCTGCGGGCCGTCCTGGGGCTGACCCGGCTCGACGGGCTCGTGGAGCGGCTGCCCGCCGGCCTGGACACCGAACTCGGGCACCGGGGCACGGCCTTGTCGGGCGGTCAGCGCCAGCGCGTGGCCATCGCGCGCGCCCTGCTGCGCCGGCCCCGGCTGCTGCTGCTGGACGAGGCGACCTCGCAGCTGGACGCCGAGAACGAGCGGGCCCTGCGCGACGCCGTCGCGGACATCGCCCGCCAGACGACGGTCGTGGTGATCGCGCACCGGCTGTCCACTGTCACCGAAGCCCGCCGGATCGTGGTCCTGGAGGGCGGGCGGGCGCGCGCGACGGGGACGCACCGGGAGCTGCTCGCGGGAGACGAGCTGTATGCCCGGCTGGTCCGCACGCAGCTACTGGACGGGTCCTGACCAGGGATTTCGGGCGTTGATCCGGCGTTGATCCGAAATAGACGCGGCCTTCGGATACTTGTCCCGACCACGCTCTTCCGAAGAAGGACTGATCGACATGACCAGTACGCAGAAGCCCGCCTCGGCAGCCCGTTCCGCCCTCGTCCGCCGGAGCCGTGCCCTCCTCGCGGCGGGCGGCCTGGCCCTGGGTCTCGTACTGGCCGGGGCCGGCGCGGCGAGCGCCGACGCACCGCCGCCGCCGCCGTACATCAGTGAGCAGCTCGGCGACCTGGCACCCCCGCAGGACCTCCAGGAAGGCAACTGGAACAGCACCGGCTCCTGACCGGCCGCGCCGCGGCTCAGGCGGGCAGCCCGGCCAGCAGTTCCTCCACGTCCGCCACGTCCGGCAGGCCGAGCCGGGCGAACAGCGCCGACGCGCTGAGCAGCCGGCTCCTGGCCTCCCCGGCGCGGCCGCGTTCGGCCAGCGTCCGGCCGAGCACCACCAGCGCGTGCCCGCTGTCCCGGTCGGAGCCGAGGTCCTCGCACAGCAGCAGCGCCGCCTCCGCCTGCTCCTGGGCCTCCTCGTGCCGGCCCACCGCGCGCAGCGTGTCGGCCATCCGGTACCGGGCGTGCGCCACCCGCTGCCGGATCCCCGCGGGCCCGGCGACGGCCAGACATTCGCCGTACCGCACGATGGCCTCCTCGTACCGTCCCGTGGCGTGCAGCGCGAGCCCGAGGACGTAGAGGGCGTAACAGATGCCGTGCCGGTCGTCCATCTCCCGCAGCCCGGGCAGTACGGCCTCGCAGGCCGGGACGGCCTCGTGGGCGCGGCCGCTGCGCACCCGGGCGAGGGCCGCGTTGACCGTCGTGGCGTACTCGCCGGAACGGTGGTCGAGTTCCCTGGCCAGCGCGATGGCCTCGTCGAAGCAGGCGATCGCCTCGTCGAAGCGGCGCAGGAACTGGGCGACGAGGCCGAGGTCGTTGAGGGCCTGGCGCAGAACGACGGTGTCGCCGGCCTCGCGGCAGGCCAGTACGGCGAGCCGGGCCTCGGTCTCGGCCTCCGTGAGCCGGGTGTCCTTGAGCGCGATCGTCCCGCACAGGAAACGGGCCCGGCCCTCGGCCTTGCGGTCGCCGCGGCGGGCCGCGGCCTCGGCGAGCAGCTGTCCGGTGGGGGCGAGCTGGCCGTAGCGGGTGTCCTGGTGGAAGGGGCTCAGGGCGATCAGCAGGTCGATGGCGGCGCGCAGGCCGGACCGGGCGGCGGTGTCGGCGGCCGCGGGGCCCGCGTCGGCGGCGGAACCGGCGTCGGCCGCGGTGCCGGGGTCGGCCGCGGCCGCGAGCTGCGCCGCCAGTGCGAGCGCGGTCTCCGACTCGGTCAGCGCCCAGGCCCGGGCGGGCCCCAGCCCGGTGAAGGACGGCGGGGCCGTACGCAGCGGGCCCAGCGCCCCCGCGACGGGATCACCCGGTACGGCGTGCCGGAACGCGGCGCACGCGGTGGCGAGCAGGTGGTCCAGGAGCCGGTGGAGGGCCTCGCACACCTCGGCGCGGTCGGCCTCGGCGCACTGCCGGCCGAAGTCGCGCAGCAGGTCGTGGAAGCGGTACCGCCCGGGGGTGGGCGACTCCAGCATCGCCACGTCCACCAGGGACTCCAGTACCTCCTCCACGTGGAACTCGTCGGCGCCGAGCGCCGCCGCGGCGGAGGCGAGGCCGATGCCGGGCCCGTCCAGGCAGGCCAGCACCCGGAAGGCGCGGGCCTGTTCGGCGGAGAGCTGGCGGTAGCCGAGCTCGAAGACGGGGGCGATGGCCAGGTCGCCGACGCGCAGCTCGTTCAGGCGGCGCCGCTCGTCGGCCAGCCGGGTGGCGAGCAGGGCGACCGTCCAGCGGGGGCGGGCGGCGAGCCGCGCGGCCACGATACGGACGGCCAGCGGCAGGAACCCGCAGGTGGCGACGAGGTCGCGGGCGGTGTCGGGCTCGGCGGCCAGCCGGTCGGGGCCGATCACCCGGCCGAACAGTTCCAGCGCCTCGGGGAGGTCGAAGACGTCCAGGTCGACCTGGTGGCGGGCGGGCAGCGCGGCCAGCCGGGGCCGGCTGGTGACCAGGACGGCGCACTGGCCCGGGCCGGGCAGCAGTGGGCGTACCTGGGCGGCGTCGCGCGCGTTGTCGAGGACGACCAGCAGCCGTCGGCCGGCGGTCATCGACCGGAACAGCGCCGCCCGGCCCTCGGCGTCGGCGGGAAGGCCGTCCGCGGTGACCCCGAGGGCGCCGAGGAAGCCGGCCAGCACGTGGCCGGGGTCGCAGGGGTCGTGGGCGTCGGTGCCGCGCAGGTCGGCGTACAGCTGGCCGTCGGGGAAGCGGTCGCGTACCCGGTCGGCGGTGTGGAGGGCGAGGGCGGTCTTGCCGACGCCGCCCATGCCGCAGATCAGCGCGACGGCCGGCCCGCCGTCGCCGGCCGCCGGGGTCAGGGCCTCGACGAGGCTCCGTACGAGGGCGGCCCGGCCGGTGAAGTCGGCGGGCGCGCCGGGCGTCTGCGCGGGCACGGTCGCCGCCTCCGGCTCGGCGGGCTCGGCGGGCTCGGCGGACTCGGCCGCGGGAGCGAGCGCGACGGGGTGGACCGGCTCCCTCTCACCCTCGCCGTTCAGGATGCGCTGGTGCAGCTCGACCAGCTCCGGCCCCGGTTCCAGCCCGATCTCGCTGATCAGCTCCTGGCGGGCGGTGCGGAACACGTTCAGGGCGTCGGCCTGCCGGCCGGTGCGGCACAGGGCCCGCATCAGCAGCGCGACGGGGCGCTCCCGCAGCGGGTGTTCGGAGGTCAGCAGCCGCAGGTCGGGCACGGCCGCCGCCTCACCGCCCGACTCGATGTCCAGCTCCAGGCGGTCCTCCAAGAGACTGAGCCGCAGCTCCTCCAGGCGGGAGCGCTGCCGCTCGGCGAACGGCCCGGGCAGGGCGGCGAGCGGCTCCCCCTGCCACAGCCCGAGCGCCTCCCGCAGCAGCTTGGCGGCGGCCTCCCGGCGCCCCGCGGCCCGTTCGACTGCGGCCCGGGCGGCGAGTTCCTCGGCCTCCTGCACGTCGAGGAACGGCTTCGGCAGCACCAGCCGGTACCCGTCGCCGACCGAGACGAGCACCCCGGGCTCCGCGAGCACCTTCCGCCACCGCCAGGCGTACGTCCGCAGGGTGGTCACGGCCGCGTTCGGCGGCTCCTCGCCCCACAGCGCGTCGACGAGCTCCGCCAGCCCGGCCCCGTGCCCCGACCTCAGCAGCAGCACCGCCAGCATGGCCTGCTGCTGTGGCGTCCCCGTGCCGAGCGGCTGGTCCCCCCGGTACGCCCGCATCGGCCCCAGCAACGAGAACCGCACCCCTGCCGTCATTCCGCCCCCTGTAGTCGCCATCGCCCCCGGCGTGGTCCCCGATCATGTCAAGGCGCCGCCGAGGCCGATGCGAGGGCGGCCGACTTGTCCGTGAACCACCCCCGAAACGGCCCGAACCACCGCGAACCGAGCCTGCCGGCCGGTGCTGCCGGGCTCGCCCGCTGCCCAGCAGGACGGCTCCGGCCCGACGCGGGTTGCCTGGGCGGCAGGGGGGATCGGCGCGCGGGGCCGGTCAGCTGGCGACCGCGTTCACCCACAGCGAGGCGACGGCGGAGTCGGACGCGGCGCCCTTGCGGGTCCTGCGCCGCACCGCGTCGCGGTCGTCCACGTGCAGGATCTCGGCCTGCAAGCGCCGCAGTTCCGCGGAGGGCTCCAGGCCCAGCTCGCGCTTGAGGATGGTGTACAGGTTCTGGTAGGCCTGCAGGGCCTCGCCGCGGCGGCCCGCGCGGTGCAGGGCCGAGATGAGCTGGCCGTGGAACCATTCGTGCAGCGGGTGGTCGTTGACCAGGGCGCGCAGCTCCGGGAGGAACTCCCGGTAGCGGCCCAGCCGGTTCTCGGTCTCCACGCGCAACTCAAGGGCGCGGATCCGGAGTTCTTCGAGGTGGGCGATGCGCCCGGTGAGCACCCCTCCGACGGACACGTTGCCCAGCATGGGCCCGCGCCACAGAGCCTGGGCGCGCCCGAGGTGCTTCGCCGCCGCTTCCGGGGATCCCTGCGTGAGCTCCCACTGGGCCCGGCGCACGCAGCGCTCGAAGACGAGCACGTCGACCTCGTCGTCGTCGATGTCCAGGCGGTAACCGGGCGCTTGGGTCACCAGCAGCGCGCGTGCCGAGGCGTCCGCCCGGGCGTCGTCGAGCATCCCGCGCGCGTGGTAGACGTGCGTCTGCAGGGTCCGGATCGCGTTGCCCGGCGCGTCCTCGCCCCACAGTTCCCTGACGAGCGTGTCGGTGCCCACGGCCTCGCGCGGCTGCAGCGCCAGCACCGCCAGCATCTGGCACATCTTGGGTGCCTTCGGAGCGTGCGTCCGGTTGTCATCGGTCACGAGCTCGAAGGGTCCTATGAGGTTGAACCGCACTACGCACGCTCCTGTTTCCGGCGCCCCCGCCCCCGCGACGGTGCTGAGTGGTGATCCCGACGGTAAGGAACCGGGGCCGTCAGGGCACCACGCCAAAGAGGGAGAGTGTCATATTACCGGACGGTAGGTAGGTTAAATTGGCCCGGCCGACCCCCGGCCTCAGACCTCGGCCTCAGACCTCGGGCGGCGACAGCCTCGCGCCCCGCATGGCGGCGGCATGATGGGCCACCGAAGCCAGGGTGATATGACGGTGCCATCCGGGGAACGAACGCCCCGCGAAGTCCTTCATGCCCACGCCCTCCGAGATGGCGGCGAAGTCGCGGGCCACCACGGACGGCAGCCTGGTGAGCCGCAGCAGCGTCGCCGGCGAAGGGGCGTCGGCGCCCGTCAGCCACGCGTCGCCGCCCGTCAGCCACAGCCGCGGATCCGCCGCGCCGGCGCGCCACTCCCCCACGAGCAGCATGCCGTCCGCCCTTCCGCCGGGCGGCGCGAGCACGGGGATCGTCGCCGCCATCGTCGGCCCGTCCCCCGGGTTGACCCGGTGCCTGAGGCGGGTCAACGCCGCGGCGAGCTCTCCCGCCGTCCGCCCCCGATCGCCGTACTTGGGCAGCCTGCCGCGGTCCAGGCGCAGTGGGGTCTCGGCTGCCACCCGTACGAGATGGGCCAGGCCCGCGGCCGACAGATGGCGGGCCAGGCCCACCGCGTCGACACCTTCGACGTCCACCACGACGGGGCCGGCCCGGACCCCGGTGGCGACGACGACCTGGGCCACCGACTCGCGCACGCACGCCTCCAGGCTCCCGGCGGTGACGTCCGAGGGGATGCCGGCCCGCCGTCGCAGCGGATCCGCCAGCCAGCGGTCGCTGAGCCGCAGCCGCCAGTCGACGGGCACGGCGGAGCGCCCCGAGGCCAGCCAGGTCCCCAGCGCCCGCTGGCCGTTGACGGCCTGCCCCAGATGAGGCAGGTACTGCTGGTCGACACCGATCGAGTGCGGGCCGACCTTGGGAATCACCGTGGACCTGATGACCCAGGCCTCCGGCGCCAGCGTCCGCTGGACGTGCCGGGCCAGGGCCTGGCGGATGGGCATCCAGCCCCACGGCGACGTGGTGATGAAGTGGTGCACGCTCTGCTGCGCCGCCGCCCCGTCGAACTGGCCGGCGATGTTGCGCAGCGTCTTGCGCCCAGGCAGCGCCAGCAGGCCGCGGACGTACTGTTCCGCCTTGAGGCGCTGGTCGGCGCGGTGCAGCGAGCCGAACAAGTGGGCGCTGAGCTCCGCTTCCAGCAGGGGGTGCGAGGGCCGCTCTTCCCCTGTGCCGTCATGGCGGCGAACGTTCCGGTTCATGGACCCCCCACGATGCGATGTCCCCAATAGAGGTCAGTCATCCGGTTTCTTTATACAGGGGCACCTCTCGGACCGGGGAGAGCCGCCCGCCGACGGACTCTCGCACGGGTTCGGTCACGAAACCGACGGGGCCGCCGCGAGCAACCGCTCGGCGCGGTAAGGGGAGGTGTCCAGTTTCGCCAGGACGCCGGCGCAGGCGATGTTGGGCAGCAGCAGCGCCAGCAGGCTGGAGATCTCTTCGGACAGGTCGCGGTCCGGCAGCGTCTCCGTGATCAGCTGCACTCCGGTCCACGCACCGACGAGCAGCCGGGCCGTCTCGTCCGGATCGACGTGAGGCAACAGCTCGCCCCGCTCCTTGGCGTCGTTCAGCAGCTCGCCCCCCACCACGATCCAGTCGGGCCACCGGGTGCCGAACAGGCTGCGGGCCTTGGGGTCGACGGACAGCCTGATGGAGGCGCTGAGCACCGGCTCCCGGGGCAGGCGGTAGGCCAGGAGCAGCGCCGCGTCCACCCACTCCTGCAGCTTGAACGTCTGCGGGGCGACCCCCACCAGGGTCACCGCCTCGTCGAGCACGGCCCGCGCCAGCTGCTCCTTGGAGGTGAAGTGGAAGTACAGCCCGCCTCGCGTGAGTTGGATGCGCTCGATGAGCCCACCGATGGTGGTCGCGTCGTAGCCCAGTTCGTTGAACATCTCGGCAGCGGTCTCGAGGATCACCCTGCGCGTGCGCACCGCACGCTCCTGCCTAGCCAACTCGCGCCTCCATGACGCTCCCTTTACTAGTGCTTGAACTCACATTTACCTCTGGCCAATACCGACCGGAGAGCCGGTACTTTAACAGCGCATCTACAACTGCAGAGACAGGGGGGCCGGGGGGCCTTGTCGGAAATAGCCGTTGCACCGCGTCATTCGAACCATCAACAGCCGAGCTCTTGCCTTGGGCGGGCGTCTCCTCTGGGTGCGTACACGCACCTGCGGCGCGACGAGTCGATACTCGTCGTCGACTGGGAACGCAGCGGGGCGCACGCCTTCACCCTGAACATCAAGTGGCCCGCCGTCCAAGGGGGCCTGCCCTACGATCCGCGCATCCTCGCCCAGACCATCCGGCAGAGCGGTCTGGTCATAGCCCACGCCGAGTACGACGTCCCGCTGAACCACCAGACGGTGCTCAACACCCTGGACGTCACCATCCCACCGGGCTTCCGGGCTCCTGCCGACCGGACCTCGGCCCTGCGCGTCGAGCTCGACGTGGCGCGGCCGAAGCGCGGCTGGAGGAATCCCAACCCCCTGCGCGTGCGCCTGCGCATCCTGCACGGGGACGTCACCGTGGCACGGGTGGATTCCGAGTTCGGCTGGATATCGCCGCCGGCCTACCGGCGCCTGCGGGGCGAGTACGCCAGTGCCACCTGGGACGACCGGCCGGTTCCGGCCCCCGTCGCCCCTGGGCTCGTCGGGCGGCACGACACCGCCGACGTGGTCCTGTCGCCCGCCGTCGCACCGGACCGGTGGCTGCTGCGCAACGTCGTTGCCAACACCCTTCTCTTCGACCACCCGGTCGACCACGTGCCGGGGCTCGTCCTGCTGGAGGCGGCGCACCAGGCGGCGCACGCGCTCGTCGCCCCGGCTCCGTTCGCACCCACCCGGGTCTCCACCCGCTACGCACGCTACGTCGAGTTCGACCGGCCCTGCTGGATCGAGGCCGAGCTCCTCCCCGCGCCCGCCCCGGACGGGTTACGCGTCCGGGTCCGGGGGGTCCAGGACGGGGAGACCGCGTTCACGGTCGATCTCGACGGCAAGACGCGCTGAATCCCGCGTGTGTCCGGGCGGGCATCCGCCCGCCCGGACACACGGGGTCACCGGGTCACCGGGTCACCGGGTCACCGGGTCAACAGGTCACTGGTTGACGAATCCGCCGTCCACCGGCAGGACGGTGCCCGTCAGGAACGGGCAGCGGTCGCTGAGCAGCCAGGCGGCCGCGGCGGCGATCTCCTCGGGCTCCGCCGTACGCCCCTGAGGCGTCAGCGAGTTGGCGAGTTTTTCGAGGCCGGGGTTGCGTCCGAACCAATCGGTGGTGATCTCGCTGCGCGTGGTTCCGGGGGCCACCGCGTTCACGCGGATGCCCTGCTTGGCGTACTCGTCGGCCGCGGCCCGGGTGAAACCGATGACCGCGTGCTTGGAGGCGATGTAGGGAGCCGCGGTGGGGATGGCCACCAGGCCGCCCACGCTGCTGTTGTTGACGATCGAGCCGCCGCCGGTCGCCAGCATCGCCGCGATCTCGTGCCGCAGGCAGTTGAAGACGCCCCGGACGTTGATGTCCATGATGCTGTCGTACACCTCGTCCGACATGAGGTGCAGCGGGGTGCGGTCGCCGCCGATTCCCGCGTTGTTGAACGCCGAGTCGAGCCGCCCGTACTCGCCCACGGCGAAGTCGACCGCCTTGGCCGCGTCCTGGGAGAGGGACATGTCACCGACCACGTACGCGGCTTCGGCACCCTCACCGCGCAGTTCCTCGACGAGCGCGGCCAGCCGGTCCTCCCTCCGGGCGGTCAACACCACCGTCGCGCCTTCACGGGCGAACACCCTCGCCGATGCCGCGCCTATCCCACTGCTCGCCCCCGTGACGAGAACTACTTTTCCCGCAAGAAGATCACTGGTCATGGCTGAAGTCTGACAGGCCCGCCGGTCAGCGAGGTTTCCCGCACCGACCCGCCGAGGGCGCGAAGCAGCGCGGCCGGCCGGAGCCGGGAGTCCTCGAACGTCCCCTGCTCCAGCCCCACCAGCACCGCGCACTCCAGCAGCAGGGCGACGACGAACTCATCGCCCGGGAGCGGTGGTTCCGCGTCCGGACCGCAAGGCGGGACCCGGCCCCGCTCCGGCGCGACGAGCCCGAACGCCTCCGTCAGCAGCTCCCGGGCACGGCGCACCGCCGCGGACCGCGCCGCGGCGTCGTCACGGCCTTGGCGGGCGAGGGCGGCCGGCAGGCAGGCGGCGAAGCGCCGGAGCACCGCGGCCGCGTAGGGATCGGGCAGTTCCCCGCCGCCGGAGGGCCGTCCGGGCCGCGTCCGGGCCCGTAGCGCCATCGACCTCGCCAGTCCCTCGTTCAGCGCGTCCACGAAGCGCTGCCCGATGGCAGCTGTCCGGATCTCGCTGTTCCTCGTTTCGTTTCCCGTTCCGTCAGGCATGTCCCGTCCCCCTCCCGGGCGGTCGGCCGGGCCCCGGTGCGCACACCACGGCTCGGCCGACCGCCCAGGCAGCCCTGCTCGTCAGGTAATCCGGTCAGTCGAGTTCGTCGACGAGGGCGAACAGCTCCTCGTCGGCCGCGTCGTCCAGGTCCTTGGCGAACTGCTCTTCCAAGGTCGCGCCGGGCGCGGCGCCGCCGAGCAGTCCCCGAAGCCGTTCCACCGCGTCCGGGGCGAGTTGTCCGTCGCGAATCAGTACCTCCAACTGGTTCAGGAGAGGGGCGGTTCGCCTGGCCGCCAGAAGGCCGCGCAGGTTCTCGGCCAGGGTGGACGGCGTCGGGTAGTCGAACACCATCGTGGTCGGCAGGCGTTCGCCGGTGGCGGCCGCGAGCCGGTTGCGCAGTTCGACCGCGGTCAGGGAGTCGAGACCCAGCTCGGTGAACGGAGTCTCGGACGTGATCGCGGACGCGTCCTCGTGCCCCAGGGCGACGGCGACCTCGCGGCGCACCAGGTCGAGCACCGCGCCCGGCTGTTCCCACGCGACCTCGGACGGCTCCCGGGCGGGTCGCTGCCGGTCGGCGCGAGCCGCCGCGACCTGTCCTCGGCGGGGCACGAGGTCCCGCAGCACCGAGGGCGGGTTCGGGGCCGCCCCGAGGACCGCCCGGTCGATCCCGGTCACGGCGAACACCGCGCCGCGGGCGTCGGCGGCCGCCGGGCCGACGATCGCCGAGGTGGCGACGTCGAAGGCGGCCAGCGCGTCCGGTACGGCGATCGGACGCAGCCCGAGCGCGTGGATCCGCCGCAGGTCGGCTTCGGACAGTCCGTCGCCCATCCCGGTCTCCCACAGCCCCCAGGCCAGCGAGACCGTGGGCAGACCGAGCGCGTGGCGGTACTCGGCCAGGCCGTCCAGGAAGGTGTTCCCGGCCGCGTAGTTCGCCTGTCCCGCGGTGCCGAGCAGGCCGGCGATCGACGAGTACAGCACCAGGGGGGTCTCCCCGGCCGCCTCGTGCAGATGCCAGGCGGCATCGATCTTGGGCCGGAGCACGGCGTCGACCTGCTCGGGCGTGAGCCCGTCCACCGTGCCGTCGGACAGCGTGCCGGCGGCGTGGACGAAGGCGACGGGGCGGTACCGCTCGACGAGGGCGGCCAGCGCCTCCCCGTCGGCGACGTCGCACGCCGCCGCGGTGATCTCGACGTCGGCCCCCGCACCCTCGATCCGCGGAGCGGTCCCGCTCCGGCTGACCAGCAGCAGCGACCGGGCGCCGTGCCGCTCCACCAGGTGCCGGGCCAGCGCCGTGCCGAGCGCGCCGCTCGCACCGGTGATCATGACGGTGCCCTCGCCCCAGGGGATCGCCGTCGGTTGCGGTTTCAGCGGCTCCCCCGGTACGGGCTCGGCCGGCCGCTGGTGGCGGACCAGCCTCGGGACGAGGACCTCCTCGCCCCGGATCCGCACCTGCGGCTCGTCACCGCTGCCGGAGGCGGCCAGGACCTTCCCGACGGCGTCCCGGACGTCGCCGGAACCGTCCCAGTCGGGGTGGTCCACCAGGACGAACCGCCCGGGGTGTTCCGTCGCGGCGCTGAGCACCAGGCCGCGGACGCCGGCGTGGGCGAGGTCGGAGCCGACCACGACGGCGAGCGTGCCGGCTCCGTCGGCCTCCAGCCGGTCGCGCAGCACACCGAGGGTGTGGTGGACGGCGTGCCGGGCGCGCCGCGGCAGGTCGCCGCCCGTGCCGGCCTCGGCCTGCACCACCTCGTACGCGGCTGCGTCCGCCGGCGTCCCGGCGGGTGCGCCGGCCGTGTCCAGCCCGCGCCAGACGGGGGTGAACAGCAGGTTCTCGCCGGCGGCGGCCCCGGTGAGGAGACCGGTGAGGGGGCGCAGCACCAACTCGTCCACCTCGACCAGGACTTCCCCGTCGGTGTCGGTCACCAGCAGGCGCACCGCGGCGTCGGAACCCGTCGGGGTGATCCGGGCCCGCAGCACCGTCCCGGCCGCCGCCGGGGCGCCGGCGTGGAAGCGCACCCCGGACCAGGCGAACGGCAGGGCGGCGGGCCGGGCTCCGGCCACGTCGGGCAGCAGCGCGTGCAGGACCGCGTCCAGCAGCGCCGGGTGCACGGCGAAGCCGGCTTCGGACGCGTCCGGTTCCCGCTCCGCCTCGACCTCGGCGAACAGCTCCTCGTCGCGCCGCCGCAGGAGTCGCAGCCCCCGGAAGGCGGGGCCGTACTCGTAGCCGTGCTCGGCGACCCGGTCGTACACGCCGGTGAGGTCGATGTCCGTCAGGTCGTCCGGCCACGGCTCGGGCTCCGGCGCGGGCCGGTGTCCTTCGGTGTCGAGCGTTCCGACGGCGTGCCTGGTCCACGGAAGGTCGCCGGAGTCGGCGTCCCCGCTCCGGGAGAAGAGCGTGACGTCGGTGCCGTCGACCACCATCTGGAGGGTGAGCGCGCCGGTCTCCGGCACGACCACCGGTTCGGTGACGGTGAACTGCGCCAGCGCGCCTGCCGACGCGGCCAGTTCGACCAGCGCGGTACCGGGCACGATCACGACGCCCTGGACCCGGTGGTCGGCCAGCCACGGGTGGGTGGCCAGGGACAGCAGGCCGGTCGACACCGTGGTGCCCGCCTCCCCCGTACCGGCCGTGGCGAGGTCGACCGCCGCGCCCAGCAGCGGGTGCTGCGCGGAGCGCAGACCGGCGCCGGTGACGTCGGCGCGTCCGGCCGGGGCGAGCCAGAACCGCTTGCGCTGGAAGGCGTAGGTGGGCACGTCGGCGGGCTTGGCGCCCGGGAACACCGCGCGCCAGTCGATCTCGGCGCCCCTGGTGAACAGGGTGCCGAGGGCCGTGGCGACGGTGTCCGGTTCGGGCTTGCCGGCGCGCCGCAGCGGCACGGCGACCGGGTGGTCCGCCTCGTCGGCGGGGAAACCGGCCGCGATCATGCCGGTGAGCACCGCGTCGGGGCCCACTTCCAGCACCGTGCGCACGCCCTCGTCCCACGCGGTCCGCACCGCTTCGTGGAACCGGACGGTCGCCCTGACCTGGTTCACCCAGTACTCGGGGTCGGTCCAGTCCCCGGCGTGTTCCGCGGTGACCGTGGAGATCGCGGGGATGGTCGGGGCGTGGTAGGTCAGTTCCCGGGCAACGGCCCGGAAGTCGTCCAGCATCGGCTCCATCAGGGGCGAGTGGAAGGCGTGGCTGACCGAGAGCCGCTTGGTGCGCCTCCCCCGGCTGGTGAACTCCTCCTCCACGAAGGCCAGCACCGCCTCCTCGGCGCCGGACAGCACGATCGAGGCCGGGCCGTTGACGGCGGCGATCTCCACCCCGGCGGGCAGCACACGCCCGTCCAGTTCGGCGGCGCTCGCCTCGACGGCGACCATCGCCCCGCCGCGGGGCAGGGCCTGCATCAGGCCGCCGCGGGCGGCGACCAGCCTGGCCGCGTCGGGCAGCGACAGCACGCCGGCGACGTGCGCCGCGGCCAGCTCGCCGATCGAATGGCCGAGCACCAGGTCCGGCCGGATCCCCCAGGACTCCACCAGGCGGAACAGCGCGACCTCCACGGCGAACAGCGCGGGCTGCGCCGTGCCGGTCTCGTCCAGGTCGTCCCCGGTGGCGATGGCGTCCCGGACCACCCGGCGCAGCGGAGCGTCGAAGTGGGCGCAGACCTCGTCGAACGCCGCGGCGAACACCGGGTAGGCGGCCGCCAGTTCGAGCCCCATGCCGATGCGCTGTGCGCCCTGCCCGGTGAACGCGAAGGCCAGCTTGCCCCCCGCCACGCGCACCGGGACCGCGTCCCGCAGGGCCCGGGGGCTCGTCGCCGCGATCCGGTAGGGCATCGCGGAACGGGTGGCGAGCGTGAACGACTCGTCCGCGGTGGACAAGGAGGCGACCCGTTCGGCCTGGTCCGCGAGGGCCCGCTCGGTACGGGCGGACAGCACCCACGGGACCGGGGGCCGCACGGCCGGCGTCTCGGTGCCCGCGGCCGTCTCGGCTTCGGGCTCCTCGATGATCACGTGGGCGTTGGTGCCGCCGAAGCCGAAGGAGGACACGCCGGCCCGGCGGGGGTGCTCCCCGCGCGGCCACGGACGGGCCTCGGTCAGCAGCTCGACCTTGCCCTCCGACCAGTCGACGTGCCGGGACGGGGTGCCCACGTGCAGGGTCGCCGGGGCGATCCCGTGCCGCATGGCCTGGACGACCTTGATGATGCCGCCGACGCCCGCGGCCGCCTGGGCGTGCCCGATGTTCGACTTCAGAGAACCCAGCAGCACCGGGTTCTCGCGGTCGCGCCCGTAGGTGGAGATCACGGCCTGCGCCTCGATCGGGTCACCGAGCTTCGTCCCGGTGCCGTGCGCCTCCACGAGGTCGACGTCGGCCGGGGCCAGGTCGGCGGAGTCCAGCGCGGCCCGGATCACCCGCTCCTGGGCGGGACCGTTCGGCGCGGTCAGGCCGTTGGAGGCGCCGTCGGAGTTGACCGCCGAGCCGCGCAGGACGGCGAGCACCTGGTGGCCGTTGCGCCGGGCGTCCGACAGCTTCTCCAGGAGCAGCATGCCCGCGCCCTCGGACCATCCGGTGCCGTCGGCGTCGTCGGAGAACGACTTGCACCGGCCGTCCTCGGACAGCCCGCGCAGGCGGGAGAACTCCACGAACGGCGTCGGCGTCGCCATCACCGTCGCGCCGCCCGCCACCGCGAGGTCGCACTCGCCGCGCCGCAGCGCGCTCGCGGCCAGGTGCACCGCGACCAGCGAGGACGAGCACGCCGTGTCCACGGTGAGGGTCGGCCCCTCGAACCCGAAGGTGTAGGCGAGCCTGCCGGAGGCGATGCTGCCCGCGCTGCCGCTGTAGAGGTATCCCTGCACCCCGTCCGGCGGCAGGTCCGGCCGGGATCCGTAGTCGCTGTACATGACGCCGACGAACACGCCGGTCCGGCTGCCGCGCAGGCCCTGCGGGTCCAGGCCGGCCTTCTCCACCGCCTCCCAGGTGGTCTCCAGCAGCTGGCGCTGCTGCGGGTCCACGGCCAGCGCCTCGCGCGGCGACATGCCGAAGAACTCCGCGTCGAACAGCTCCGCGTCGTGCAGGAACCCGCCGCGCCGGGTGGTGGAGGTGCCGGGGTGGTCCGGGTCCGGGTGGTGGAGGTCGCTCGGCCAGCCCCGGTTCACCGGGAACTGCGAGGTGGCGTCCCGGCCGTCGGCGACCAGGTGCCACAGGTCCTGCGGCGAGGTGACCCCGCCCGGGTAGCGGCAGGCCATCCCGACGATCGCGATCGGCTCGTCGTGGTCCTGCCCGGCCGCCGCGGACCGTTCCCGGGCCTTCGCGGGAAGCGGTCGCTCCCCGGCCGAGACGAGGGAGCGCAGGTGCTCGGTCAGCGCGGCGGGGGTGGGGTGGTCGAACACCACGGTCGCGGACAGCCGCCGGCCGATCGCGGTGCTCAGCTGGTTGCGCAGTTCGACGGCGGTGAGCGAGTCGAAACCGAGCTCGCTGAAGGGACGGTTCTCCTCGACCTCGGCCGGATCCGCGTAGCCGAGGACCGCGGCGACCTGTTCGCGGACGACCTCCCGGATCGTGGCCGGGTCGAACTCCGCGGCGTCCGCCGGCCGCGGGCGCGGCTCGCCGCCGCGCGCGGGCGCCGGGGCGGCCGCGGCCGGTCCGGCCAGGTCGCGCAGCAGCCCGGGAAGGCCCGTCCGGCCCCGCAGGGCGGGGCGGTCGAACCGGGTCAGGGCCAGTACCGCGGAACCGTCGGCGCCCATCGCGTCGAGGGAGGCGTCGAACAGGCCGAGCGCCTCGGCGGTCTCCAGCGGGCGCAGACCCGTGCGGGCCAGCCGCTGGAGGTCCGTGTCGGTCAGCTGCTCGGACACGCCGCTCGCCTGCGCCCACAGACCCCAGGCGAGGGAGAGCGCGGGCAGGCCGAGTCCGCGGCGGTGCTCGGCGAGGGCGTCCAGGAACGTGTTCGCCGCCGAGTAGTTCGCCTGGCCCGAGGTGCCGAGCAGCCCGGCGACCGAGGAGTACAGGACCAGGGGCCGGTCACCGGCCAGCTCGTGCAGGTGCCAGGCCGCGTCCACCTTGGGGCGCAGCACCGTGTCGATCTGTTCGGCGCTCAGTGCGGTCAGGGTGGAGTCGGCGACCACTCCCGCCGTGTGGACCACCGCCGCCGGCTCGTGTGAGGCGAACACGCCTTCCAGGGCTTGCCGGTCGGTCACGTCGGCGGCCACCAGGCTCACGGCCGCGCCGAGGCCGACCAGCTCGTCGCGCAGTTCGGCCGCGCCGGGCGCGGCCTCGCCCCGGCGGCTGACCAGCACCAGGCTCCGTACCCCGTGCTTGACCACCAGGTGCCGGGCCAGGACGGTGCCGAGGGTGCCGGTCGCGCCGGTGATCAGCACCGGGCCCGCGCTCCAGTCCACGCCGGTCTCCGGGGCACTCGCCCCGGCCCCGGCCGGACGGGCCAGCCGGGGCACCAGGATCCGGTGCTCCCGGATCGCCAGTTCCGGCTCGGGCGTGCGCAGGGCGGTGTCCAGCCGCTCCTCGGTGGCCGACCCGTCGGCCTCGATCAGCACGAACCTGCCGGGGTTCTCCGACTGGGCGCTGCGGACCAGGCCCCGCACGGCGGCGTGCGACAGGTCCGGGGTGATGACGAAGGCGTGCCGGCGGTCGTCGTCCTCGGCGAGGACCGCCCGGAGTTCGCCGAGGACGGTGTGCACCAGGGCCTTCGCGGCCGCCGGAACGTCCTGCGCCGAGCGCTCCGGGTCCCGCGCCGGCTCCGCCGCGACCGGTACCCGGTGCAGGACGGCGGGTTCGAGCGAGTCGTCGGGTCCGGTGGAGTCCCGCCAGAGCACCGTGTGCATCCCGGCGGGCGCGTGGCTCCCCCCGACGGGCAGCAGGGCCAGTTCGTCCACCGTCAGCACCGGGCGGCCGTCCTGGTCGTGGACCAGCAGGTTCGCGGTGTTCCCGCGCACCGTGACCCTGGCGTTCAACGCCGTCGCACCGGACCCGTGACGGGTCACCCCGGTCCACGAGAACGGCAGGACCGGCTGGGCGCCGGGATCGACCACTCCGGGG
The DNA here is from genome assembly GCF_026339935.1 of Streptomyces sp. NBC_01551. Lineage (NCBI taxonomy): Bacteria > Bacillati > Actinomycetota > Actinomycetes > Kitasatosporales > Streptomycetaceae > Streptomyces > Streptomyces sp. NBC_01551. The sequence goes on from NZ_JAPEPX010000001.1 coordinate 2,647,812, forward strand.
AGCAGCACGTGCAGCACCGCGTCGAGCAGGGCCGGGTGCACTCCGTACCGGCTCGCCTCGGCCCGGTGGCGCTGCGGCAGTTCCACCCGGGCGAACCGGTCCTCGCCGTCGTGGTGCGCCGCCCGCAGGCCCTGGAACGCCGGGCCGTAGCCGTAGCCGTGCTCGCCCAGCCGCTCGTACACGCCGGCCAGGTCGACCTCGGTTCCGGCCGGTTCGGGCGCGGCCGGGGGCTCCTGCCGCCCGGGTACGAGGACCCCGTGGGCGTGTTGCGTCCACTCGGCCCGCTCGTCGGCCGCGGCACCCTCCCTGGAGTGGATCAGTACCGACCGGCTGCCGCCCGGATCGGGGGCCCCGACCCGGACCTGGACCGAGACGGCTCCGTCCTCGGGCAGGACGAGGGGCGTGGTGAAGGTCAGTTCGGCCACCGTCGGGCAGTCCACCCGCGCCCCGGCGTGCAGTGCCATGTCCAGCAGCGCCGTGCCGGGGACGAGGACCTCGCCGCGGATGCGGTGGTCGCCGATCCATCCGGTGGCGCTGATCTCGCCCGTCAGGACGGTCGTGCCGTCGACGAGGTCCATCGCGGTGTCCAGCAGCGGGTACGGGGAGGACGGGTCCTCCAGCCAGTACCGGCGGTGCTGGAACGGGTAGCGCGGCAACGGGACGGGCCCGGCTGCCGGGAGCGCCGCCGGCCAGTCGACCGGTACGCCGCGCACGTGCAGGGCGCCGAGCGCGGCGAACGCGCTCTCCACGTCGCTGCGTCCGGAACGCAGCATCGACACCGAGGTGCCGGCGCCCTCGCCGTCCTCCTCGTCCGCGACCGCCTGGGCGACCATCGCGGTCAGCACGGCGTTCGGGCCGAGCTCGACGAACTCGGTCACACCGTCGCGCCGCAGGGTGCGCACGCCGTCGAAGAACCGGACGGCTTCGCGGACATGGCTCACCCAGTAGTCCGGTGAGGTCAGCTGATCGGCGGTGGCGATCTCCCCGGTCACGTTCGAGACGACCGGGATCCGGGGCTCGTGGAAGGTGACGGTCTCCAGTGCGGCCCGGAAGCCGGCCAGCACCTCGTCCATGTGCGGGGAGTGGAAGGCGTGGCTGACGGAGAGCCGCCGGGTCCGCCGGCCCTGCCCCGACCAGTGTCCGCTCACCGCGGCGACCGCGGCCTCGTCGCCCGACACGACGACGGACCGGGGGCCGTTCACACCGGCGATGGCCGCCCCGGCGACCAGCGACTCGCGCACCTCTTCCTCGGTGGCCTCCAGTGCGGCCATCGCCCCGTCGTCGCGGGCGGACTGCATCGCGGCGCCCCGGGCGGCGACCAGGCGGCAGGCGTCGGGCAGGTCGAACACGCCGGCCACGTGCGCCGCGGCCACCTCGCCGACCGAATGGCCGAGCAGGTAGTCCGGGGTGACCCCGTGGTGCTCGGCGAACCGGTGGAGCGCCACCTCCACGGCGAACAGAGCGGCCTGGGTGTAGGCGGTCTGGTCGAGCAGGGCCGAGTCCGCGCTGTCGGGCCCGGCGAACAGCACGGCGCGCAGCGGCCGCTCCAGCAGCGGATCGAGGTGCGCGCACACCTCGTCGAGCGCGGCCCGGTACACCGGGGAGCGCTCGTACAACTCCTGGCCCATACCGGCCCGTTGTGCTCCCTGTCCGGTGAACAGGAACGCGGTCGCGCCCCGGCCCGCGCCGTTGCCCCGCACCACGCCCGGCCCGCCGGACGTGCCCGTCGCGACGGCGTCGAGGCCGCGCAGCAGGGTGTCCCGGTCGGCGCCGAGCACGACGGCCCGCTGGTCGAGCCGGGCGCGCCGGGTGGCGAGGGTGGCGGCGACGTCGGCGACGTCGAGGCCGGGGTGTTCGTCCAGGTGGGTCCGCAGCTGCGCGGCGCGGGTGCGCAGTGCCTGCTCGGTCCGGGCCGACAGCACCAGCGCCGTCGTCGGGTGGGCGGCGCCCTGCGGCTCGGCCGCAGCGGAGGGTCCGGCGGGCGTGCGGGCGCCACGGGTGAGGTCCTCGGCCTGTTCGAGGATCACGTGGGCGTTGGTGCCGCTGATCCCGAACGCGGACACCGCGGCGCGGCGCGGCCGGTCGAGGTCCGGCCAGTCCTGCTGTTCGGCGAGCAGCTCGATCGCGCCCGCGGACCAGTCCACGTGCGGCGACGGCTCGCCGAGGTGCAGGGTGCGGGGCTGGATGCCGTGGCGCATCGCCTGGACCATCTTGATCACCCCGCCGACCCCGGCGGCCGCCTGGGCGTGCCCGAGGTTCGACTTCAGCGAACCGAGGCGCAGGGGTTCGTCGCGGTCCTGCCCGTAGGTCGCCAGCAGTGCCTGTGCCTCGATGGGGTCACCGAGGCGGGTGCCGGTGCCGTGCGCCTCGACCAGGTCGACGTCACCGCTCGACAGGCCGGCGTCTGCGAGGGCGGAGCGGATCACCCGCTCCTGGGAGGGTCCGTTGGGCGCGGTCAGGCCGTTGGAGGCGCCGTCGGAGTTCACCGCCGAGCCGCGCAGCACCGCGAGCACCTGGTGTCCGTTGCGGCGTGCGTCCGAGAGCCGTTCCACGAGGAGCAGGCCGACCCCTTCCGACCAGCCCGTGCCGTCGGCGTCGGCCGAGAACGACTTGCACCGGCCGTCCACGGAGAGGCCGTTCTGCCGGGAGAACTCGACGAACGTGCTCGGCCCGGCCATCACGGTGACCCCGCCCGCCAGGGCCAGGTCCACCTCGCCCGAGCGCAGCGCGTTCGCGGCGAGGTGCAGCGCGACCAGCGACGACGAGCACGCGGTGTCCACGGTGATCGCCGGGCCCTCCAGCCCGTATACGTAGGCCAGTCGTCCGGAGATCACGCTGGAGGTGTTGCCCGCCAGGAGGAAGCCCTCCACCTCGCGCGGGGTCGCCGGGAGCCGCGAGGCGTAGTCGTCGTACATCACGCCGGTGAACACGCCGGTCCGGCTTCCGCGCAGGACGGCCGGGTCGAGCCCGGCGTCCTCGAAGGTCTCCCACGCGGTTTCGAGCAGCATGCGCTGCTGCGGGTCGGTGGCGAGCGCCTCCCGCGGCGACATGTCGAAGAACGCCGCGTCGAACAGGTCCGCCTCGTGCAGGAATCCGCCGTGCCGGGTGTAGCTGGTGCCGGAGTGGTCCGGATCGGGGTGGTAGAGCCGGTCGAGGTCCCAGCCCCGGTTGGTCGGGAACTCGGAGATCGCGTCCCGCCCCTCCAGCACCAGCTGCCACAGGTCATCCGCCGAGCGGACTCCGCCGGGATAGCGGCAGGCCATGCCGACGATCGCGATCGGCTCGTCGGTCCGGCCGCCCTTGCCCCGGCCCGGTCGCCGCGCGTCCCCGGCCCGCCGCGTGCCCGGGGCCGTGTTCGCGTCCTCGGCCAGGAACGCGGCCAGCGCCTGGGGGGTGGGGTGGTCGAAGACCAGGGTGGCCGGGAGCTGCCGCCCGGTGGCCGCGATCAGCCGGTTGCGCAGGTCGACGCCGGCCAGCGAGTCGAATCCCTGCTCGCGGAACGCCTTGCTCACGTCGAGCGCGTTCGGGTTCGCGAGCCCGAGCACCGCGGCCGTGGCCGCCCGTACGAGTTCCAGCGCCTGCTTCTCGGTCAGCGCGTGCCCCGCGCGCCCGGCCGGCTCGGTCCTGGCGGGCCGGCGCCGGCGGACCAGGCCGCGCAGTACGGCCGGTACCGAGTCGCCGCCGGCGAGCCCGGTCAGCGCCAGGGCGGCGGGGACCGGCAGCGCCGCGTCCCCGGACACCGCCCGGTCGAACAGGGCGAGCCCCTGCCCGGCGGTCAGCGGCGCCACCCCGGACCGGGTCCAGCGGCCCAGGTCGGCCTCGCCCAAGGACTGGCCCATGCCCTCCTGCCACAGGCCCCAGGCCAGTGACGTGCCGGCCAGGCCGAGGGCGCGGCGGTGCGCGGCCAGGGAGTCCAGATAGGTGTTGGCGGCCGCGTAGTTGGCCTGGCCGGCCGTGCCCAGCAGACCGGAGATCGAGGAGAACAGCACGAAGGCGGCGAGTTCCCGGTCCGCGGTCAGTTCGTGCAGGTACCGCGCGGCGTCCGCCTTGGCGGCCATGACCGTGCCGATCCGCTCCTCGGTCAGCGCCGTGACGGTGGCGTCGGCGAGCACCCCGGCGGTGTGGATCACCGCGGTCAGGGGCGCGTCGGCCGGCACGTCCGCGATCAGTGCGGCCAGCGCCGCCCGGTCCGTCACGTCCACGGCGACCACGCGCGCGCCGTCCAGCTCCGCCGTCAGCTCGGCCGCGCCGGGTGCGTCCGGGCCGCGCCGGCTGACCAGCAGCAGGTTCCGCACGCCGTGCCGGTGGTGGAGGTGCCGGGCGACGAGCCCGCCCAGCGCGCCGGTGGCGCCGGTGATCAGGACCGTGCCGTCGGGGTTCCATCCGAGGCCCGGCCCGGCGGCGCCGTCGGCGTCCGCGGCGGGGGCGGGGGCGGCCTTGGACAGCCGGGGCACCAGGAGCGCGCCGTCGCGCACGGCGACCTGCGGCTCCCCGGTCCGTACCGCCGCGTCGACGGCGGCGGCCGTGTCCCGCTCGGCGGCTCCGCCGCCCGCGCCGTCGGCGACGTCCACCACGACGAACTGGTCCGGGTACTCGCTCTGGGCGGTGCGCACCAGGCCCCACACCGCGGCCGCGGCCGGAGCGGTGACCGGCTCACCCGGTACGACGGCCATCGCGTCGCGGGTGACCAGGACCAGCCGCTCGTCGCGGTCGTGCTCGGCGGCCACCCACTCCTGGATCTCCCGGAGGGACCGGGCGACCGCGGCCGCCGGGTCGTCGGTCGGGGCGACCTCGACGAGGGTCGGCCGCAGGGCGTCGCCGCCGCCGGCCGGGGCGGCGTCCGCCCGGCGCCAGGTCAGCTCGTACATCGGCGCCGCGCCCGCGCCGTCGCGGGCCGAGGCCCGCAAGGCCAGGCCGTCGACGGTGGCCACCGGGGCTCCCGTCGCGTCGGCGAGCAGCAGTTCGTACGTGTCGCCGCCTGCCGGGGTGATCCGGGCACGGAACTCCGTGCCGCCGACGGCGCCGGTGTGGGCCCGCACCCCGCTCCAGGCGAACGGCAGGCGCGTCCCCTCCCCGCCGTCGACCAGGCCCAGCACGATCGGGTGCAGCACCGCGTCCACGAGCGCCGGGTGCAGCAGGAACCCGGGTTCCGCGCCGAAGACCCCGTCGGGGAACCCGACCTCGGCGTAGAGGGTGTCACCGTCGCGGTACACCGCACGCAGGCCGCGGAAGAGGCCCGAGTAGTCGTACCCCCGCTCGGCGAGGAGCCCGTAGGCGTCGTCGACCGGCACCGGGTCCGCGGCCGGCGGCCACTCCAGCCGGTCGGCCGGGTCGGGCGCGAGGCCCGGGTCGGTGTCCACGAGCAGCCCGGACGCGTGCCGGGTCCATTCCTGTTCCCCGTCCCGCCGGGAGTGGATCGCCAGCTGCCGGTCGCGCACGGTGACCTGGATCTGGACGGAGCCGGATCCGGGGAGTTCGAGCGGGCTCTCCAGCGTCAGGTCCGCCACCTCGGGCAGTCCCAGCCGTTCCCCGGCGAACAGCGCCAGCTCCAGGAACGCCGTTCCGGGCAGCAGGGGCGAGCCGTTGATCGCGTGCCCGGCCAGCCACGGGTAGTCGGCCAGCGAAAGGGTGCCCGCCAGCACCACCGCGTCCCGGTCGACCAGCTCGACGACCGAGTCGAGCAGCGGATGCCCCGAGGCGCCGCGCGCCGACCGAGGCGCCAGCCAGTACCGCTCGCGCTGGAACGGGTGGGTGGGCTCCTCGCCCCGGACCCGGGCCATCGCCGCGGCGAGGACCTCCGCCTCGGAACCGGCGGACCTGCCGAGCGGGATGACCCGGGTGATGCCGGCGGACCTGATCAGCGGGGTCAGCGCGGCCGACGGTCCGGCCTCGACGAACACGGCCGCGCCGGCGTCGCGCAGGGCCGTGACGGCGTCGTGGAACCGTACGGTGCCGCGGATCTGGGTGACCCAGTGCTCGGCGTACCCGCTCACGTCGTCCGGGAGCGGCCGCCCGGTCACCGTGGAGATCACCGGGATCCGCGGCGGCAGGTGGCCGATCGACTCGGCGACCGCCCGGAACTCGTCGAGCACCTCGTCCATGTGGGGCGAGTGGAAGGCGTGGCTGACGGTCAGCCGGGTGACCCGGCGCCCGCGCTCGCGCCAGCCGGCGGCGACGCTCTCGGTGGCGTCGGCGTCACCGGCGAGGACCACCGACACGGGGCCGTTCACCGCGGCCACGACGACTCCGTCGACCAGGGTCGCGGCGATCTCGGCCTCGGTGGCCTCCACGGCGATCATCGCCCCGCCCGAGCGGGCCCGCTGCATCAGCCGGCCCCGCGCGGCCACCAGCTTCGCCGCGTCCGGCAGGGAGAACACGCCGGCCACGTAGGCCGCGGCCAGCTCGCCGATGGAGTGCCCGGCCAGCAGATCGGCGGCGAGCCCCTGCGAGGCGGCCAGTTCCGCCAGCGCCACCTCGAAGGCGAACAGCGCCGGCTGGGTGTAGCGGGTCTGGTGCAGTTCCGAGTCGGCGCCGGTGTCGGCGCCGAACATCAGCTCCTTGAGCGGCCGGTCCAGATGGGGCTCGAACGCGGCGCACACCTCGTCGAGGGCGCGGGCGAACACCGGGAACTCCTCGTACAGTTCGCGGCCCATGCCGGGGCGCTGCGCCCCCTGGCCGGTGAAGACCAGCGCCGTCGGGGTCTTCTCGCCCTGTTCGAGGACGACGTGGGCGTTGGTGCCGCTGATGCCGAAGGCCGACACGCTCGCGCGCAGCGGCCGGTCGGTCCGCTGCCACTGCCTGGACCGCGCCAGCAGTTCGACCCGGCCGGACGTCCAGTCCACCCGGGAGGTCGGGACGTCGGCGTGCAGGGTCCGCGGCAGCACCTCGTGCCGCATGGCCTGGACGACCTTGATCACGCCGGCCACACCGGCCGCCGCCTGGGCGTGGCCGATGTTCGACTTCAGCGAACCCAGGTACAGCGGGGCGTCGCGGTCCTGCCCGTAGGTGGCGAGGATCGCCTCGGCCTCGATGGGGTCGCCGAGCGAGGTTCCGGTGCCGTGCGCCTCCAGCAGGTCCACGTCGGAGCCGGTCAGGTCGGCGTCGGCGAGCGCGGAGGTGATCAGCCGCTGCTGGGACAGACCGCTGGGCGCGGTCAGGCCGTTGGAGGCGCCGTCGGAGTTGACGGCGCTGCCGCGGATCACGGCGAGCACCGGGTGACCGCTGCGCCGGGCGTCCGACAGCCGCTCCAGCACCAGCATGCCCACGCCCTCGGCCCACCCGGTTCCGTCGGCCTCGTCCGAGAACGGCTTGCACCGCCCGTCGGCGGCCAGCCCGTGCTGCGTGGAGAACTCCTCGAACATGCCGGGCGTGGCCATCACGGCCACGCCGCCGGCGAGCGCCGCCGAGGCCTCGCCGTCGCGCAGGGCCCGCACCGCCAGGTGCAGGGCGACCAGTGAGGAGGAGCAGGCCGTGTCCACGGTGAGCGTCGGCCCGACGAACCCGAACTGGTAGGCGAGGCGGCCCGAGAGCACGCTGGTCGTGGTGCCGGTCAGCACGTAGCCCTTGACGTCGTCGCCCGCCTCGTGCATCCGCGGGCCGTAGTCGGAGGCCGTGCCGCCGACGAACACGCCGGTGTGGCTGCCCCGCAGGGACTTCGGGTCGATCCCGGCCCGCTCCAGGGCCTCCCAGCCCGTCTGCAGCAGCAGCCGCTGCTGCGGGTCCATGGCCAGCGCCTCCCGGGGGGAGATGCCGAAGAACGCCGCGTCGAACTCGGCGGCGGTGTCGAGGAATCCGCCGACCCGGGAGTAGCCGTCACCGGGCTGCCAGCCGCGGTCGGCCGGGAAGGTGCCGATCACGTTCCGTTCCTCGGACACCACCCGCCACAGGTCCTCGGGGGATTCGATCCCGCCCGGGAAACGGCAGGCCATGCCGACGATCGCGATCGCGTCGTCGTCCGGGTCCCGGCCGGAGAAGGTGCTCGTGCGTCCGGCCGCCCCGGGCGCGTACGAGTCCCTCGCCGTGCTCCCGGACCCGGTCCCGGTCCCGGTCTCGGTGAAGTAGGCGATGAGTTCCTGGGGCGTCGGGTAGTCGAACAGCAGGCCGCTGGAGAGCGCGCGCCCGGTGGCGACGGACAGGTTCTCGATCAGTTCCACGGTCATCAGCGACGAGAAGCCGAGATCGCGGAAGTTCGTGTCCAGCTCGACGGCGTCCGGGTCACCCTCCCCGAGGGCCGCCGCCACCTGGGCCTTGACCAGGGCGTCGGCGTCCGTGGCGGCCGCGCCGGCGCTCCCGGCGCCCTGCTCCGGGCTCCGGTGTTCGCCGGTCCAGTACCGCTCCCGCTGGAAGGGGTAGCCGGGCAGCCGGACCCGCCGGGCCCGCGCGTCCGCGTACGCGGCCGTCCAGTCGACGTCCGCGCCGCCGACGAACTCGGCGGCGAGTGCGGTCAGTTCCGCGAGCGGCCCGTCGCCGTGGCCGGCGGCCGCGGGCCCGGCCTCGGCGGCGTCCGCGGCCTCGGCCTCGGCCGAGATCACGTGCGGCGCGGACGTCCCGTTCGCCACCGCGTCCAGCCCGCTGCGCAGGTCTTCGGCGCTGGAGGCGAGGACGACGGCCCGGTGCCGGAACGTCGTTCTGGTGGTCGCCAGGGAGAACCCGAGGTCGTACGGGGTGAGGTCGGCGTCCCGCAGGAGGGCGGCGTGCGCGCGCAACGCGGCCCGGGTCCGGCCCGAGACGGGAACCGGAACCGGCCGGGCGTCCGGCTCGCCGGGCGCGCGCTCGGGAGCCTCTTGCCCGGGAGCCGCCCGCCCGGTGGTGGCCGGCGGTTCGCTCACGACCAGGTGGGCGTTGGTGCCGCCCATGCCGAAGGAGGAGACCCCGGCGATCAGCTGCCGGTCCGGGTGCGGCCAGTCGGAGAGGTCCGTGTGGACCCGCAGTCCGAGGTCGTCGAGCGGGATGTCCGGGTTGGGGGTCTGGAAGTTCAGGGTCGCGGGAAGCCGCCGGTGGCTGATGCCGAGCACGGTCTTGAGCAGCCCGGTGATCCCGGCAGCGCCTTCGAGGTGCCCGATGTTGGTCTTGACCGACCCCACGAGCAGCGGGTCTTCCTCGCCGGCGGCGCCGTCCGCGCGCCGCCCCGAGAAGACCGCGCCCAGCGCGGCCGCCTCGATCGGGTCGCCGACCGGGGTCCCGGTGCCGTGCAGTTCGACGTACTGCACCTGGTCCGGGCTGACGCCGGCCCGCCGCAGCGCGGCCTGGATCACCCGCTCCTGCGCCTGGGGGCTCGGCACGGTCAGGCCGGGGGTGGCGCCGTCGTTGTTCACGGCGCTGCCGCGAATGACCGCGTAGACGTCGTCCCCGTCGGCCAGGGCCGCCGCCAGCGGCTTGAGCACCATGACCACGGCGCCCTCGCCCCGGACGTACCCGTTGGCCCGGGCGTCGAAGACGTAGCTGTGTCCGTCCGGCGAGAGGCCGCCGAAGCGCTGGGCCCCCAGCGCCCCCTCCGCGAGGAGGTTGAGGTTCACACCGGCCGCGATGGCGACGGGCGATTCGCCCGACCGTACGCTCTGGGCGGCGAGATGGACCGCGACCAGCGACGAGGACTGCGCCGTGTCCACCACGACGCTCGGGCCGCGCAGGTCCAAGGCGTAGGAGACCCGGTTGGCGATGACGGCGCGGTGCGTACCCGTGTTCGTGTGCTGCGTGATCGCGCCGTCGCCGCTGCTCAGCACCAGGCCGGCGTAGTCGTCGCGCAGCGAGCCGACGAACACCGAGGCGGCCGAACCGGCCAGGTCGGCGGGGACTATGCCGGCGTCCTCCAGCGCGGCCCAGGCCAGCTCCAGTACGAGCCGCTGCTGCGGGTCCATCGCGGCGGCTTCCCGTGCGGAGATCCCGAAGAATCCGGCGTCGAAGTCGCCGACCCCGTCCAGGAACGCCCCGAAGCGGGTGCCGCCGTCGTAACGGACGGAATCCGAGATCCGGTCCCGCCGGCCCTTCGGTATTTCGGTGATCGAATTGCGGCTGTCGCTCAGCAGATCCCAGAACTCGTCCGCACCGGTCGCCCCGGGCAGTCGGCAGGACACTCCGACAATCGCAACCGGCTCGCCACGACCGTCCTCGTAACCGTCATGCCATGTCGTCATGTAAAACAGCTCTTTCCTTTACGATTCCAGACAGCCGCAATACGGTTCCCGGTGCGCGCGGGCGCACCGGGAACCGTCAATCCGATCTCCGAAATTCCTCAGGGCAGCAGGGCGGCGCCGTTCTGTTCCCGGAGTACGTCCAGCAGTGCGCGCAGCGCCGATTCCAGCCGGTCGATCTCGGCGTCCGTGATGTGGACGGACGGCTCCAGCCGCAGCGTGTTCGTGGCGCTCGCGGTCGGCAGGACGCGCACGGCGTGGACGCGCAGCAGGTAGCCGGACAGCAGGTAGCCGAGGAGGCCCGCGCGGGACTGCTCGGCGATGACCGCCGACGGGGAATCCGACTGGTCGTGGAACTCCAGGCCGATCATCAGGCCCTTGCCGCGGACCTCCTTGACGAGCTCGCCGAACTCCGCCCGCAGCTTCAGGAGCATCTGCGTCAGCCGCTCCCCGCGCTCCGCCGCCATGCGGTAGACCTTGCCGTCCTCCGCTTCCAGGAGGTCCACGGTCCGGTCGGCGATCAGCGTGGAGAAGGCGTCCTTCGCGAAGGTCGAGCTGTGCACCAGCTCGAACTCCTTGCGGTAGCGGGAGCCGCGCACCAGCGTGATCGCCGCCTTGGCGATCCCGCCGCCCAGGCTCTTGGCGAGGGTGTAGTAGTCGCCCTGGAGGCCGAGGTGCGAACTGGCGAAGAAGGCGCCGGTGCGGCCCATGCCGCTCTGCACCTCGTCGACGATGATCGGGACGTCGGCCGCCTCGCACGCCTGCCGGATGCGCTGGGCGGTCTCCCGGTCGAACGGCCTGATCCCGGCCTCGCCCTGCACCGGTTCGAGGACGAACGCGGCGATGACCGGCAGTTCCCGCTCGACGACGCGCACCTCACGGCCGTCGACCGCGAGGTCGAACAGGCTCTTGCGCTCCGACTCGACGGCCTTGGCCGGCGCGTCCGGTTCGTGCACCGCGACGAACCGGCACTGCGCGGCCAGTGACGTGAACGGGGTCCGGAAACCGGGGTTGTGGGTCAGCTGGACGCTGCCGACCAGCTTCCCGTGGAACGAGCCCTCCGGCGCCAGGAACACCGGCGCCGTCGCCATGCGCGCACCGTTGACGCGCCGGATCCCGGCGATCACCTCGTCCGCCGAGGCACCGAGGGGCAGGGCCGCGGCCGCGCCCAGGCGCTCGAACGGCTCGCCGCCGACGACCCCGGCGCCGCCGGCCACGGCCGTACCGGCCGCCTCCAGGTTCTCCTCGATCGCCTCGGCCAGTTCGGCCAGCTTCGCGACCCGGTCGAACTCGGCGTGCTTCATCGCGATCTCGACGGCCTCCGCGCCGCTGTTGGCGAAGATCGCGGAGTAGGGCTCCGAGGTGGCGAACTCGCGCCTGAGGACGGCGTTGACCTTCTGGGCGAGGGTGTTGGCGTACGGGTGCTTGGAGAACTGCGCGTGGACGGGCACCCCCTGGTCCAGCAGTTCCTTCGCGTATCCGACGATGTCGGGATTGTTGTGCCCGACGATCGTCGAACCGTAGCCGCCGACGAGGTCGAGCACCGACACCTCGCGCCCCGCGTCGTCACGGTAGAAGAGGCTGTCCTTTTCCGCCCTGGAAAAGTGGACGCTCAGGCCGAGCGAGGCGAGCAGACCCCCGATATAGGGTTCCGCGAGATCGCTTTCTTCGATTTCCGGGATCATTTTTAAGTCCGGTTCCCAACCTTTGAGGGCCTACGTGCCCGGCACGCTACCCGTCCCTTCTCACGGCCCTGTAATCGCTCGCTCACTGGCGCATCAGCCCGAAGTCACCGGAAGTCCACGCACCGGACAAGAGTGCGGAATTACCGGATCGGGACAACGCCCGGGCGACAATGCCGAAGTCCGGTGCCTCTCCTGAGGCGATTTTGGAAAGCTGAGGGCAAATGAGCACTGACGAAAAACAACTCCGCCAGTACCTCAAGCGTGCTGTCGCCGATGCCCAGGCCAGCCGCAGGCGGCTGCGCGAGATGGAGGAGAAGGACCGGGAGCCCATCGCGATCGTCGGGATGGCGTGCCGGTACCCCGGCGGCGTCGACTCGCCGGAACGCCTGTGGCAGGTGGTCGCCGACGGCGTGGACGCCGTGACCCCGTTCCCCGAGCAGCGCGGCTGGCCCCTGGACCGGCTCTACCACCCCGATCCCGACAGCCTCGGCAAGTCCTACACCGACCAGGGCGGATTCCTCCACGACGCGGACAAGTTCGACCCGGAGTTCTTCGGCATGTCGCCGCGGGAGGCGCTGGCCACCGACCCGCAGCAGCGCCTGCTGCTGGAGACGGCGTGGGAGAGCTTCGAACGGGCCGGAATCGCCGCCGACTCGGTCCGCGGCAGCCGGACGGGCGTGTTCATCGGGTCGATGTACCACGACTACGGGTCGCGCCCGCACCTGCCGCCCGAGGAGTTCGAGGGCTACCTCTACAGCGGGAGCGCCGGCAGCGTCGCGTCGGGCAGGCTGTCGTACGTGTTCGGCCTGGAGGGCCCGGCCGTCACCGTCGACACGGCGTGCTCCTCCTCCCTGGTCGCCCTGCACCTCGCGGCGGCCGCGCTGCGTCGCGGGGAGTGCGACCTGGCCCTGGCCGGCGGCGTGACGGTGATGTCCACGCCGCAGGCGTTCGTCGAGTTCTCCCGGCTGCGCGGCCTGTCCGCCGACGGCAGGTGCAAGTCCTTCGCGGCCTCCGCCGACGGCACGGGCTGGGCCGAAGGCGCCGGACTCGTACTGGTGGAGCGGCTCTCCGACGCCCGGAACAACGGCCACGAGGTCCTCGCCGTGATCACCGGATCGGCGATCAACCAGGACGGCGCCAGCAACGGCCTGAGCGCGCCCAACGGTCCCGCCCAGGAGCGGGTGATCCGCCAGGCGCTCGCGAGCGCCGGACTCACCACCGCCGACGTCGACATGGTCGAGGCACACGGCACCGGAACGCCGCTCGGCGACCCGATCGAGGCCAACGCGCTGCTCGCCACCTACGGCCGCGACCGGCCGGCGGATCAGCCGCTGCGGCTCGGATCGCTCAAGTCCAACATCGGGCACACGCAGGCCGCCGCCGGCGTCGGCGGCGTGATCAAGATGGTCCAGGCCATCCACCACGGCGTCATGCCCAAGACCCTGCACGCCGAGGACTCGACGCCGCACGTCGACTGGAGCACCGGCGCGCTGAGCCTGCTCACCGAGGCGCGGGACTGGCCGGTGTCGGACAGGCCGCGCCGCGCCGCCGTCTCCGCGTTCGGGTTCAGCGGCACCAACGCGCACGTCATCGTCGAACAGGCCCCGCAGCACGTCCCGGAGGAGGAGCAGGCCTCCGCGCCCGCGGCGGCCCCGGCGCCCGCCGCCGTGACGCCGCCGGTCCTGCCGTACGTCCTGTCGGCCCGCTCCCCCCAGGCGCTGCGCGCCCAGGCCGAGCGCATCGGCTCGCTCCTCGCCGAACGGCCCGACGTCGACCTGCTCGGCCTGTCCCACTCGCTGGCCACCACCCGTTCCGCGCTGCGTCACCGCGCGGTGGCGCTCGCGTCCGGCCGGGCCGAGCTGCTGGAGGGCCTCGCCGCACTGGCGGACGACAGCGCCGGCACGATCGTCGGTACCAAGGACGAGGGCAAGCTCGCCTTCATGTTCACCGGCGGAGGCGCGCAGCGCATCGGCATGGCGCGCGAACTGGCCCAGACCTTCCCGGTGTTCGCCGAGGCCTTCGACGAGGTCTGCGCGGCCCTCGACGAGCACCTGCCCCGACCGCTGCGCTCGGTGATCGAGTCCGGCGACGAGCTGGACCAGATCGACTACACCCTCGCCGCCCTCTTCGCGGTCGGCGTGGCGCTGTTCCGCCTCTACGAGACGTGGGGGGTGCACCCCGACTACCTGGTGGGCCACTCGACGGGCGAGCTGATAGCCGCCCACCTCGCGGGCGTGCTGTCGCTGCCCGACGCGGCGGTCCTGGTGACCGCCCGCGGACGCCTGATGCGCTCCCTGCCGGAGGGCGGCGCGATGATCGCCGTCGAGGCGACCGAGGAGGAGGTGCGCGAGACCCTCGACCCGGAGGGGCGGGCGGTCATCGGCACCATCAACGGCCCGCGCGCGGTGGTCCTTTCGGGCGACGAGGACGCCGTCCACGCCGTCGCGGCGATCTGGCGGGAACGCGGCCGCAACACCAAGGTCCTGCCGATCCTGCGGGCCTCGCACTCGCACCGGATGGACCCGATCCTCGACGAGTTCCGCGACATCGCCAAGGAACTCAGCTTCCACCGGGCGCGGATCGGCATCGTCTCCACGGTCACCGGCCAGGTGGAGAACGGGGACGCCTGGACCACGGCCGACTACTGGGTGGACCAGATCCGCAACCCGGTGCGCTTCGTCGACGCGGTGCGCACCCTGGAGGCGGAGGGCGTCACCACGCTGCTGGAGCTGGGCCCCGACGGGGTCCTCTCGGCGATGGCCGCCGCCAGCGTCGACCACGCGGTCGCGGTTCCCGCCATGCGCAAGAAGCAGCCCGAGTCGCAGACGGTGGTCAACGCGCTCGGCGTGCTGTACGCCCGGGGCGTGCCGGTCGACTGGCCGGCGTTCTTCTCCGGGACCGGCGCGGGCCGGATCGACCTGCCGACCTACCCCTTCCAGCGCGAGCGCTACTGGCTGGAGCCGTCGGCGGAACTCGCGACCGCGGCGGGCGCGGAGGACGGCGAGCCGGGTCCCCTCGGCGCGCTCCACCGCGTCGGCTGGATCCCGGACGTGGTCCGGCCGTCCGCCCGGGCGGCGACCTGGGCGAGGCTCGGGCGCTCCCGCGGCGAGGACGGCGAGGTCCCGTCGTACGAGAACCTGGCGGCCTTCGGCGCCGCGCTCGACTCCGGGATCCGGGTCCAGGCCCTCCTCGTACCGCTGGAGAGCGGCCGGGGCGACGACGGGGCGCCGGCCGCGGTCCCCGGGTCCGCCGACGCCGCGCACCGGCTCGCCCGGCGCGCGATGACCCTCGTCCAGCAATGGCTGGCCGACGACCGGTTCGCCGGGACCCGCCTGGTCCTGGTCACCAGGGGCGCCGTCGCCACGGCGGACACCGAGGCACCCGACCCGGCCGCCGCGGCGGTGTGGGGTCTGGTCCGGTCCGCGCAGTCGGAGGCACCCGACCGGATCACGCTCGTGGACACCGACATCGACACCGACACCGAAGGCGGCACCGAGCCGGTTCCGCCGGCCCTGCTCGCCTCCCTGCTCTCCGCCGACGAACCGCAGGCCGCCGTCCGGGCCGGCCAGGTCCGCGTCCCGCGGCTGAGCCGGATCCGCTCCTCCGAGGTGCGCACGGGCGGGGGCGGCCCGGTGTGGGATCCGGACGGCACCGTCCTGATCACCGGCGGCACCGGCGTCCTCGGCTCCACCTTCGCCCGCCACCTCGTCACCGAGCACGGCGTCCGACACCTCCTGCTGGCGAGCCGCTCGGGCGCGGGGGCCGCGGGAGCTGCCGGTCTGCGGACCGAACTGACCGGGCTCGGCGCCACGGTCGACATCGTCGCCTGCGACGTCTCGGACCGGGAAGCCCTCACCGTGCTGCTCGCGGGGGTCCCCACCAACCGGCCGCTGAGCGCGATCGTCCACGCGGCGGGCATCGTGGACAACGGCCTGCTGACGTCCATGACACCGGAGCGGCTGGACTCCGTCCTGCGCCCCAAGGCCGACGCCGCGTGGCACCTGCACGACCTGACGCGCGAAGCGGACCTGTCGGCCTTCGTCCTGTTCTCCTCGGCCGTCGCCCTGTTCGGCGGACCCGGGCAGGCGAACCACGCCGCCGCCGGCGCGTACCTCGACGCCCTCGCCGAGCACCGCCGGGCCCAGGGGCTGCCCGCGACCTCGCTGGCGTGGGGGATGTGGGACGTCGACGGCGGCATCAACGCGGGCGTCGGCGACGTCGACCGCGCCCGCCTCGCCAGGGACGGCTTCACCCCGATCGCCGCGGCGCGGGGGACGGCGCTCTTCGACGCCGCGCTGCTGACGGCCCGGCCCGCGCCGGCCGTCACGCCGCTCGACCTGGACGTGCTGCGGGCGCTCGACCGGGTTCCCCCGCTGCTGCGGGCGCTGGTGCCGCCGCGCGGCCGCCCCTCGGCGGCCGCCGCCGAGGCACCGGTGGCGGACCGGCTCTCCCGGATGACGGGTGCCGAGCGCGAGGAGTTCGTCCTCGACCTCGTCCGCGGCACCGTGGCCGCCGTACTGGGCTTGGGCGACCCGGACGCGATCGATCCCGAACAGCCCTTCCGGGAGCTGGGCTTCGACTCGCTCACCGCGGTGGAGATGCGCAACCGGCTGAACACCAGCACCGGTTCCCGGCTGCCGGCCACGGCGGTGTTCGACCACCCCACTCCGTCGAAGCTCGCCGAGTTCCTGCTCTCGCGCCTCGCGGCGGACAGCGCGCCGGACCCCGCGGCGCGGCCGCGCCCGACCGCGCTCGCCGCGCTGGACGAGCTGGAGGACGTCCTCGCGGCCGGCGACGCCACCGGCATCGACGGTGACCGCGACGAGATCACCGTCCGGCTCCAGACGCTGCTGTCGCGGTGGCTGGAGACCGGCACGACGCCGGGGGACGGATCCGACGCGGACCCGGCCGACCCGCTCGAATCGGCGTCGACCGCCGAACTGCTCGACTTCATCGACAACGAGCTCGGCCGCGCCAAGCACTGACTCCCGCCCGACTTCTGGAACAGGTAAAGCCCTCATGGTGGAAGAGAAGAAGCTCGCGGACTATCTGAAGTGGGTCACCGCCGACCTGCGGAAAGCCAGAGCGCGCATCGCGGAACTGGAGTCCGGCCGGGCCGAACCGATCGCGATCGTCGGCATGGCCTGCCGCTACCCGGGCGGCGTGCGCTCGGCCGATGACCTGTGGAAGCTCGTCGCGGACGGCCGGGACGGCGTCACCGATTTCCCCGCGGACCGCGGCTGGGACGTCGACGCGCTCTACGACCCCGACCCGGACGTCCCGGGCACCACGTACACCCGGGAAGGCGGCTTCCTCCACGGAGCGACCGAGTTCGACGCCGCGTTCTTCGGCATCTCGCCGCGCGAGGCGCTCTCGATGGACCCCCAGCAGAGGGTGCTGCTGGAGACCGCCTGGGAGACCTTCGAACACGCGCGGATCGACCCGACCACCCTCAAGGGCTCCGACGTCGGTGTCTTCGTCGGCGCCGTGGAGCAGTCCTACCTGGGGCTGGCCGGGCCGGAGGAGTTCGAGGGGTACCTGCTGACGAGCAAGCTCGCCAGCGTCGTCTCCGGCCGCGTCTCCTACGCCTTCGGCTTCGAGGGCCCCTCCATGACCGTGGACACGGCGTGCTCGTCGTCCCTGGTCGCGATGCACCTGGCGGCGCAGTCGCTGCGCGCCGCCGAGTCGAGCCTCGCGCTCGTCGGCGGCGTCACGATCGCCGCGAGCCCCGGCGGGTTCGTGGACTTCTCCCGCCAGCGCGGCCTGGCCCCCGACGGCCGGTGCAAGTCGTTCGCCGCCGCCGCCGACGGCACCAGCTGGGCGGAGGGCGTCGGGCTGATCCTGCTCGAACGGCTCAGTGACGCCGTGAGCAACGGGCACCGGGTGCTGGCCGTGCTGCGCTCGTCGGCCGTCAACTCCGACGGCGCCTCCAACGGCCTCACCGCCCCCAGCGGCCCCTCGCAGGAACGGGTCATCCGCACCGCGCTCGCCGGCGCGCGCCTGGACGCCGCCGACGTGGACGTCGTGGAGGCGCACGGCACCGGCACCCGGCTCGGCGACCCCATCGAGGCGCAGGCGCTGCTGGCCACCTACGGCGCCGCGCACGCCCCCGAACGCCCCCTCTACCTGGGGTCGCTGAAGTCCAACATCGGACACTCGGTGGCGGCGGCCGGCGTGGGCGGCGTGATCAAGATGGTCCAGGCGATGCGGCACCGGCAGCTGCCGCGGACCCTGCACGTCGACGAGCCGACACCGCTGGTCGACTGGTCCGAGGGCGCGGTCGAGCTGCTCACCGAGCAGCGTCCGTGGCCGCGGACGGGCAGGCCCCGCCGTGCGGCGGTCTCCTCCTTCGGGGTCAGCGGCACCAACGCGCACGTGATCCTGGAGCAGGCTCCCGAGGAGGAGACGGGCGAGGCGGAGACGGGCGAGAGCCCGGCGGCGGCGCCCGGGCTCGTCCCGCTGCCGCTGTCCGCCAAGAGCCGGCCGGCCCTGGCCGCCCAGGCCCGCAACCTGATCGCGTACGTCGAGGACAACCCCGGTCTGTCCGCGGCCGACCTGGCCTACTCGACGGCCACCACCCGCGCGGCCCTGCCGCACCGGGCCGTGGTGGTCGGTCCCGACGCCGGGTCGCTGCTCGCGGCCCTGCGCCCGCTGGCCGCCGAAGGCGCCCGGACCGCGAGCGCCGTAGCGCCGGGCAAGGGCGGCCGGCTGGCCTTCCTCTTCACCGGCCAGGGCGCGCAGCGCGTCGCCATGGGCAAGCGGCTGTACGAGGAGTTCCCGGAGTTCGCCAAGGCCTTCGACGCGGTCTGCGCCCACCTCGACCCGCACCTGGAGCAGCCGCTGCACGAGGTGCTGGACGACGAGAGCCGTCTGACCCGGACCCGGTACGCCCAGCCGGCGCTGTTCGCGCTGGAGGTCGCCCTGTTCCGGCTCTTCGAGGCGTGGGGGATCAGCCCGGACTACCTCGCCGGCCACTCGATCGGCGAGCTGTCCGCCGCGCACGTGGCCGGAGTGCTGTCGCTGCCGGACGCGGCGGCCGTGGTCGCCGCGCGCGGCCGGCTCATGCAGGCGCTGCCGGAGGGCGGCGCGATGGCCGCGCTGCAGGCCACCGAGGACGAGATCACGCCACTGCTGCGCTCCGACGGCGCCGTGGCCATCGCCGCGCTCAACGGCCCGGTGTCGACCGTGGTCTCCGGCGACCGGGACGCGGTCGAGGAGATCAGCGAGACCGTACGGTCCTGGGGACGCCGCGCCAAGCGGCTGACCGTCAGCCACGCCTTCCACTCGCCGCTCATGGATCCGATGCTGGAGGAGTTCGGCCGGGTGCTGCGCACGGTCACCCTGAACGCGCCGGACATCCCCATCGTGTCGACGCTCACCGGCGAGCTCGCCACCGAGGAACAGCTGCGGTCGCCGCAGTACTGGGTGGACCAGGTCCGCCGGCCGGTCCGCTTCCTCGACGCGACCCGCACCCTGAGCGACCGGAACGTGAGCGTCACCCTGGAGCTGGGCCCGGCCGGAGTCCTCTCCGCCCTGGTCGCCGAGAGCGCGCCGATCACCCCCGTGGCCGCGGTGCGGAGCGGCCAGGACGAGGCACACGGCGCCGTCGCCGCGCTCGGCGGGCTCTGGTCCGCCGGGGTCCCCGTCGACTGGAGCGCCTTCTTCGCCGGGACCGGGGCGCGGCGGGTCGACCTGCCGACCTACCCGTTCCAGCGGGAGCGGTACTGGCTCAAGCCCGACGCGGTCTCCGCCGCGGCGACCACCGTGACGGGGCCGCGGGACTCGCTGCTCCGCGTCGACTGGGCCCCGGTCACCGCGACCGTACCGGCCGCGGCCACAGCGCCGGCGCCGGCGCCGGCGACGCTGCGCTTCGGCGGTACCGAGCTCCCCGACGAGCCGGAATTCGCCCCCGGCGCGGTCTTCGACGAGGTGGCGGACGCGCTGGCCGCGCTCGACTCGGACACGCCGTACGAGGCCCTGGTCGTCCCGATGGTCTTCCCCCCGGGCGCGGACGTGCCCGGGCGCGCCGAGGAGAGCACGCGGCGGGCGCTGACCCTGCTCCAGTCGTGGCTGGCGGACGACCGCACCGCCGAGGTCCCGCTGGTCGTGCTGACCCGTGGGGCCGTGTCCACCGACCACGACGGCACGGACGTCTCGGACCTCGTCGCCGCACCGCTGTGGGGGCTGCTGCGATCGGCCCAGTCGGAGGCGCCCGGCCGGGTCGTGCTCGTCGACGTGGACACGGACCCGGCATCCCTGGCGGCCCTGCCGTCGGTCCTGGGGTCGGTCCTGGGCGCCGGCCGGCCGCAGGCCGCCGTCCGCTCCGGCCAAGTGCTCGTACCCGGCGTGGCCAAGCTCCCCCCGGGCGGCGAACCGCGGACCGGCGCCCTGTGGCGCTCCGGCGGCACCGTGCTGATCACCGGCGGGACCGGGGCGCTCGGCGGGCTGTTCGCCCGTCACCTGGTCCGCACGCACGGAGTGTCCCGGCTGCTGCTGGTCAGCCGCCGGGGACCGGAGGCGGACGGCGCCGCCGAACTGGCCGCCGACCTCACCGCACTCGGCGCACAGGTACGCGTCGTCGCCTGTGACCCCGCCGACCGGGAGGCACTCGCCGCGCTGCTGGACGCCATCCCGGACGAGCACCCGCTCACCGGCGTCGTGCACGCCGCGGGCGTCCTGGACGACGGCATGATCCCGGACCTGACACCGGAGCGGATGTCGACCGTCCTGCGGCCGAAGGTGCGTGCCGCGTGGAACCTGCACGAGCTCACCCTCGACCGGGACCTGGACGCCTTCGTCCTGTTCTCGTCCGTCGCGGGCGTCATCGGCGGCACCGGCCAGGCCAACTACGCCGCCGCCAACACCTTCCTCGACGCGCTGGCCGCCCACCGCCGCGGACTCGGGCTGCCGGCGACCTCGCTGGCCTGGGGGCTGTGGGCGCACGAGCGCGGGATGAGCGGGCACCTGACCCGCGGCGAACTCGACCGGATCGCCCGCTCCGGGCTGCTCACCATCACCGAGGACAGCGGGCCGGAGCTGCTCGACCTGGCGCTGCGGACCGACCGGCCCGCGCTGGTCGTCACCCCCGTCGACCTGACCGCCCTGCGGTCCAACGCCCGGCGGGCGCCGCTCCTGCTGCGCCGGCTGGTCGAGAACGCCGACGCGGGCTCCGACGGGTCCCCGTCCGAGGACGAGCTGCTGCCCGAGCGGCTGGCGGGTCTGTCCCCGTCGGGCCGGCGGGACGTGGTCGCCGACTTCCTCCACCGCGAAGTGGCCCTGGTGCTGGGGCACTCGGCGCCGGGCGCGATCGAGGAACACCAGCGCTTCTCCGACTCCGGCTTCGACTCGCTCACCTCGGTGGAGCTGCGCAACCGGCTCGCGGAGGCGACCGGTCTGAAGCTGCCGCCCTCGCTGGTCTTCGAACACCCCACGCCCGAGAAGCTGGTGGAGCACCTCTGCACACTGCTGGCCGTCGCGACCGGGGAGGCCGCCGGCGCCGCCGACGTCGACTTCGCCGCCGAGGTCCACCTCGACGAGGACGTCCGGCCGGCCGGCGAGGTCAGCCGGGTGGCCACGGACCCCTCCGAGATCCTGCTCACCGGCGCCACCGGATTCCTCGGCGCGTTCCTGCTCCGCGACCTGATGCGCTCGACCACGGCCACCGTGCACTGCCTGGTGCGCGGTGAGGACCGGGCCGGTGCGACCCGCCGGCTGCACGAGAACCTGGCCTGGTACCAGGTCTGGGACGACATCGACCCGTCCCGGCTCTCCGTCGTCGTCGGCGACCTGACCGCGACCCGACTGGGCCTGACCGAGGAGGAGTTCGACGACCTCTCCCGCCGGGTCGACGTCGTCTACCACGCCGGAGCGACGGTCAGCTGGGTGCGGCCCTACACGGCGCTCGCGCCGGGCAACGTGGGCGGCACCCGGGAGGTCCTGCGGCTGGCCGCGGCGCACCGGACGGTTCCGGTGCACTACGTGTCGACGACCGGGGTGTTCCCCGCACCCGGCCCCGACGCCGCCGCGGCCACCGTGGGCGACCCGACCGGACCCGGACACCTGCTGCACAACGGGTACCTGCGGAGCAAGTGGGTGGCCGAGCAGGTCATCGAGATCGCCAGGGACCGGGGGCTGCCCGTCTCGGTCTACCGGGTGGACGTCGTCTGCGGCGACCGGGTCACCGGCGCCTGCCAGACCAAGGACTTCGTCTGGCTGAGCCTCAAGGGCCTGCTGGAGGCCGGGGCGGTACCGGAGAGCCTGGCCGGCGTCCTCCACATGGTCCCGGTGGACTACGTCAGCGCGGCGATCACGGCACTGGCGGCCCGTCAGGACACCGCGAGCCGGACCTTCCACCTCTACAACCGGCAGGACCAGACCTTCACCGAGTTCGTCGGACACCTCAGGTCCTTCGGCTACGACCTGCCGGAACTGGACTGGGACGCGTGGTCGGCCCGGGTGCGCGCGGACCGCAAGAACGCCGTCGTCCCGCTGCTGGACTCGTTCGAGGGGATGAACGCGGGGAGCGGCACGACCACCTACCCGCCGATCGACGTGTCGGACACGGAGGAAGCTCTGCGCGGCACCGGCATCGAATGCCCGCCGATCGACCGGGAACTGTTCGACAAATACGTGAGTTTCTTCGTCCGCGCCGGATATTTCCCGTCGCACCTGCCCAGTTCACTCTGATTTCCACTCCCACCGAGCCCACTCTCGCCCTGCGGTGAGAGTGGGCTCGCTGTTTGGCCGAAAACCCGTACGCCCGAGCCGGACCGAAAGGCCTAGTCTTTTACCATGGACAAGAACGCCGTCACCAAGCTCGTCGAAAAATACATCGCGATGTGGAACGAATCGGATTCCCGGGCCCGGCAGGCTTTGCTCGCCGACGTATTCACCCCGGACGCCACGTACACCGACCCGACCATCGCCGCGGACGGCGCCGCGGCCATCGACCAGTACCTTTCCGTGGCCCAGAAGAACTTCACCGGGATGCGCTTCAGCCACGGCACGGTGCTCACCCACCACGGCGCCGTCCACTTCTCGTGGCAGGTCGGCCCCGCGGGCGGCGCACCGGTGGCCAGCGGCTTCGACGTGGCCTGGTTCGAGGGCGGCCGGATCAGCCGGCTGCACGGCTTCTTCAACGGCTTCTGAGACAACGAGAACGCGGCCCGGTGTTCGAGGAACACCGGGCCGCGAGCGTGATGCGGGTCAGCAGGGGGACGCGGGACCGCTACGTGAGCTCCTTGACGGCGCCGACCGCTTCGGCGGCGTCGGGTGCGGTCTCCCCCGGAGGGGAGGCCGGAGCCCGCAGGGACCCGTAGGTCCCGAGCACGGCGGCCACCAGGATCAGACCGGCCAACCCCAGCGTCACACCGTCGGGGTGGACCAGCGGCTGGCCCCGCAGCGCCTGCCAGAACAGCAGGGCGAAGACGCAGGCGTACACCCCCGAGGCGAGCAGGACCAGGCGCAGCCGCACCCGGTCGTCCGCGAGGCGGGTGAAGCGCGGTGCGAGGGCGACCAGCACCATGACCAGCACCGGCAGCAGCTGTAGCGCGTGCATGCCGAAGAAGTGCGGGATCCGCAGATCGCCGCCCGCGGTCGACCAGCCGGTCAGCGCCATGGAGGGGCCGCCGTCCGGCACGCCGATGCTGTGCGCGCCGACCACCTTGGAGACGCCGCTCTGCTGCCCCGGCGCGGGCCGGTCCATCAGGAACCCGACGGCGGTCCCGGCCAGCGCCAGCACGATCCCGCAGCGCATCGCCCAGGTGGAGGCGCGGTCGGCGATGCGGGAGCGGAGCAGCAGCACGGCGAGGGCGAACGTGGCGAGCCACAGGAAGATGACCGCGCCGCCCATCACGTTGTACATCGCCGCGTCGAAGGGCGTCTCGTAGTTGAAGTGGCTGCGCTTCCCGCGCGCCGCCTGCCCCGTGATGATCACGATCTCGATGACGCACGCGACCGCGACGACCGTCCCCGCCCACCAGGCCACGCGGCGGCCGCGGGGCAGGAGCGACAGCATCCAGGACAGGGTGAGGCAGTACGCCGCGAAGGAGACCGTGAACTTGAACGGCTTGTACCAGAGGGGCGCGTCCAGCAGGACGCGGTCGTCGACGACGAGTCCCACCGCGCACAGGACCGCCATCGGCACCATCGCCGCGGCGCTCAGCACCAGCGGCCGGTGCCATGACCGCCACGACGCCGACGGCCACGCCGCCGCAACCGTTGAAGACGGGGTCGTTGGAGGGGTCGTTGAAGGGGGCGTTGAAGGGGTCGTTGAAGAAGACACGCCTCCCCCTACCTGCGGCCGGCGGAACCGGATATCCGTACCGGCAGCCGCCTGGGGCAGATGATCTGCATCGGGTCCTCGAACTCCACACCGGCCGCGTGGTCCACGGAGATGTCGTCGAAGCGGTCGAACAGCGCGTTGAGCGCGATCTTCGCCTCCAGCCGGGCCAGCGGAGCGCCGAGGCAGAAGTGGATGCCCTGCCCGAAGGCGATGTGTCCGCTGGTGTCGCGGTGGATGTCGAAGCGGTCCGGGTCCGGGAAACGCAGCGGGTCCCGGTTGGCCGCGCCGCTCCACAGGGTCACCAGCTCGCCCTTGCCGATCGCGTGCCCGCCGAGCTCGGTCTCGGTGGTGGTCACGCGCGCCATCCGGGAGAACGGCGGGTACAGCCGCATCAGCTCCTCAATGGCGTTGGGCAGCAGTTCGCGGTCGGCGCGCAGGGCCGCGTACGCCTCGGGGTGGCGGTCGAAGGTGATGACCGCGTTGCCGAGCAGCGCCATGGAGGCGGCGTGGCCGGCGAACAGGGTGAGGCCGATCAGGCCGATCAGGTCCCCGTCGCGCAGCGGCTTGTCGTCGATGGTGGCCCGGGCCAGCCCGCTGATCACGTTGTCGCCGGGGTTCTCCCGGCACCTGCGGACGTGTTCGAGGATGTACGCGTTCATCTCCCGGATGGCGGGGACGATGTCGGACTCCATCACCTCCGGCGGCACGGTCGCCGCGTCGAGCGCGCCCAGTGCGTCGCCCCACGCCCGGTACATCGGCACGTCCTCGGCCGGCAGGCCGAGCATCTCGGCGACCACGATGATCGGCAGCGGGTAGGCCACCTCGCCGATCAGGTCGAAGGTGTCCGATCCCGAGACCCCGTCGAGCAGGGAGTCGACGGTCCGGCCGATCCGGTCGGACAGGCCCGCCACCGCGCGCGGGGTGAAGGCGTGGCTGATCGCCCGGCGGAGCTTGCGGTGATGGGGCGCGTCGTTGGTGACCAGGTTGCCCGCGAGGAACAGGTCGAAATCGGGCTGCGGTTCGTTGTACAGCCGAACCGTGTCCGAGGAGAACGTGTTCGGGTCGGTGAGGACCCGGGTGATGTCGGCGTGGCGGAACAACTGCCACCCGTATTCATCGTCGTGGTGTACCGGATTCTTTTCGTGCATCTCACGGAACCAGGAAAAGAGCGAGTCCACTGGTTCGGTTACGGATTTAACTGTCGACGGCATGGCTACCCCTGATCCGACTGGCACTGGGTGGTTGTTTACAGGCCGACCATGGAGCGGTAGATCTTGGGATCGACGTTCGGCACCGCGAGGCCCCGGGTGTTCGGCGCGACCGACGGCGTCGGCGACAGCGTGGGCGAGCCGGCGACCCTGAGCCCCGCTTCGATGGCGCCGTCCATGTATCCGCTCCAGCCGAGGGCGACGTCGTCGCCGCAGAACTTGACCTTCCCGAAGGGCTGGCCGATCGCCCGGTGCAGCTTCGTCAGCTGGGAGGGCTGCCGGTACGCGGGCCCGCCGAGGGAGAATTCGTCCGCCTGCCAGTCGCACACGGTGTAGGCGCGCAGCTTCGCCGACGGCAGGATCCGCCGTACCGCGGTCTCGACCGCCGCCTGGTTCGCGACGTTCAAGGTGTTGTCGACCGTGAACGCCACGACGGGAGCGTTCTCGTTCATCCGGCCCAGGATGACGAAGGGGTGGTCCTCGGGCGCCTCGGCGATGAACCGGTCGGCGGGGGTGGCCAGGTCCAGCCAGAGCTTCTTCTGGCGCGGCACGCCGTACCCCTGGGCGGTGGCGTCCCGGTGCGCCTGCGGCAGCACCGGGTTGAAGGTGATCTTCTTCCAGACGTTGACCGGCACCGCCATGACGACCTCGGCGGCGGTGTAGGCCGCGCCCGCCCGGGTGACCACCTTCACCTGGCCGTTCTGCTGGGTGACGGAGGCGACCGGGGACTTGAGCTTGAGGTCCGGCTTGCCGTCCGCCAGGAGCGCGTTGGCCAGCGCGATGGTCCCCTGCTCCATGCGGTAGGTGTTGATCGCGGAGAAGCCCTCGTAGCTCCAGCCCGACAGCGCCCACCACTGGGCCAGTTCGAGCAGCGAGCCGCGCGAGGTCGGCGCACCGTACAGCCCGGTGGTGCTGGTCATCCGGATCTCGTCCTCGGGCGCGTAGGCCAGCTGGTTGAGCCGGTCGCGCAGGGACAGCCGGTCCAGCGGCCCCAGGAGGTCTTCCCGGGTGAACGGCTGGTAGGGCTTGGGGAAGTAGTCCCGCGAGCCCTCGAAGAAGGGCGTGAACAG
Organism: Streptomyces sp. NBC_01551; assembly: GCF_026339935.1. Taxonomy (NCBI): domain Bacteria; kingdom Bacillati; phylum Actinomycetota; class Actinomycetes; order Kitasatosporales; family Streptomycetaceae; genus Streptomyces; species Streptomyces sp. NBC_01551. Next base: position 2,674,188 of record NZ_JAPEPX010000001.1, read on the forward strand.
CTCGCCCTGGCGCGTGTAGGCCGTGACCGGGTCGAATTCGGCGAACCCGCTCGTGGTCGGCATGAGGACGCGCTCGGGCCCCGCGTCGGCCACGATCTTCAGTTTGTAGCGCGATATCTCACGCCAGACGTGCGGCTGCTTCGGGTCGACCCAGGCACCGCCGCGCTCGATCTGGTAGTCGTTGAACGTGTCGGTCCACGTGCGCCCGCCGATGCGGTCGCGCGCCTCCAGCACGAGTACGCGCTGGCCCTTCGCCCGCAGTTCGCGGGCAGCGGTGAGACCGGAGAGCCCGGCCCCGACGACGATGGTGTCGTAGTTCTGCCGGCCGGTGAGGTCCCCGCCCTCGGCGGCCTCGGCGAGCCCGGGAAATCCCGCGCCGAGCGCCGTTCCGGCGATGGCCAGGCCACCCGCCTTGAGCGCCGCCCTCCTGGACACCGTACGGCGAGGCGCGGCTCTGGTCGCTTTTCCGTTTCCGTTTCCGTTTCCGTCGAACACGAAATTCCCCCGTTGACCATGGAAGCGTTGGAGTGGTTTACAGGACTTCGGGCAAAGCCGGGAAACCCGGGCGCGGAATTCCGCGATCAGGTTTCCGGCTTCGCCCGTTGCGGTGCAGGGAAGAAATCAGGCGGAGGGCTTGCGGAACTGCTTGATCATCGCCGCGTAGCTGTCCTCGGCATTGCCGTCGGCGACGGCGCGCTTGGCCAGTTCCAGGAAGAAACTCGGCAGCTCGGTGTTCACGCCGAGCGCCTGGCTCTCCTCCAGCAGGTGCTGCATTCCGCCCACGTGGACGTTGATGGTGGCGTCGGTGGCCGGGAACTCGCCCTCGTCGAGCTGCTGGGCGTACGCCGAGGCGTAGCCGGCGGTGACGTTGATCGCGACGGTGGCCAGCTCGGCGAACGTCGTCGCCTTGACCTTCGCGGTGCCCAGCAGCGCGGCACCGTGCAGGAAGCTGTTCAGGACGCCCCACATGATGCTGAGCACGGACATGTCGTACAGGGCCGACAGGCCGTGGTCCTCGTCGAGGTAGAGCGAGCCGGCCTCGCCGAGCACCTGCAGGGTCGCCTGGTGCTGCTCGAAGGCGGCCTTCGGGCCGGAGTACAGCAGCGTGGCTTCCTCGGTGCCGATGGCCTGGGGAAGTGCCAGGATCGCACCGTCGAGGTAGGCGACGCCGAGCTTGCCCGCCCACTCGGCGCTCTCGCGGGCCTGCGTGGAGCTGGCCGTGGTGAGGTTGACCAGGGTGCGGCCCGCCAGCGACGCGCCGACCGGGTCCAGCAGGCCGTGCACGGCGTCGTAGTCCGAGACGCAGACGACGACGAGCGGGCTCGCCTCCACCGCGCTCTTGACCGAGTCGGCGAGGGTGGCGCCCTTGGCGACGAGCTCCTCGGCCTTGCCGGCCGAACGGTTCCAGACGGTGGTCGGGTGGCCCTTCGCCAGGAAGGCCGCGGCGAGCGCCTGGCCCATCAGGCCCAGGCCGACCACGGTGACCGGCGACTCGGAGGCAGAAACAGTGGACACAGGTACATCTCCGTACTTCGTGCGGCGTCCGCCGCGATGGGTGTCTTCGATCGTTCGCCGCTCTCGCGGTCAGCCCTGGGCGGCGTCGTCCTCAGCGGTCCACGGGCCGCTCACCCCGAAGGGGTTGTCCACGCGGTAGCGCCAGAACCCGTCCGCGCCCTTGTGCAGGACGTCGATGGCCACGCCCTCCAGCTGCTCCGGCTCGCCGTTCGTGTCGAGGGCCTGCATCTGCCACTCGACCACGAGCATCGCGGTGTCGCCGACCACCAGCTGCTGGCGCACGGTCGCTTCCACCGAGGGCTTGCGGGTCTTCAGGAACTCGACGACATAATCACGGCGCTCCTGGCCGTAGACCGGAAATCCCGGCTCCCACACGCCGACCGCGTCGTCGGTGTACATCGCGTTCACCGCGTTCGCGTCACCGGAGTTGAACGCCTTTCCGAACGCCTCCTGATGGTCTTCAATGTCAGTCACCAGCCAGTAACTGTTTTCGGACACGACGCATTCACTCCCATTCATTGTCGACAGCACCTGCACAGATCGGCTCGGACGCTACCAGCGCGAGTTCCCCGCCCCGGTCCCCTGCCGGTAATCGCGAACGGACGTACAAGACCCCGATTTGATTACCGGGGAATGACCGCTTCCCCTCGGCCTTTCCCGCACGGGGGCGGGCGTTCTCGTGTCACGGCCGCCGGGGCCCCGCGACCCTTCGCTGCGGGCCGCGGAGAGCAGGAACTCGACCAGCTGCTCATTGGTGATCCGCTCGGGCCGGTCCAGCGTGACCGTCGTGGTGTGGCTCTTGCCGCCGGCCCAGGACGGCCTGCGAGCCAGCAGCTCGGGCCCGGCGCAGGCGACCACGAACAGCGGCCCGGCACCGGCGGAGTCCGCCAGTTCCCCGACGGCGTCCAGGGCCGCGTCCGGGACGTGGTGCAGGTCGTCGACGCACAGCACCAGGGGGCGCCGCTGCGCGGCCTCCAGCAGGAACTCCCGCCATACGTCGAGGACTTCCTCCGGGCTCGGCGCCTCGGAGCGGCCGTCGGCGCGGCCGGGGTATTCGGCGCTGCCGCGAACATCAGCGCTGCCGCGAACATCGGCGCCACCGTGGACGTCGGCGCCACCGCTGGCGATGAGGGCCCGCAGCCGGGGCAGCCGCTGCTCCACCGTCCGCGCGGAGAGGTAGAGGGCGCGTACCTCGCGCTCCAGGGCGGCCAGCGCGGTGGCCTCGTCGTCCTCGGGCCTGATGCCGCAGTACGCCGCGAGGAGCCGGCCCGGCACCGCCAGCGGCATGGCGCCGCCGCCTTCGGGGGCGCGTGCGCTCAGGACGAGGGGCGCGTCCGGCTGCTCGGCGACCCAGCGCCCGAACTCGCCCAGCAGCCGGCTCTTCCCGGTGCCGCTCTCGCCGAGGACCGTGACCAGATGGGGCACGGCGCGGTGCCGGGTGCGCTTCACCAGGCCGCGCAGGACGTCGAGTTCGACCGCCTGCTCGGCGGACTCCGCGCCGTCGGCCCCGCCGGCGCTCGCCCCCAGCGCGTGCCAGCTCACGGTCGGCGCGTCACAACGGCGGTAGCGGACGGCGCGTTCGCTCGCGCGGCGGACGGCGTCGCTGACCCGCACCTCGCCCGCGGGCACGTCGCACAGCAGCGCCTGGGACTCGTCGAGGACCGCTCCGACGGCGGTCGGCGCCCGCTCCCGGCCGCGCCGACGCAGCAGCACCTCGCCCGTCGTCACCGCGGCGTGCACCGTCGACCGGGCGGTCTCGGAGCCCGCTCCCGCCGGAACGTCGAGGACGTCGCGGATCGCGAGGGCCGCGAGAACGGCCTGGCGCGCGTCGTCCTCGTGCGGGTCGTCGAGCCCGAACAGGCCCAGGGACACCGAGCCGATGGAGGCGGTCACGGTGCCGCCGAAGCGCTCGATCTGCTCCTTGACGAGCAGCGCGGCCCCGTCGAGGAGGTCGTCGAGTTCCCGGTCGACGCCGCTGCCGAGCGAGGGCGCGATACGGGTGCGCACGGAGACGACACTGACCTGGCGGCGCTCGGTGCTCGCGCGCGGCTGCGCCGCGTCGGCGCCCGGCTCCTCGCTCCCGGCCCACGTCGGCTGCTGCGCGGCGGCCGGACGCGGGAGGTGCACCGGAGCCGGAGTGTCGCGTACCGGCGCGGCGAGCGTGACGTGCTCCCGGGCGCCGCCCTCACCCTTCGCCCCGTACGGGGGCGGGGCGTACCGGGCCGGCGCGCGGCCGAGGGCGAGCGCCGGGTCCTGGGTGAGGATCCGCTGCTGGAGCCGCTGCAGACCGCGGCCCGGCTCAAGGCCCAGGTCCTCGACGACCACGGCCCGTACGCGGCTGTAGACGCCGAGCGCGTCGGCCTGTCGGCCGCACCGGTACAGGGCGAGCATCAGCTGGGCGCACGAGCGCTCCCGCAGCGGCTCGGCCCGCACCGTGGTCTCCAGCTCCGAGAGGACCTCGTGGTGGCGGCCGCAGGCCAACTGCGCCTCGAAGTAGTCCTCCAGCACGTCCAGGCGGGTGTTCTGCACCGCGGCCAGTTCGTGCCACTCGACCCCCCGCTCCACCAGGTCGGCGAGGGCGGGCCCGCGCCACAGCGCCAGCGCGTCGCGCAGCAGCGACGCCGCCGCCTCCGGGTGGCCCTTGGCCAGCTTGTCCCGGCCCTGGGCGACCCAGCTGTGGAAGAGGTGCAGGTCCACCCGCTCCGGATCGACCCGCATCATGTAGCCGGGCGGCTGGGTCAGCAGCGCCGCGCCCGCCGGGTTGCCCGCGCCGTGTGCGGACGACAGCACGCCGCGCAGGCCGTAGACCGCGTTCTGCAGGATCTTGCGTGCCGTCACGGGGGCTTCGTCCACCCCCCACAGGGCGTTCAGCAGGCGGCTGGTGGCCACCACCTTGTTCGGCTGGAGAAGCAGGAAGCCGAGCGTGGCGCGCTGCTTGGTGCCGCCGAGCACCACCGTCCTGTCGTTGTCGACCACTTCCATCGGACCCAGCAATCGGAACTGCATCGAATCGAATCCCCCGGTCATCCGCCCAAGATCACGTCATCAGACTGCAAGACGCCGGTCCAAGCGCACACAAATCTCGGACAAGCCGGTTCAGGAGACGGTCAGGTTCGGGGAAGGGGCAGATCGACGGCCGTCAGGTCCCCGGTGAGCGCCCCGGCCACTGCCCTGGCCAGCGCGGGCAGCTGCCCGTCCAGGTAGAAGTGGCCGCCGGGGAAGACGTCGAGGCTGGTCGGCGCGGTGGTGAAGTCCCGCCAGGCGGACGCCTGGGCCACGCTCACCACCGGGTCGCTGTCGCCGACGTACACGCTGAACGGGACGTCCAGCGGCTCCCCTTCCCGCCACGCGTACGCCCCGATCGCCCGGTAGTCGGCGCGTAGGGCGGGCATGACCATCTGCCGCAGCTCCGGGTCGTCCAGGACGGCCGGCGTGGTCCCGCCGAGCCGGCGCACCGCCGCCAGCACGTCGGCGTCCGTGGACATCCGGTCGTGCCGGCCGGGGTGGAGCGTCGGGGCTCCCCTGCCGGACAGGAACAGCCGGACGGGCCCGGCGACGCCGAGATCCCTGAGCCGGCGGGCGGTCTCGTAGGCGAGGAGGGCGCCCATGCTGTGCCCGAAGAAGGCGTACGTGCCGCGCAGTTCGCGGCTCACCTCGGCGGCGAGGGAGTCGGCGAGCTCCCCGATGTCGGCGACCGGCCGCTCGCTCCTGCGGTCCTGACGGCCGGGATACTGCGCGGCGAGGATCCCGACGCCGGGCGCGAGCGCGCGGGCCAGCGGCAGGTAGGCGCTGGCCGCGCCGCCCGCGTGGGGAAAGCACACCAGCGTGGCCCGGCTCGCGGAGGCGGAGTTCCCTCCGGGAGGAGCGAACCTGCGAAACCACTCGCTGCCCATGCCGCGTTCCCCGTTTCCGTCACTCGCCGTCGCCCACCGCCGGGGCCGAACGGCACCCACGATCCGGCCCGACGCTCAACGCGCGTCCAAACACCGCACAAAGCCGCTGCTCGGACGGGGCGGGAACGGAATCAGCAGTAGGCGGGATTCCCGCAGATCCCCGCCATGTCCCGGTAGCCGGACCACCCCTCGCCCCGGGCACACGCCGCCGCGCCGCTCCCCTCGGGGCTCAGGTGCTCCCGCGCCGCCTCGGTCGACAACTGGGGCAGCATCAGCCGCCAGAAGCGCGTGACGGCGCGCCGCGCCTCCCACTCCACGCCGGTGCGGTTCAGGACGTCGAAACCGGCGCACACGGCCGCGATGGTGAACACGGCGTCCTCGATCGCCACGCCCGGTTCGAGGCTGCCCTGGTCCCTGGCCACGGTGAGCATCAGCTGGACCCAGTCCTGCCAGTGCTCCCACAGGTTGACGACGCTGTGCCAGGTCCGGTCGCAGCCGAGGCCGAACCCCGCGCGCAGCACCGGGTCGTCGCGCAGGGTGCGGGCGAGGGTGTGCGAGGTGTCGATGAGGAGCTGGAGCGGGGCGGGGTGGCGCAGCGGCACCTGCCCGGTGACGTGCAGCAGCACCTGGGCCGCGACCAGTTCGACCGCTTCCCCGAGCGCCTTCTTGTTCTTGAAGTGGAAGTGCAGCGCTCCGTTGCTCACACCGGCCCGGGAACTGATCGTGGCGATGGACGCCTCGCCGTAGCCGACGCGGTCGAACGCCTCGGCGGCCGAGCGGATCAGTTCCTGGCGAGTGCGAAGGGCACGGTGCTGCCTGGCCATGTGGCGCTCCGATGGAAGGTCGTGATCAGTTTCTGCGCACGAGAACATGCCACAGAGTAATCGCGGGTAACCAGCGGGTAAGTTCTGCCGAGAACAGCCTGACCGGACCCTGACCGTCTACGTCCCGGCCACCCGCCCCCCTCGCAGGACGGCGCACTCCCCCTCAGCCCCGGGAAACACGCCCCCAACCGGCCACGCACACCACACACCCCCCTCCCCCCATGGCCGGGACACCCCGCCCCCCGGCCCCCCAACCTGGCGCGAAACCACACCCTTCACCCCGACGACTCCGCCACCCGCGCCGACCCCGGGAGCAGACCCTGATCACCGCCAAGGCCGCCGGGGCCGACTTCACGGACACCCACCAGAGCGACGCGTCTGCCGTGCCGGAGCCGCGAGCGCACCGTGAGACCTCACCCACCGACCGTAGTCCGGTACTGATCGGCCCAACCCGCTACACTGACCGCGGTGGCCCACCCCTTCACGGCCCGGCCACCCCGCCTTCGTAGCTCAGGGGATAGAGCACCGCTCTCCTAAAGCGGGTGTCGCAGGTTCGAATCCTGCCGGGGGCACGAGCGAGGAGACCTCCAGCCGGTCACGGCTGGGGGTCTTCGGCGTTTCCGGGAGGGGCTTCTCGGGGTCTTCTCGGGGGCCGGGAGCAGGCGTTCGTTCTCCCAGAGGCGGGTGGGTGGGCAGCAGTTGGGCTGCCGGTGGTGTGGTTTTATGGGTGGGTGCCACGTGGGCCGCCTACTGAGATGTGGGCCGGGCGGATTCCGGGTGAGCGCCTGTTCGTGAAGGACCGGGTCATGGGCGTGTTCGCCACCGGCTACGGGTGAGTTCCGCGGTTGTTCTGCTGCCGTCATGCATGCACGGAGACACCGCGAGAGGTCATTGGTTCATGTCGTTCAATCAGGCTGTCATAGAGGAATTCCGAGCCAACGCCGGCAAGGTCGGCGGGCCCTTCGAAGGGGCCGAGCTCCTTCTGCTCACCACCACCGGGGCGCGCTCCGGGCGGGAGCACACCGCGCCGCTGGGGTGTGTGCGCGGGCCGGGAGGGCAGGGGGTGTACGTCGTCGGGTCCGCGGCCGGGGCCGACCGGCACCCGGACTGGTATCACAATCTGCTCGCGCGTCCCCTCGTACGGGTCGAGGCCGGGACCGAGGACTACGAGGCCGTGGCCGTGCCCGCCGAAGGGGCGCGGCGGGAGGAGCTGTTCGCGCACGTCGTGCGGGAGGAGCCCGGGTACGGGGAGTACCAGAGGAAGACGCGGCGCGTGATCCCCGTCGTGGAGTTGCAGCGCACGCACGGGGCCGGGAGCGAGGAGGGCGGCGTCGCGGGCATGGTCGTGCGGGTGCACGGGTGGCTGCGGACGCAGATCGGCGAGATCCTGCGGCTGCCCGCCGGTGAGGCCGCCGCGCCGGTCGGGATGCAGCTGCGCCAGCACTGCCTGGCCTTCTGCCAGACCCTGGACGCCCACCACACCGGGGAGGACGCCGGGCTGTTCCCGTGGCTCGCCGGGCAGCATCCGCAGCTCGCCGGGTTCTTCCGGCGGCTGGGGGACGAGCACCGGGAGATGGCCCGGATGCAGCAGGAGCTCGGCGAGGCGCTCCGCCGGGATCAGGGCGGGGCCGTCAGGCGGGAGTTGGAGGTGCTCGGCCGGCGGCTGCTGGCGCATCTCGACCGCGAGGAGGCCGAACTGCTGCCGGTGCTGCGGGCGCTGGGAGCCTGAGGCGCGCCTCGGCGCCGCCCGAAGCGGGGTTGTGGAACGCCGGGGTGGCGCCGAGGGCCTCGGACTGGCCCGCCGCGATGGTCAGGCCGAGGCCGTGGCCCTTGTTCATGCCCTCCGTACGGAACCGCTGGGGCCCGTCGCGAGCAGGTACTCCGGATAGCCCGGGCCCGCGTCGGTGACGGTCAGCGTGGCGCGGCCGTCCGCCGCGACCGCGACGGCCACCGCAACCGGCGCCGACAGCGACGTGCGCGTCCCCGACGCGCGGATCGCGCGGGCCGCGAGCTCGCCCAGGTCGTACGAGTCCAGCCAGCCGGGAGATCTCCTGCAGGTCATCCGTCAGCGCGCGCATCGCCCGCACCCGGTCCCGTACCAGTGCGGCCGGCCGGCCCGGCGGGAACAGCTCGGCGGCCGCGTTCAGGCCGGTCAGCGGGGTGCGCAGCTCGTGGGCGACGTCCGCGGTGAAACGCTGCTCGGCCTCCAGCTCGCGCTGGAGCGAGGGCGCCATGGTGTCCAGCGCCCCCGACACCGCCGCGACCTCGTCCCGGTTGCGCGGCGCGTCGTTGACGCGGGCGTCCAGGTCGCCGGAGGTGATCCGGCGGGCCACCTGCGCCGTCTGGAGCAGCCGCCGGGTGATGCGGGTGACGCCGAAAGCGCCGATGAGCAGGGTGGCGCCGATGGCGAGCACGGAGGGGCCGACGAGGGCCCGGTCCAGGTCGGCGATGGCCCGCTCGCTGCCGCTGTAGTCGACCGCGGCGGCGATCACGCCGTCGTGGTCGGCCGGTCCGGCGGCCCACATCGCGGGCTTGCCCCGGTGCTCCCCGACGGCGGTGCCGCGCTTCCCGCTCGCCGCCAGGGCGCGCAGTTCCCCGGGCAGGCCCGCCGGATCGATGCCCTCGCCGGGCGGTATGGGCGCGCCGGCCTCGTAGGACGTGACGGTGTGCGTGAGACGGGCCAGGGCCTTGTCGCGGGCGACTCCGGTGGCCTGGTGGGTCATCGCGCCGTGCACGAGCCCGCCGAGGAGCGCCGCGAGGCCGCAGCACATCAGGGTGATGAAGACCGCGGCCTTCCAGGTCAGCGTGGAGGCCCGGGCGGGGAGCCGGGCCCGGAGGCGACGCATCAGCGGGTTCCCCTCGCGCTCCGGACGACCTCCGTCAGCCGGGGCGCCGGCCGCCCGGCCGATACGCCGACCCCCGGGACCGGCTCGGGCGGCCCGTGGGCCACGCTCTCGGACGGCTCGGACGGCCCGTACGCCACGCTCTCGGCCGACTCGGCCGACTCGGGCGGCGTCGGCGGCCGCTCGGGCCACAGCCGGTCGGGGCCCTGGGCGCGCGGGCGCGGGATCACGCCACCAGATCGGCGTAGAAGATGACGTTGTTGGTGCGGTGGCCGTCCTTGATCTCACCGCCGCAGGTCAGCAGGCGCAGCTCGGCGCGCCGGGTCGGCCCGTAGACCTTGTCGGTCGGGAAGTCCTTCTTGTTGACGTCCTCGATCTCGCGGATCTTGAAGGCGGCGGTCTTCCCGTCCTCGCGCGGCACCTCGATCCGGTCGCCGAGCTTGATCTTCTTGACGTCCTTCATCAGCGCCGGCCCGTGAGCGGTGTCGAAGTGCGCGACGAGCACGGCGACGCCCTTCTCGCCCGGCGTGACGCCGCCCGTCCACCAGCCGGGGGTGTCGGCGTCCGTGTCCGCGTCGGGTACGCCGAGCTCTCCCGTGGCCGCGTCCACCTTGAGGTCGAGCATCTTCTTCGCGTCCACCCCGGCCGCGTCGATCCTCATGCCGGTCGGGCGCGACTTCGGGAGCGAGAGCCCGGTGTCCGCCACCGGAGCGGCGGCGGCCGTGCTGCCGACCTTCGGGTCCGGGGCGAGCTCCGGACCGCCCGCGGCCGCGGCGCCACCGCAGGCCGCGAGGGCGCCGGACACGGCGACCGCGAGGGCGGTGGTGGTGGCGACGCGGCGGGCCCGGCGGGTGCGGCGGCAGACGGGATCGAGGGTGCGGGTCATGGAAGTACTCCGGTCGGGGCGGATGGGCGGGGCAGGCGGGCGGGGCGGACGGGCCGGGCAGACGGGCCGGGCAGACGGGCCGGGCAGACGGGCCGGGCAGACGGGCCGGGCGGGGTCAGCCGGCCCCGGTACCGGTCGTGGCGCGGCATCGCGAAGCCGAGCCCCGCCGCGCCCCGCCGACGGCGGCCAGAGCGGCGCTGCCTGCGATCACGACGGTGCGGCCCCGGACCTCGGCCTCGCGACGCCCTCAGCGACGCACTCGGCGACGCACTCGGCGACGCCCTCAGCGACAACCGAAACGCTACGGGGGTGACGTCTAGACCATCCGTCGGACATGTAACAGTTGTCCGGATCCTCCCCGCCGAAGCCGTTAAGCCGACGCCCGACGAAGGCCACTCCCGACCGGCGGCAAAAAGCCCTCCCGGTCGAAACCGGAAGGGCCGAGGGCCGGACAGGGGGGATCGCGGGGATCAGCTCAGGCCGCGACTGCGTTCACCGATGCGGTCACCCTGCGGGGTGCCCGAGCGCTTGAGCTCCGCCTTCGTGTGCGCACCGCCCTTGACCTTGCTCCGTACCGGACCCTCGAAGCCGTGGCCCTGCGTGCGGCGCTCCTGGTTGGACTCCAGCGCCTTCGCGACAGCCGTCCGGAAATCCTGCTTCTGCTCTTTGCTCATCCCGTCGTCAACTCCCTCGGGAAGCACCCAATCGGACTATTGGGATCGTATGCAGATATGGCGGCAAACGCACCCGGACCGAACGCAAAGAAAAATGGATCAAGGCCGGGGCGGAGCGGGGCGGACCGGTGGCCCCAGCGTCTGCGTCACCAGCTCCTCCGGGCACGGCGTCCCCCGC